>JBNMHN010000001.1:0-58371 GCA_050872805.1 Clostridia bacterium
AGGCGGCAGACTATTTCCCGTACTGCGAAGAAGTCAGTTGTGACGTTTGGGGTATTCTTATGAGTATGAAGTCGCTCTGCGGAGAACCGGTTTCCATGTGGCTACCCGAAAAATACAAAAAGCCGAATACATCCACCTATGTGCAAGGTGTCGAGGTCGAAACCGACTATGCGGGAATCATTCCGGAAGGACTTGAAACCATTCATCTGCCCGAAGCAGAATTTCTTATGTTTCAAGGACCGTCTTTCCGCGAAGAAGATTATTGCGAAGCTATCCGCATGGTACAAACGGCAATAGATAGTTACGATCCGTCCGTCATAGGCTACCGCTGGGACGATGAAAATCCGCGCATTCAATTAGAACCTCGCGGACAGCGCGGATACATTGAGCTGAGAGCCGTGCGGAGGATTCAAAAATGAGTGAAGCGATTTTTGTCGAAGGATTAACGAAAAAAGTTATTGAAAAAGTAGACTCGCTTCTTAATAACGCAGGAAAATTCTGCTTATCAATTGATAAAAACCAAAGCGAATATATTGATATGGGCGTCAGAAAACTTCGGGTTTACCCTGATACGGTAGACAATATTACTTCTTTGATCTCAAAAACACAAATGAAAATAGACATGATTCATGAAATTGAGTTTGCTTTCCTGATTTCGTGTCGGAAGTAAATAATATACGAATCAAAGAATTCTTGTCATCTACCACAATCTCAGTAATGCCCCCAAAATACTTATCGTCCGACACACTCCCGAAAACAGCCCGAAAAACGAGATTTTGTCGTACATACACAAAACAACCCGAAAGTCTAGTACTTTCGGGCTTTTTGCTTCTATTCACTTGTTTTGTCCTGCAACTGCGTTTGCGCGACTCGAGATAGGCACGCATTGCGTGAATAATCCTACTCGAGGAGCCAAAACAACCCAGTATCATTTCGGTACTGGGATTTTTGCTTCTATTCATCAGATTGCTTTACATCTCAATATTTTTATGCTATACTTACATTGCATCCGTTGGGGTCACAAACGACCAAAGGAACAAGTACGCCTGTAGTTCCCGAGCGGAGTAAGTTAGGGTGCTGAAATATCGGCTGTGAGGCTCCGCAAGGTGTTGATTTGTTCAGCACCTTTTTTATATAAAAACCTGCTATTGAATTTTATCAATAACAGGTTTTTCATTTTTTAATCATTGCAATTCGCGGCGCGCGAACTGTGATACTTCCTAAATAAAAAATGGTTTTCATCTTAAAAATCATTACAATCCGCGGTTGTTTATGTTTGCGCTTTTCACAATTTTTTGCGCTAGGGCGTCGAGGTCAATTTCAGCGACGCGGACGATAAAGTCCGCAAGTTGCTGCTCACTATAGAGCCACGGCGCGTCTTTGATTGCGCATTTACCGTACTTTTCTTCAAGCGCGGAAACTTCGCGATGTTTATTTTTATAGTTTACCTTAAATGCTTTTGTCACAAACTCAAGCGTACAGTCGTAATCGTGGTAAAAACACCCTTTGATTTTTCTATCGTGCGTGTCATAATATTTTTGCAGCACGTCAAAATTAATGAAATCATTATAATACAAGAAGTCGGTTACTAAATGCAAAAAATAGCCCTTATCGTAGTCGGTATTTATCGTATTGCAGGCAAGATATTTCTCAAGATGCGTTTTGTTGCCTAAGTTATCTTTTAGCGGCGTATTTTCGTCGACTCTGTCGCCATAATGCGTGACGTAACTATTATTCTTTTCCCAACTCAAAACATCGGGCGCGACAGCACCCCAAATAAAGTCGTCCAAATCTTGCACTTTGTGGCGCTTTGCCCACTCTTGCGCAACCGCGATATGAACTGTCAAATTTGCCATTTCTTTCGTCCTTTTCTCATTAGAATTATACAACTTTTCACTAAGTTTTGTCAAGCGACAACTGCAAGTAGCGCCGACGCGATGCAAAGGCAAATCTTTTTTTGATACTCCGTCGTTGTCAAAAGTCGTTCTTCCTCAGGGTTGGACAAAAACCCGCACTCGACCAAGATTGACGGCTTGTCGATGCACTTGAGCATATACAAGTCACCCGCCTGCGCTTCGGCGCGCGCCGAATCAAGTTGTTTTTTGAAAATTTCTTGCAGCGTCTCGGCAAAAACTTTCCCTGTGCCCTTTTCGTCGTCATAGAACACTTGCGCGCCGTGAGACGAACTTGCTGAGTACTTGTTCATATGAATGCTAATCACAGCGTCGGGATTTGTCGCCACAATGATTTCCTTGCGCTTTTTCATATCCTCGCGCTTGAACCCGTTTTTGAACTCACTGTACAGCCCGTCCTTTGTGCTGCGCGTCATCACGACATTGACGCCGTATTCTTCAAGCACACCCTTTAGCATCTGGCAGTACTTCAAATTAAGGTCGCTCTCAATTGTTCCGTTCGCGCCAACCGCCCCAACATCAATTCCGCCGTGCCCCGCGTCTAGCACAACCGTCAGCGCCCGCTGCGGAATCGCATTAGATGCCGCAGTTCCGCCGCGCGCAAAAGCACAGATGCACGCAACAAAAACAAGCACCACCGCACACAAAAAAATAATGTTCCTTTTCATATTCGTCATATAGCACCACACCAAAAATTTATGAGTTAACCGCAAATTTTTGCACGATTTATCAATCTATTATATTGCAAAACGCGCCACAATATGAGCCACAAACAGTTTAGAAAATATGTTTTATTAAATAAAAATTTTTAGTTAAGCACTTTACGAAAACCCTTGTATTTTATGCACAAAACTACACTATTTACACGCAAAATAGCCAAGTTATGCACAAAGTTATCCACATTTGTGCAAAAAATGTGGATAACTCGCCTTTTTTACCCACATTTTTTAGAACATATTATCAAACGATTAAAACTAATTTTCAAAGAAAATTCCACATCTTAAAGTAACAGCCCAACAAATCCAAATATCAAAAATGTTTTGTGCAATCGAACTACATAAAAACCACATAGTGACAATTCTATGTGTTTTTTATGTAGCATATCAATTGACAGCAAAAATGATTTCTTTGCCAAGCGATTTTGCATACTCTATCTCTTTTTGAGTCGACGCTCCAATGTATCCGCCAACATTGACAACAAAAATCGCGTCACAAATGTCAATTTTCTTCCAGTGCGCGTTGACAACTCTATCTAGTTCTTCCACACCAAGTTCCGCTGGATTTAGTCCGTAAACACATTGAATAACACACCAACCGTGTTTGGTCTCAAGTTCTTTTGTATACTCAATCATTTCTTTTGCAAACTTCATACTGCCGCAAATTGTAACTACCTTTGTATCCATTACACAAACTCCCATTTTTTATAAAACAACCTTTCCGCTGCCGCATAGAATGCCCACAAGCGCACCGTCCACAAAAATCACTTAAAGTAGGAACAATACTCACAGCGGCGGGGCTATCCCCGCAAAAGGTACATAACCAATTAACTATGTACCCAAACCTGTTTAATGCCACTCACCAAACCTGTAGCGGCGGGGCTATCGCACCCGAGAATAAAAGTGCATAGAACGCACAAAAATGCGCCGTCCTCAAAAATCACTTGCATGTAGGGACAGTACCCACAGTGGCGGGGCTTTCCCTACTCACCAAGCACATAGAATGCATTCAAGTTTGCCGCCCACGCATGTCACTGACACGTAGGGACAGTACCTGTGGCTGCGCGCCATCGCGCCTAGAAGAGGAGAATTGAACTGATAAGACCGCCAATGAAAGTAATGCCAAAACACATATACGCAAAGCAGCCGCACGGATGAGGCGCTTTCTTGCAGCACGGCTTCATAAACGCACACTTACCCCAGTCAATGCACCCAAAATCAAGCCCGTTACCCGCCTTTAACTCATTGCACGGGTCGCAGCGGTTCGCCTCCGCCTCCGCCTTTGCTTCCTCCTCAGAGTTCTTTTGTAGTTTGAACTTGAACTTGTTAAGGTACGCCTTTTTCATATCATACTTGCCGCCATTGTCCTGCGTCTTTGCGTCCTGCGAACTCCCGCTCACCGACCCGCCGTTTGAGGAAACGCCGCTCACACTTCCGCCACTCGCACCACTTGCGCCAGCAGCGCCACCAGCCGCATTTGCCTTTCCACCAGCAGCACCCTTTGCACCGCCCGTGCGGCTGCGCGATGCATTGTCGCGCTTCATCTTGTTGACTTCAGCCTTACCATTGCCCTTGCCGCCACCTTTGCCAAGCGACTTGCCCGCCTCAGACTTGCCGCTGCCCTGCGCCGTACCGCGCAAAGCATCGCGCGCACTCGACGCCGCGTTCATAGCCGAACCCGCCGATTCTTTCATTTGCTCAGCAGCGCCCCCCACGCTTCCAGCGCTAGGAGAATCGTCGTCTTCCGCATCATATCGCAATGTATCAAAATTGTTATACTTATAATCCATTTTCAATTCTCCTAAGCAGTAACGCTAATAGCGTCGTGAGCAAACATTGTCGTAGCACTTGTGGCAGCGTCAAACGCGTTTGTCAGCGAAATAAAAATTTTCGCAAACTCAGCAGCAGCATCTTGCGCGCTGAACACCTTGTTCAAAAATGTGTTGCACTTAGCGTTGTATGTTTCATTCAGTTGGTTCACTTGCATTGACGCGCTCGCAATCTTGTATTGCGCCCTCGCGGTTTCCATCGCAGCAGTTACTGAAATTGAATAATCAATCTTCAAAAACAAACTGCTTGGCAACGCCGAACCATATGATTTCATCGACTTTTTCATTGTGGCAGTTGATAATTTCATCACAAGTGTGTGCGTTCCGTCCTCATTCACAACAAGTGAAATGATTTGAAAGTTGTCAAGCGCCGCGTTTTCTTCTTCATTTGAGTGATAGATAGAGGCAAGCAACAACTGCGCAAAATAAGAATATTCCTTGTCCGTGAACTCAAGTGCAGATGTCACGCGCGCGTTGTCGTCCTTTTCTAGTGCGTCAATATCAAAGTATCCGTTTTCCAAAAACAATGCCGAACCGTCCGCAAACGTGATTGCGCCACTGAGTTTGTCCTTAACGGACGCCTTGTCAACATCCGCGTACGTATGCTGATAGAAAGTAGTTTCGTCAAACGATTCATTGAGTTTCGCCGTGAATTCATCATACTCCGCCTGCGACGAAAAGCCGAGTTCCTGCAAAACTGATGTTTTGAACGAATCGCGTATCAAATTGAACCCCGCAATGCCGCCCACAACGACAACCACAAGAATTAAAATGAGCGAACCCGCGCAAGTCAAAAAACTTTTTTTCATCCGCTATCTCCAGTACTTGAGAATGATGAACACAATCACTCCCACGAAAAGAATTGTCGGTATTAATTTAAACAAACATCCACCTTTGAAAAACATACGCACTCCATTAACTTTATTGTACTTGATTTTGAACTTTTTGTCAAGTATCCTACCACAATATCAAAAAGAAGCCGCTTTCGCGACCTCTAAATGCTTAACAATTATTCATTATGCAGTTTTACCTATATTTGCAATTGTAGTACCCCAAGCGGCTGTGTAACTTACTTTCACAGTGTTATTTTGATATTTATTCAAAAGCCCTGCAGATGTTGCGCTAGATGCATTGAACCCATTTGTTGCGTCACTCGCTTCGCCAGTAATTTGCATATTAATTGATACTATTTTGTCATCAGTTGCATTTTTACCTGTAAAAGCAAGTGTTGCTTTATTGCTGTCAGAAAGCTCTGTTCCAATAGCTGCACTTGAAAGATAAACTGCCTTTTCAGAAGCAACTGCTCTCCAATAAAGAGCCTTATTTGCAGTTTCAGCCCCGTTCGCTCCAGCGGATTGCTGTAGCGCTATCGTCATCAAACTTGACGAGTTGCCTGAACCGATTTTTGCGACTATTTCAATCGTTTTGTTAGTCGAGTTTTCAGTAATACTATCCACACTATAATCAGTTCCCTCAATGTTAACTGTTGTAAAAGTCAATTTTACATACACTCCCCCCATTCCTGCAGTAGCGCCTGTAGTACCATCGTCCCTAGTCTTGTATGTATTTTTCAATGCGACAGTATTTGTATTTGCAGAATGCCCCGGATAAATTTTTTCGGTTGTTGCTGAACCCATATCGACTTGAAAATCGTAATCGGCAAGGTCAAAAGTGATTGTACCTGTAGCGGTCTTTTTTGCGCTGAGGTCGCCAAGGGTTGTGGCAAGTACAAGCGCGATGCACAAAACAAAAACTACGGCAAGGGTTATGATACCCTTTATTCCTTTATTAGACTTAGTTTCCATAACTACACTCCCCTAACTTTCGTTATTCTTTAACAATATTTTACACAAATTGACAAAATAAGTCAAACAAAATTCACACCTTTTTTATTATTTGTAGTTTTTGGGCAAATATTCCTCTTTATATGGAATACTTTTCCCTTATTTTATGGCGGCGAGGATGCGGAGTTTCAAATCAAGGAGTTTTGTTTCAAAGGCGGATGTATAAGCGGTTTCGATTGACAGGCAGCGGCTTTCGTAGTCGTCGATTAATGCGTTTAGCGCGACAACGCCGTTTGCGTCAAATGTCAAGTCCTTTAATATATTGTCGTAGCGGACGTTTGCGAGCGCGACGTATTTTTCAAGCACGGAGCGCAGTTCGTCCGTTTGTCCGTTGTTGTAGACCAAGAGGTTATATTTGATTGAGCGCAGCAAGTCGAGTACCTTTTCGCAATCCGCCAAATTTTGGTCACTTTTCAAGTTTAAATCGAGTTCGGCGCGGTAGCCGTTGATTTGCGCGGCAATTGTTTTGCTGAAGTTCATTAGTTCGGCTTCGTCGTAATTTGCGTACATTGCAATCAGTTTATCGACGCTTTTGTTTTCGACTTTACCTTTCGCGACGTCGCATTTATTTGCGACGGCTTTGACTAGGTCGTTTTTGTTTGAAAAACTTGTTGTCAGTTGAAAATCTTTGCCGAGCGTATCTATGACTGACGATTCGTGAATATTTTTTGCTTTGCCGCCGATTTGCGTTGTATCCACCATTGATATACAGACGGGGTCGCCTTTAGAAATTAGCCCCAGTGCTTCGGCGTCGCGGACGACTGCTTTAATGGCGGTTGCGACGGAGTCGCCACAATAGTCGATTCCGAGCAGCAAAACTTGCGCTTCTTTATTGAGTGCGCGCTGCTTGATGACGGTGTCATTTTTTGCGACAAATTCGACTTTGGGGTTCATTTCGACAAGCACGTACGCTTCTTGCCCTTTTGGCAGTGCGAACACTATACTTGAGCACACGACTGCAAGCAAGAGGCACGCAAACACGGGCAGCGCAAACATACGAAGCGTTTTGCGTGGTTTTGGTTGCTGCGCTGCGGTTTCGATGCCGCATTCTTTACGGATGTTGTTCAAGACAACTTGATTGGGCGCAATGCTGTTGATTCCCTTTTTTAGTCTACGCTTAAAGCTCATAATCTCCCTCCTTGATGACTTTTTTTAGTTTTTTGAGCGCTTGTTGGTAGCGCCACGTGATTGTATTGATGTTGCTGCCGAGCATTTCGGCGATTTCTCTTCTTTTGAAACCTTTGATTTGTGACAGGACAACGACTTCATATTCATCGGCGGACAAAATTTTCCTACAGTCGTCCAAGAGGCTTGCGCACGGGCGTGGGGTGGCGTTTTTGTCGCTGAGCGTGTTGATTAAGATTTCATCGTCGATGTCGGCGTGTGTCTTTTGCTTTTTCAGTATGTTGAGCGCTTTATTTTTCGCGATTGTGTATACATAATTGATGATGTTATAGTTGTCGACGTCGATATTATGCATACCTTTATATATTGCGACGAACGCTTCTTGCACGGCGTCTTCCGCGAGGTCTTTTCGGCGCAGGACGCCGTATGCGACTGAGTACAGCAGTCGGTAGGTGCTGTTATAGAAGTCCTCGAATGCGGCGGCGCTGCCGTTTTGCATTGATTTCACTAGTGTGTTTAGTTTCTTTAGCATATTTCATTGTTTCCAAAGTTTTCCTATATTGTACCACCTTTTCATTCAATATACAACCCTTTCCCCCTATTTTGTTGGTGGCGTACGCCACTGGTGCAGGTTTGGTGAGTGGCACAATACAAACGGGAGTACATAGTCAACTAACTATGTACCTTCGTTTAAAGTAAGCCCCGCGGCTGCAAGTACTGTCACTACAAGCAAGTTGCTTTTGTTGACGGCGCATTTTTCTACTTTCTATTCAGTCTGTCTCTCGGTGCGACGGCGCACGGCTGCAGGTTTGGCGAGAGACACTATACGATGTTTGGGTACATAGTTAATAAACTTGGTGACTTCTTTCGCGGCGTATCACTGCCGCAGGTTTGGGCGGCATAGGCCGCGACTGCAGGTTTTGTTATGGGCGAAATTGCAATTTGACCGCGCCAGCACAAACAATCACTGTTTTACCATAAAATACGTCCATATTCACAAAAAGCGTACGGCAAAAAATGCTGTGCGCTTTTTGTTTTAATTATTAACACCTTTCATTTGTAGCGTAATTGCGCGCGGCAATTAGCCGTCGATTTTGTCAAGTTTATTGATGATTATTGATACCATAGGTACGGTAAAATAAGAATTGGAAACCGTTTCCGTGATATCGGCGCCGACGATATAGATGCTCTTTTTTTGGACGTTGACAAGTTCATATTTTGCGGAAGTGTCGGCGACTGTTAACAGTCCTTGCCCGAATGTGTTGATTGCAACTTCGGTCGGCGTCCACGTGTTGGTTGCGGCTAAGACGTCGTCCGTGCCGACAATGCGGAATGCGACTGCGACGAAGTCGGTTTTGTGGTTGAAGTCGGCGCCCGTTTTTTTGACGTATGCGTTGGTTGAGAACGTAACCATATAGACGCCCGTTTCGGCAAACGAAATCGTGTTTTCGGTTGTATCTAGCAAAACAACTGCTCCGTTGTCTAGTTCCATTCGCGAAAGCGGCAGGCGCGCGTTGCTTGCGATTTCAAGCCCGTTTTCGGGAAATGTTTGCGGGTCGACGTAACTAATGATATATGCACCTTTTAGTTCGGCAACACCTGTTGCGCCACGCTCGCCAGTATCTCCTTTATCGCCTTTATCACCTTTTGGACCCGTGTCACCTTTCATTCCCAATTCCCCGGGAAAACCTTGTGCGCCACGCTCCCCTTGCTCACCTTTCTCCCCCTGTTCTCCTTTTTCGCCTTGCGGGCCCGTGTCTCCTTTTTCGCCCTTTTCACCAGTCGCGCCTTTCTCGCCAGTATCTCCTTTAGCACCAGTTTCGCCTTTCTCGCCAGTGGCACCCTTTTCGCCGCGTGCGCCTGTTGCACCTTGCGCACCTGTCGCGCCGTCAAAGCCGCGCGGAATTTGGAAATCAAAATAATGGACGCCGTCTTTAAATCGGTCAACGACTTCCGCTTCGTCTTCGGACGGCATTGTTTGCACTGTGCCTGCGCGGATAATGTCATTTTTGCCGCGCGGAATATAAAAGTCAAGATACGTTGTATTGCCGTCGGTTTCAGGAACGACACGCGCGTCGATTTCGGGTTCGATCGTAATTGTATAGCGCGCAACAACATTTGTTCCTGCTGCGCCTGTCGCACCTGTCGCGCCAGTAGCGCCCGTTGGCCCTGTAACTCCTGTTGCTCCAGTGACTCCCGTTACCCCTTGAATACCTTGCGCACCTGTTGCCCCAGTTGCGCCGCGCAAGCCTTGCTCCCCACGCTCGCCAGTGGCCCCACGTTCCCCAGTAGCACCCGTCGCGCCGTGCAACTTTTGTATGCGCCTTATCGGGTACGTTTCTCTATCACTAAAGCCGCCAAGCGCCCCACCGCTGCAACCACATCCACACTGAAAAATATTGTCCATATCGTCTCCTATCACATATAATGTATCTATTTCATTTTATTACACCCGCCCGCGCTTTGTTACTGTTCCACCATTTTCCCGTACCTCCCATCATAAACTCAATATTTAGTACCTACACTATAAACCACAAAAAAAAACTAGATTTTTGCATCTAGTCTTTTTCATTTAAGTGGTTTTCGACGGCGACGGAAAGTTTAATATAGTCGTCGACGGACAATTTTTCGCCGCGCACTTGGTTTTTCAGCCCTGCCGCGGCAATGATTTGTTCCACTTCCGCTTTTTCAAGGTCAAAACCCATTTGCAGGCAGTTGTTTAGCGTTTTTCGGCGCCACATAAAGGCCGCTTTAACAACTTTTGCAAACATTTCACGATTTGGGATGTCGTATTTATTGAGGTTAATTTTCAAATTGACAACTGCGCTATCGACATTTGGTTGCGGGAAAAACATATTGCGGTTGACAATTCTTGTGACTGATATGTCGCACAAACTTTGCAGCATAACACTGACTGCACCATATTCTTTACTGCTTTCGCTTGCAGCAAAGCGTTCCGCAACTTCTTTTTGAACCATTAATGTCATTGAAGAAATGTTGAATTTTTCTTCAAGCAAACGAAAAATGATTGGCGTAGTTATATAGTATGGCAAATTTGCGACTACTGCAAAAGTTTTGTCGAAGTGCGACTCAATTTCCGCCCTATCAATGCGCATAAAGTCACCAAAGATAAATTCGACGTTTGGATGATTGGCGCGCACAAGTTCGAGATACGGTTTCAAGTCCTTGTCAATTTCTATTGAAACAACCTTTTCGGCTTTCTCCGCCAAAACTTCGGTGAGTGTTCCTGCCCCTGCGCCGATTTCCAAAACCTGCGTTTGCGCGTCGACGCCTGCGTCGTCCGCGATAGCGTTCAGCAAATTCTTGTCACTGATAAAGTTTTGCCCAAATTTTTTCTTGAAATCAAAATTAGTAATCATAGTTTTCCCTTTTCTTTGACTGCTTTGCAAATGACGTAACCTTTGTGTTTGTCCAAAACTTCGCAATTTCCGTATATGCTAGCAATCTTTTTCATATATGTTTCAGCGCCCTGTTTTTTACGCAATACTGCATAAAATGCACCATTATCCCGCAATTTTTGGTAACTTTCCTCAAAAAATTGAAACAATATTGCGTTGCCGACGCGAATTGGCGGGTTTGTGATGACAAAGTCATAGTCGCATTTTTCAATCGCTTTTGCAACATCTGAAACTACCACATTTGCACTAATCCCGTTTTGCTCACAATTTTCTTTTGTGAGTGCGACGGCTCTTTCGTTAACGTCGCACGCGGTCATTTGCACGTCGCAATTTTTTGACAAAATGACGGTGATTGTGCCGTATCCGCAACCGAGGTCGAGCCCTGCGCCTGTGGGGTGTTCCATTTCGATGACTGTTTTCAGCAAAAACAAAGTTCCGTCGTCAAGTTTGCTTTTGGAAAACACGCCGTCTTGAGACTTAAATTTGTAAGTTTGTCCAAAAAAATCTTCCGTTATCAAATGCTCTTTATGTTCGCGATTATCATTTGTGAAATAGTGATTGAATTGTTTTTCCATTATTTGTCCTTTATATTCTCTATTTGCCAGTCAATTGGCGCTTTGCCGAGTTGTTTCAAGATTTCGTTTGTTTTTGAAAAGTGTTTGCATCCAAAAAATCCGCTGCTTGCTGAAAGTGGGCTTGGGTGCGCGGCGGTCAAAACAAAGTGTTTTGATGTGTCGATGTTTTTCGCAAGCGCTTTTGCGTTGTTGCCCCACAAAAGGAATATGACGGGGTCGTCGCGCTGGTTTAATAATTCCAAAACCTTGCCAACGATATTTTCCCACCCCATTCCTTGGTGAGAGTTCGCTTGCCCTTGGCGGACGGTCAACACGCTGTTTAGCAGCAGCACGCCTTGCTTTGCCCACTTTGTTAAGTCGCCGTTGTCGGGTATATAGCACCCGCAATCGTCGCGCAACTCTTTGTATATGTTTTGCAGACTTCGCGGAATTTCCACATCGGGCTGAACCGAAAAGCAAAGCCCGTTTGCTTGATTTGGCTGGTGGTAAGGGTCTTGCCCGATTATGACAACTTTGACGTCGTTATATGGCACACAATTTAGCGCGTTGAACACGTTTTCGGGCTTTGGGTAAATGATGTGGCTTTGGTACTCCATTGTCAAGAAGCGCGTCAATTTTTTGTAGTAATCTTTGTTAAACTCGTCTTTTAAAAGTTCAAACCACGATTGTCTTATTGGAAACATTCTTTCTCCTTTGTAATAATTTTTAAGTGCCTTGCGGGTCGGCGGCAACGATTGTCAAAGTGCCGCTAACACACGTAATATCATAATTGGCGCTATTTTTTGTGATTGTAATTGTTATTTTGTGCGTGCCGACTGAAGTTTCGCTGCAAGCAAGTTTAAACTGAATATCGTCATTCAAAATACTGTCGCCTGAAATTTCATATTTAAAATCTGGCGTTTTCCCCTCAACAATTTCAAGGTCTGTTGCCGTAATTGTAAGCACGCGTTTTGTGATTACAAGCGTTCCTTTTGAAAACTCAATTTCGTAGTTTGGGACTTCGGCTTTCAATGCTGCGGTTATGTTGTATTCGCCTACGTCGTTTTCCCACGGTATGTTGAATGTAACATTGCTCAAAATGTCGATATTTTCAATGTTCGGGTCGCTTTTTTTCTCGTTCAAAACACACGATATGCTTGACGTGTCGGGACTTTGGTAATATATCATAGATAATGAACCTATATCATAGTATAAATACCTTTTTCTAATTGTCAAAACGCCTGTTTCGGTCGAAATAGTGTAGTTTTTGTCCTCGGTGGTGACTTCAAGCGAAACCGTGTAATTGCCAACATCGGTACCCTCAGGGCGTGTGAAATTGAACTTTAATTTGTGGTCGTCCTTTAATCCATCGCCCGCGGAATCAATAGTATAAGTATAATTTGGCTCAGGGTCTGCATACGGAATTGTCACATCATCTACTTTGAGCGTAACAAGCGCGGGAGTAATTTTAAATTCCGCATTTTCTGTTTTTACATTGTAGTTGTTTTTTTCTTGAGAAAAGTGAGGAGTAATTGCATATATCCCAACATCCTCGCCCTCTCCACGTGTAAGTGTTACCTGTATTTCGCTTGTGAAAGGAACGTCATAGTATTCCAAATCAAATAAGTACGTAAATTCTGGGTCTGCTTGTCCATAGCGCTTTGCTGCATTCTCCGCAAGCAAACAAATGTCACGTTGTTTAATTGTGAGAGTCCCTTTGACAACATTCAAGCGGTAATTCTTGAGGTCGACATCACACACCGCATTGATTGCGTACTTGCCCGCGTCCTCGCCCTCCTCGCGAACTAGATTAATCCCAATCGTGTCGTCGTAAAACAATTTAGTGTGGTCAGCAGTGTTTTGCGAATTGTACAATGAGTATGAATACTCAGGTTCGTCATACTTATACTTCTTTTCAGCATTTGCGACAGTAACTGTTAGCGTTGCTTGCCAAACATTAACTCTTGCGTTGTTGTATGTCAGTTCATAATCATTAGTTGTTGCGGTGCAATCCAAGTTGTATAGCCCCGCATCGTGCATATCCTCAGGATATGTAATGCTAATACCCAAATCTTCCATAGTATCGTCGTTTTTCAGCCCGACAACACTATAACTAATTGCGCTCGGCGTGCATCCATAATAGAATGACGAAACACTAACATTGACTTGCACGCTTGCTTTGCGAATATAAAAGTTACCCTCAATAAACTTTACATCATAATTTGTGGCATTTTCGCCACTTGCGACAAACTTTTGAGATTCGATTATTTTATAATTGCCCGCGCTTTCGCCAACCTCGCGCGCAAGGTCGCCCGTGATTACGACGCCTTCGTCATAGATTTGCCCTTCAATTCGCTTTGTGAGTGCGACATCACTTGCGCCGTAAATTTTTTCTTTGTTATCCGCTTTGACTTCAATCGTTTGTGGTTGGACGACAAGCGTAACTATACTTTCGCCGACATAATTTGCCGTGTTCACGGACGCTTTGACCGTATAAGTGCCAGCGTCAGTTGGCGGCGTGGTTGTTGCGACGCTTTCGCCTTGTTTTAGATACTCATAGACGACATTATCGTAGTCGTTTGTGACCTCGACCGCTTGCGGCGCGGCGTTGTATGTGCGCGTTATGACACCATTGATTGCTTCGCCAAAGCGCAGGTTGAGTGACCCCGTTGTGATTTCAAATGTCACGGACTTTGTTATGTTGCCGTCAAGTGCACGCGCAAAAATTGTTATGCGCCCAGCGCCTAACGTTTCGACAGAAATAAGCGTATCACTGATTTCCTCGATTTTTATTAAGTCGTTTCGCGGCGTCCACCACTCGACGCGCTTGTCGGAAGCCGTTTCAGGCTTGAAAATAACCTGCAATTCAAACGTTTCGCCAACAACGACCGTTTGCGACGGCAGTCCCTCAATTTCAATGTCGTCGAGCGAAACTTCGTTGCAACCGACAAACATCAAACTTGCAAAGAATACTGCTAGACTCAATCCAAAGTATTTAACAAAATTTTTCATTTGCGTCCACCCAAAATTTATTTACTTTAGTATACCACAAAAATGACTTTATTTGCAAACATTTTGTATGTTTTTACCTCTATATTCATTTGACATTTTTTTGTTAAAATGATAAAATTTACAATTAAAATCACCCAGCAATTTACAATTTTTTTTACTTTTCTTTGACAAGTTAAAAACTTAGTGATTTTAATACTATTATTCATTTTGCAAATAATATCACAAAGGAGAAATTATGAGAATAAGAAACATTGCTCTGTTAATTGCTAGTTGCTTTGCAATTGCGCTGTTTTGCGTGGGCGGACAAACTTTGAACTTTAGCGTGTCGGCCGACGATCAGCCAACTTACACAAAAGTTGCAACTCTTGACGAACTCAACACCTCTATCACAAATGGTCAATACAACATTGAAATTACAAATACAATAACGGTAAATGCAAACTTAAATCTCTCAAATATAAATTTTTATCTTAATCCTGACAACACAAAAACGTGTTTTACACTTGATAATTCGACTCTCAATCTTGAAAACTGCACTATCAAAGCAAATTTGACGCCAGAGTTTACCTACGACGATAGAGAGCGTCCAACAGCGGTTGATACGACAAGTGTCAAGTACTCATTTGTCAACGGCAAAGGCAACTTGACAACAACTAATTGCGAATTTAGCAACATTATCTTCAATAGTTCGTCGCAATTGATTAATATTTCAGGCACAACTGATGCGCCATATGAAATCAATTTCTTGAACACGCGCTTTGCAAACCTTTCTAGCAACGGCAACTTGATTCGCGCGGTTTACACGGCTGTCAACTTTGGCACAAGTGAAAAGACTCAAAAATGCACTGTTGAAAACATCTTTTGCCAAGGCAATGGCGCATTTGTTCTTGAACAAAACAGCAACATCAACCTTTATGCGATTGACGTGCTGAATTGCAAGTTTAGAGGAAACGGTTTTTTCTCAGTAAACTACAAAGGAATTATCAACTTTTATAGCGGTCTTATGCAAAACAACACTGGCTACCCACGAAGTGGCGGCTCGTGGGGTACACTCATTCACCTTTATGACGGAACAAAGTTCAATATGTACAATGGCGAAATCTCCAGCAATGTCGGCTACTGGGCAATCATCGGCACGGGCCGCACGGGACTTGACATTCGTATTGTCGCTGGAAGAATTGCAGACAACACGGGGCTTGACGGCACATTTGAAACGGTCGAAGGCACTTTGGAAATTGAAAAGGATGCCACAATCATCGGTGATGTTTACAACTCAGGCAGTTCGATGAAAAATTCGGGAACAATCAAAGGAAACATCACAATTGAGGACGGCTCAGATACAAGCCCAACTATTGTTGAAAACGATGGTAACATTGAAGGTAACGTCACAATCAAAAATGGTACTTTCAACAACAAAGGTACAATGAAAGGAAAAATTGACTTTGAAATT
This sequence comes from Clostridia bacterium, assembly GCA_050872805.1. GTDB lineage: Bacteria > Bacillota > Clostridia > Christensenellales > UBA1242 > CAKVOD01. The sequence goes on from JBNMHN010000001.1 coordinate 15,863, forward strand.
TCTACTAACAGTAAAGATGAACCTATTGAAACAAATGGTTCACTCACAAACAGTGGCACAATGGATGCTGAAATCAATATGAAGCACGGCACAATCGTCAATGACGGGGAATTGCGCGGCAATGTCACTGTTGATAATGGCAACATCACAAACAACAAAGACTTTTATGCTGACACAACATTAAATGACGGCACAATGACAAACGACGGCACGGCTTACGGCAAAACAACTGTAAACGGCGGCGAAGTTGTCAACAACAATAACTATAAAGGCGACATTACTGTTAGTGGGGGCACATTCACAAACAATGAAGAATGCAACTCAAATGTGACGGTTGATAGCGGCACATTTAACAACAACAAAAACGTCACAGGCGAAGTTACAAGCAATGGTGGAACTTTCTCAAATGGTAAAGACGCGACTATCACGGGCAAAGTCACGCTTGATGGCGGAAATATTACTAACAACGGCAAGGTTGACGGCGACATTGACGCAAAGAATGGCTTGTTTGACAACATCAACCAAATTTTTGGTAAAATCACCGCGTCGGGCGGAACATTCATTAACGGCGGAAAAATTGCAGGCGATGTCACCTCCAAAGGCGGTGCAGCAGTTACAAACAACGGCACTATCAATGGTAAGATTTCGGGCAAAATCACAAACAATGGAACGGTCAATGAACCGACTGATTTCACGTGGGTGTATTTTGCTGGTAGCGCGATACTAATTTTGATTATCGCAATTATTGTAGCAATGGTAGTTGTATCAAATAGAAAGCACAAAAAGCCTGCGTCTATTCAAATAGACAAGTCAGTTTTAGAAAAGACTTTGCGCGACAAGCAAAAAAATGACGACTAAAGTCGAATTAGGTTTATAATTTGTAAATTTAAATTAATAAATTTTACTCAATAAACATAATTTCAATGAAAATAATCTATTGATAATAAAAACAGTTATCCACAAAAGTTTAGTTTTTGTGGATAACTGTTTTTTAAAATGCACCATACATTCCCCCGTCGATGCGGATGACTTCATTATTGATAAAGTCGGCCTTATTTGAGGCGAGGAACAAGACAAGGTTTGCGACGTCCTGTTCCGTGCCTGCTCTATGCAAGAATATTTTTTCTTCTTCCGATTTTATAAATTCTTCGCTCATATCTTTGACTTCGCTTTGCGTGGCAATAAATCCGGGCGCAATAGCGTTTACATTTACATAGGGCGCAAACTGCATTGCGAGGTTGTGCGTCAGCGAAATTATTCCCGCTTTGGATGCGTCGTAGTCAAAGCACATTGGGTAATAAGTGTTAATGCCGTTTGTGCTTGCAATATTGATAATTTTTCCGCATTTTTTCTCAAGCATAAACTCCCCAACTGTTTTGCTGACGATAAATGTGCCGACCAAGTTCACATCCAGCACACGCTTGAAGTCGTCTATGCTTTTGTCGCGGAACAGTGTGTCGATTGCGATGCTTGCATTGTTCACTAAGACGTCGATTTGCCCAAATTGTTTGATTGTTTGGTAGACGGAGTCTTTGACTTGCTGTTCGCACGCAATGTCGCATTGAAAGGTCAAACATTTGTGACCTAATTTTTCGATTTCGGCTTTGACTTCGTTTGCGAGCGCTTCATTTTCATAGTATGTGAGCGCGACGTCAAATCCGTTTTTGGCAAACTCTATGGCGGTTGTTTTCCCTATTCCGCGGCTTGCCCCTGTTATAAACACTACTTTATTCATTCATTCTCCCTGCGGGGATAGCCCCGCGGCTGGTGCGATAGCGCACGGCTGTGATTGCTGTCTGTACGCGTCATCTACTTTCGTGGACGGCGTACTTTCCCTTTTTTTATATACTTTAATCCTCGGTGCGAAAGCGCACTGCTGTGGTTACTATCATTACGCTTGATTAAATTATTCTTTTAATTAAAGGCAAATACCTTGCAATTTTATAATGTCGTCTTATAAATAACGCTTTTGCAGAAATGCAAAAGCGTTGTGAATGGTACACTATGCGCGTGAAAAATATTTTCCGTCGCAAGTTGTGACGATAATTTTTTCGCCCTCTTTGATAAAGTCAGGAACTCTCAATTTGAGCCCTGTTTCGACAACTGCTTCTTTTGTAGGTTTTGTTGCAGTTGATGAAAGCGTTGATGGGTCGACGCTGACGATTGTCATTTCCAATTTCTCAGGAATGATGATGCCAAGCAATTCGCCATTGAATGTGACGATGTCGACACTATTGTTTTCAATCAAGAAATCCTTGTTGTCTGCAATTCTTTCAGCAGGGATTTCAGACTGCTCAAATGTTTCGTTGTCCATAAAATAGTATGTTTCGCCGTCGTTGTAAAGATATTGTGCGTTGCGGCGTGAAATGTGCGCTTCCTCACATTTGTAGTTTGTGTTAAAGTTGCGGTCGATTGTGACGCCTGTTTTAACCTTTTTAATTCTTGTGCTCATAAATGCAGCACCTTTGCCGGGTTTTACGTGCAAAAAGTCGATGACTTGATAAAGGTCGCCATCAATCAAAACGTGCATACCCTTTTTTACTTCTGATATTTCCATTTGTTATCATTCTCCTAAAATTTATATTCTATTTTACCCGAAAATGCCCTCATTTGTCAAGAGTTTCGCTCAAAAAAGCGCTATTTACTCTCATTATTTTGAAGATTTTGTGCATTTGCACCATTTGGCGCGGGGTGCTTTTTAATATATTGTTGCCATTTTATTAGCCCATAAAGGGAGTTCATTAGATACCCGAGCGAAAGCACAAGCATTATGTATTGCCCAGACAATATCCACATAATCGCTTCGACAATTGCGACGCCAATCCACGGCAGCCATTGTTCCCTGAACCTAAAGACCAAAAATAGTCCGTTGCACACGCTGAATGTGTTTGCGAGCGCGTCGAGATACCACCAATCAGGCATACTTTCGGCAAGCGCGCCGATTGTTGTGAAAAGTAGTCCTGTGACGACCGAAACAACTAACACGCCGACAAAAATCGCTAGGTCACGCGCGTAGTTTACCTTTTTTACAACTGTGAGCGAATGGTTTTTGGAATCCGCTTGTTTTGTCCACTGATAGAACGAAACCCATAAAATAGGAATCCAGAAAATGAGTTCAAACAGCGCGCTGATGTACAGCCCGTTTGCAAAGTACACGATTGTTTGCGTTGTGTCGTATAAAAAGAACGAAACGACAAATGCCCAGCGTGATTGTTTGCTCAAAAGTAGTTCGCACGAACATCCGCCGACAATGACGATGATTTCGACGACGCGCAGCCAACTTGGCTGGCTTGCGTCCTCAGGAAAGAAAATGCCGAGCAAAATTCCTATGGTGCAAATCGAAATCAACCATATTTTTTCATACGGCGAATAGTATTTCCAAAGCCTGACAAGCCAGTTGGCACGCTTTTGCTCAGTTGCTTTACCTTTTTCTTTTCTCTCATTTTTTGACTGACTATTTGTTTTTGCGTCTTCACAAGACGACGTTTGCGCTACACTTTCCGCCTGCGTCAATTCATTTTGTTGCAAAGTTCGCGTTTCAGGTTCTTCGACATCGCCTGCTCTGCCCTCTGCATTTGATAAATTACTGTTGTTTTCCTTGTTTTCTAATTTTTCATTTGTTTTCATAATTAATTCTCCCTTTATGTAATTAGATATAAAAAAATAGAGCCGTTGTAATAATATATCACAATGCCCCCATTCCTATCGTAACAATGGTATTATACCACTTGTATCAAATTAAGTCAACCGCCAATTTATTTATTAATTTTAAATGCAAATTATATGATAAATTTAATGATTAGTTTGCTTTAAGGAAAAACATCCCCCGCTATTTAATGCACATTTTTTGTAAATGACAAAAAGTTATTTACTTATTTTAAAAAATATGGTATCATTATTTATAGATTTTCAAAAAACAACTTTGTTGTCACTTATAAAAATTGCTAGCAATTTTTATAACAGTGCAACAATTCTTAAGAGGTAAATATGTATAACGGATTAGAAATTTCGGAAGAACTTTTGAAACTTTGTGCGCAAGCGGAACAAGAATTGCAGCCAACATTCAAAAAATTTGACGACATTTGTCTATATAACAGCGCAAAAGTTCTAAAAGCGTTTGGGGATGTCAAACTCACTTGCACGGACTTTTGCGAAAACACAGGTTATGGCTACTACGACGTCGGGCGCGACAAACTTGAACGCGTATATTCGCAAATCTTTCACACTGAGGACGCACTTGTTCGCCCGCAAATTATGTCGGGGACACACGCGCTCTCACTCACATTCTTTGGGCTGCTCAAGCACGACGACACACTCATTTCAATCTCTGGCGAGCCTTATGACTCCCTAAAGAGTATCATCGGCTTGACGGGAGAAAGCCGCAACTCTCTTATGGCGCACGGCGTCAAGTATGAACAAATTGAATTAGTCGACAATGACTTCGATATTGAAAAAATCGTTGCACGACTAAAACAAAGTCCAGTCAAAATGGTCGAAATTCAACGTTCGCGCGGGTACAGCGCTAGACTTAGTTTGAGCGTCGAAAAAATCGAACGCGTATGCAAAGCAATTCGCGAGGTTGACAAAAATGTTATTATTATGGTCGACAACTGTTATGGTGACTTTGTCGAAACGCGAGAACCTACTGAGGTTGGTGCGGACATTTTAGTCGGCTCACTTATGAAAAACCTTGGCGCTGGGCAAGCAAAAACGGGCGGCTACGTTGTCGGCAAAGCCGAATATGTGCACGACGTGGCGGAACGCTTTTCCGCACCGTGTGTTGCAAAGGACGTCGGCGCAAACCTCAATCAACTGATGTCGTTTTTCAAAGGAATTTACCACGCGCCAAGCGTTGTAAATTCTAGCCTCAAAACAATGGCGCTTGCAAGCAACTTGCTTGAAAAATTAGGCTACAAAGTCAGCCCGAAATTTAACGACCAACGCTGCGACATAGTGCAAACCATTGAATTGCATTCAGCGGACGAACTCATTGAGTTTTGCCGCGGCATTCAAAAGGGCGTCGCACTAGAAAACTACGTCACGCTAATGCCTAGCCCTATGCCGGGGTATCCGCACGAAGAAATTATGGCAAGCGGCAGTTTTATTTCGGGTTCGACAATCGAACTGAGTTGCGACGGGCCTATTTGTCCACCTTACACTGCTTATATGCAAGGCGGTCTAACTTACGAATACGGCAAACTTGGACTACTGATTGCGCTCACGAACTTGAAGAAATGACATATATGTACCTAATTTAATATAGTGTCACTCACTAAACCCACAGCAGTGGGGCTATCCCTAACGAAAATTGGAGCAAGTAGAAAGTACATAGGTACGCCGTCCACAATCGCTACTTGAGCGTAGGAACAGTACCTGCACCAGTGGCGTTTGCCACCAGCAGCGGGGCTATACCCGCCCACAAAGGAGAAATTATGATTGAAATAACAACAGTTTTGACAAAAGAAGTTCAAAAGTCGATGACAAAAAAGATTTGGATTGGCTCGTGGATTGCCCTTGCAATCGGCGCGGTTGGAATGCTACTCTATGTCTTTTCCGAACCCATTTGGGGCACACAAAAATGGACTGAATTCCTTTTGATATTCGCATTGCCATTCGGCTTTGGACTTGTCTACATTATTATGCTAAATAAAATCTATAAAAAACCGTTTGACGAACGCAATGTCAACATCTATCAATTTGAACCCGACGGCTTTAGTGTCGTCACATTTAGAGGAGACGCAAACACAGGCTCAATGCGTGTTTCCTACGACCAAATTGCGAAAGTGAAGGAAACTGCCGACTATCTATTCTTGTTTGTCAACAAATTTTCTGCATTCGCCGTCAAGAAAACCGAAACTTCCCCATCCGACATCGAAACTATCAAATCGTACCTCGGTGTCAAATGAGAGGTTGTGATGCTGTCAAGAAAAGAATGCTTGACATAGATGACATATTTAAAGATTTAGAAACTGAATACTAAACAAAAAAAGGCTGCAAAGCACCAAATGGTGCTAGCAGCCTTTTTGTTATCAATTAATTAATAAATTAATTTAGGTATATTGCGCTTTTGAGTTTCAAAACAATTTTTTAATGTAATTGAAACCCGATTTTTCAAAATCAATCTTTTGCACAAAGAGATTCCATTCAGGTAATTACCTGCCATTTGTGTCAATAAGTTCTTTGATTTTGTCGCGACTACTACGCTTCTCATTTATTTTGACAATCATAATGATAAAGAATACTATCAATAGAAGTGCTAATATTCCACCAGCGATGACAAGCGGCCAGAAGATGTAGTTTTGCACTTCAATGTGCACAACTAGATTGCTCGTAATGTTGGAGAGATCTTGGTCATAAACTACTTTGTCGCCAAACTTTGTTTTAATCTTTGGCAAATCGGTCAAAGTTTTCCCGTACTCAACTTCTTTATACAAATGCGAGCCGTCTGGCATAATAATCGTGACAGTGTATTTATTGATTGTATACACAGCGTTGATTGTGAGTGGACTTGTGATGTTTGTCAAGTCAGCGTCTTCCCAATATGGTGCAACTTTATCGTATCCGATACGTGCAGGTATTACAGGAATTTCGCTTGGAGCAAGCGAGTCGCCGTACTTAACATATCTCAAAATCTTTTGTTCGTTTGCCACAAATGTTATGACAATGTCGTCTTTTTCAATTTTACCAAACAACACGAGGTCACTTGTGATAGATTTTCCAAAGTCAAAAAGTTGTGTCAAATCGACATCGGTATACCAGTTTGCAATGTGGTGTCCAACTTCGACAATAATGCCTGTTGGAATTTTCGCCCAGTGGTTGTAACCAACCTGCTGCGTTGCTTGCAATTCCCCATTGACATAGAAGTCGACCTTGAACTGTTGCAAAACATATTTACCGTAAATGTTTGTGTCACTTGTGATTATTTGGTCAAAGTCAAATAGTGTCGTGAATGCAGCATCCGCATACCACCCCTCTAGGTCATAACCTGTGATGCCGACAGGGAAATTGACTTTCACCGTTTCGCCGTACTTGATTTCAACGGTATCAAGCAATCTATCGCCATTGTAGAATCTAACTGTGTACGTATTTTTGTCAAACTCAGCATACAGGTTCAATTCGCCAGTGACTTGCGAACTAAATGAATACATTGCGCCGTTCACCAAACGCCAACCAACAAAGTTGTATCCCTCTTTGATTGGGTCATTAGGTTTTGTAACAACACTTTCGTATTGGACTGAGTCTGTCCAGAATACTTCATCATCGACATAGAATGTGATTTTGTAGTTTGCTTTTTCATATTTTGCGTACAATGTGAGATCAGCATAGACTTCGTATGTCGCAAAATCAAATTCAGCAAGCGAGGAAATTGAGGCAAACCAGCCAATGAAGTCATAGTGCAAACGTGTTGGTCGCGTAGGTCTAGTTATCTTCCCGCCCCACTCAACAGTGACTGTTGTGTATTGCGAATTTCCAAACAAACCTTCGCGCGCGTCAAACACTACTTTGTAAGTGTTTTTGTTCAAGTTTTCAACTGAGATAACCATATCATCAGCAATTTGCGTGAGCATATATGCGCCGTTGATTGGCAATATCTCTTTCTTGACTTGAGTTGTTTTGATTGTTGCGTAAACGCGAATATTGCTTTGTGAGTATGCTTCCAAGATAGTGATTTCAAACGCAAAGTCGTGATTGTAGAGAATCGTTGCCTTGCTGCCGTCCTCACTCAATGTGCCTTTGTATGTATCCAAAACATTCAATGTCATAGAATCTTGTGGATACCCACTTGGCAAAGTAATTTCGTAACTTGCAATTGTCCAGAATGCAACAAATGTGCGTGACTCTGTGTACTTGCAAATTGTCGTTGCTTCAATCGGCTCTCCTTGCGGAACATCGTTTACAATGCTCTCATACCAACCGCCAAAGTTGTAACCCTTTCTCTCGACGCGTGGCAAAGCGCCAAATGGCTTGCCGTGCTCAACTTTCATTCCGACAGGGTCAGCCGTACCGTTGTTAGCGTCAAAATACATTGTAATCCACGCGCTATTCCAAATTGCGTAGAGTGTGATTTCGTCACCTTCAACATCGGTTTCATTCAAAACCATTCCCATATTGGCAAAAATTTCGCCTGTGCCGTCCGCCGCAGTGTTCCACTCTTTGAATGTGTAACCAGCGTACGTGAACTTGTTCTCATTCAAAACATCTGAGATGTCGTACGTGAACTCTTGAGCATCCATTGTGCCAGTACCACCGTTTGCGTCAAACTTGATAGTGTACTTGATTGGCTCATATTCCGCTACAAGCGTGTATGTTCCTGCACCAAATGTGAACGCTCCCAAAGTATTATCAAATGTGCCGACACCCGAACCTGTCCAGCCAGTGAACTTGTACCCAGTTTTGCTTGGGTTAGCAACATTGTAGATTGTTCCGTATACTTTACTAATATTGAACACTCCAACCTTGTTGTTATATTCGTCGTCACTGTATGTCCCGCCGTTTGTGTTGATGACAAGCAAGTAGTTGTTCATTGCAAAGCTTGCCGTTAGTGTTGTGTTTACCAGCCATTCAATTGGCGAAGTTTCAGAATATTGCGTTTCGTCCACAAACCAACCAGTGAACTTGCTGCCCTCAAGTGAAACTTGCGGCAAAGCGCCGATTGAGGTTGTTCCGTCTGAATTTTCAATTTTTCCGAGCAAATCTTTGTAGTTGAATGTCTTTGTTGCAGAGTTTTTGTCCGCAGCCAAAGTCCAGCCATTCAAAGAACTTTCGTCAAATTGCGCGCCGTTTGCATCAAGCGTGATGACAATTTCAATTGGCGTCCATATTGCAGTGATTGTGGCGTTGCCAGAACCAAATGTAAATTTCCAAGTGTTTCCAGTCTTTTCAAATCTACCTTGCCCTTCAACAGCGTACTCAATTTCAAATCTTTCGAATTTATAACCAGTCTTTGTTGGCGTAGATGTAATGTCATAACTTTGTCCGTTACTAGCCGTAAAGGTTATAACACTGCTATCTTGATCTAACAATTTACCGCCATCAAGATCAATAGTCAAAGCAAATTTGTCAGCTGACCACGTAGCGTTCAAAGTCAAGTCTTGAGCGAACTCAACGCGTGTGAGCGGAGTATAAACATCTTTGTCGCCCTCAGTTCCGCTAATTGTCCAGCCAATAAATGTGTATCCATCGCGTATAGGTGTTGGCATTGCATTAATTCTATCGCCAAATGTAACAATTTTTGTCGCGAAATTGCTGCCTTCACCCACAATCCATTCTGTCGAGGTTGGAATTGAGGCAGGGTTTTCAGCGGTTCCGTTTGCATTGAAAGTTAGTGTGTAGGTATTTGCCGTATAGTTAGCAAGTATTATTGCGTCACTCTCTTTGAAAGTGAATGTAAGTTTTTCAGCGAGAGTTTCGCCACCACTTTGAGTGATATCCCCCGAAACAATCGTGAACCCAGCAAAAGTATAACCTATTTTTGTCGGAGCAATGACATTAATAACATCTTTTGCGTGCCCAATAATTGTGAGTTGTTGCCCCTCAGCCGTACCGCCGTTGAGGTCAATCTTCAAAGTGAATTCATACTGTTCAAAGTAAGCGTACAAGGTGTGGTCTTCAGGATTTGTAACAATAGACGTGTCAATAATCCTCTCGCCCTGTCCGTTCTCCTCCGTGAACCAGCCATTGAACTCCCAACCATAGCGGCTAACCTTTGGCAATGTGCCATACTTTTCACCATATGTGACTTTCATTACATCGTCACTATGTGTAAGATCCGTCCAGTCAATTTCAACACCGTCCTCGATTGCATCGCTAGAGAGTTTGAATGTGACGTCGACCGACTGAGCCGCCCATTCTGCCGAAACAACCGCATTGCTTAACCCAAACGTGTACGTCCACGTACCGTCGCCATTGTTCTTTAGCGCGCCGTCGACCGTTGAAGTATAACCAGTAAAGTCGTACCCCGTCTTAGTTGGCTCGCCAAATGTGAATGTTTCGCCGAATTTTTTGTTGATAGGATTTTCTTCAAGCACCAAATCGCCGCCGTTTAGAACAATCGTGAGTGATGTCGTGATTTCTTCAAACACAGCAAACAATGTGTGCGTTTCCGCATTCTTTACAAGAACTGATGGAATGATTTGCACGCGGTTTTCATCGTCTCTGCTGTCAAACCAGCCGACAAAGTTATAGCCCGCCTTTGCTGGCGTTGGCAATTCGCCATACGCCTCATCAAACTTGACAGTCTTGCTTGCAATTTCGTTGCCGCTTGTCGCATTGTCATAGTCAAAGTTGACAATGATTTCTTTGTTTTCCCAAATTGCTACCAACTTGCAGTTGTCGTCACCGAATGTAAAGTAAACTTTCCCTTCGCCCTCGCGAATATCAAGCGTACCCTTGTCGCCGACTTTTTCAAACTCTTTGAAAAGGTAACCGTAGCGTGTTGGAATACTGAAGTCGACAATTTCATTGAAATATGCCTCAAACTCTACATCCGTACTTGCCGCGCCGTCAATCGAACCGCCTGAAAGAATTACTTGCAACTTGTACTTGTGCAACTCCCAGTGTGCGTAAAGCGTGTGATTACGCGCAATCTTGACAGTCGTCGTATTGTCGATTTTCATTCCCTCATCGTCCGCAGTCGTGAACCAACCCACAAAATCGTAACCAGTCTTTGTTGGAACAGGTAGCGCGTCATACATTTGATCATATGTAACCTCAAGCGTCTCCGTCGTGTCTCCACCGTCAGCGCCGTTGTAGTCGAATGTTACAATGTACTTCTCGTTTTCCCAAACTGCCGTGAGCGTTGCATTACCCGCACCAAACACGAACTTGTAACTCGAAAGTTGTTCGTCTTGCGCCGTCAAAGTGCCCTCGCCCGTCATAATAAATCTAAGGAAACGGTACCCTTCACGCGTTGGCGTGTTGAATGTGACTTCATCTCCACGTTTTTTGTCCTTAAAATCATATGTGTGTTGCGAATTGTTGAACACCCCGCCCTGAGGGTCAATCGTGAGAATGTACAAAATAGGTTCATATTGAGCATAAAGGTCAAAGTTTGTAGGAATAGTTATTTCCATCTCATCAGTCATTTGGAATCCGCCATCAGGTTCCGTGAACCAACCAAGGAATCTATACCCCTCAAGTCTAGCGTTTGGCATTGCGCTGACAACATTGAATTTGTCGCCAAACTTATATTGGCGCATACCAGTCTTTTTGTCGTTTGAAATTGCCGTGTTCGACCCAAACAATTCGCCATCTTGCGCGTGGAAAGTAACTCTAATGTCCATTGCTTTCCAAATTGCATACAATGTGCTGTTGTCTGCACCAAACGTGAAGTGGTAAATATCGCCGACTTTTTCAACCGAACCAATGCCGAGTCTGTTTTCGTAGCTTGCGAAATTGTAACCCGTCTTAGTTGGCGCCAAAATTTCAATTGTTTGCTCATAAATACCCGTAAACGATTGAACTTGCTCTAAGTCGCCATATTTTCCGCCATCTAATTCTATAGTCAAAGTGTACAAAATATTTTCATATTTCGCCTTGACAGTAATATCTTCAAGAATCTTAACAAGTTTGCTCTCGTCAATCAACTTGTCATCCGCATCAAACCAACCAAGGAATCTCATACCCGTCTTTGCCGCCATTGGCAACACGCCGAATGTTTGGTCGTATGTGACGCCTTTCTTCGTGCCGTCGCCCTCGTATCCCTCAGTTTCGACATACTCGCCCCCGTCGTAGTCAAACGAAACCGTGAACTTTAGCGCCGTCCAGTGAGCGCACAAAGTGTGGTCGCCCTTGTAGTTTACTATGCTTGAATCTGCAATTTGTATGTTCTTTTCTTCAAAGAACCAACCGTCAAAGTGATATCCCGTTTTTGTTGGAACAGGCAATACCCCATAAGGTTCGCCGTGGCTAACCGTGCGCGAATGTTCGCTTACCGTTCCGCCATTTGGGTCAAACGAAACAGTGTATTGATCTTCAACCCAATGAGCATACAATGTTTGATTGTTAGCAACAGTCACAATAGTTGTTTTTTCAATTTGCAAACTATCTGCACGCTCCGAAACGAACCACCCAGCAAAGACTTTCGTGTCGTGAACCGCAATCGGCATTTTTTCATAATATCCGCCAAATGTGACAGTGATTTCGCCCTCGACACCACCAACAGCACCCGTGTATCCATCATCGCCAGCCGCAATGCGCCCACTGCCAGCATTGAACGTGATTGTGTAGGTGTTTGCAGTCCAGTGCGCATACAAAGTGATTGCGCCCGTGACAACGTCGTCAGCGTTAATCTTCTTGCCACCGTCTGCTAGAGTGTACCACCCCGCAAGAGTATACCCCTCACGAATTGCTTCAGGAATATCCCCATACGCTTCTCCATACGATCTAGTTATGGATGATTGAGTGAGTGTCCCTTTGTTTGCATCAAGAACGATTATATAATCCGTAACTTTCCATTGCGCATACAACTTAACAGTATTACCATTTTCAGTTGTCAAGTTTTGGAAATACGCTCCGTCGCCATATCCATTACCATTTCCAGCCGCATCAAGCGTCCATTGAGTAAAAGTATAGCCTGTTTTAGTAAATCCAACACTTGGCAAACGCTTTCCTGAGTCATACTCGCATTGAATGTCATTCATACTCCCCTCAGCATCCGTGTCATTCTTTACAAATGTAACAGTATACTTAATAGGAGCCCATTGTGCCTCTATTCTACAGTTATCAGCCGCGAACTTGAACTTGAATTTCCCGTTCTCCTCCGTCAACTCTCCATCCCCAGTACGTTTCCATTCAGTAAGAAGATAACCAGTCTTTGTAGGAGCATCAAATGTTACTTCATCGTTAATTTGTCCATTGTAGTTTTGCGTTGCAGTCGAACCATCAATTTTTCCGTCGTTAAGAACAATAGTGAAAACATATATATTGTCGCCATAATTTGCTACCAAAGTAATGTCGTCTTCATAATTTACAATACTTGTTGAGTCAATACGAACGTTTCCATCGTACATAAATCCACTAAAGTCATGCCCAGCGTAAACAATGTCGTCAGCAACTGGAATATTTTTATACATTTCACCAAACGTCGCAGTGATATGCCCGTTGTTGTCGGCACCAACATTATACTTAGTTTTTGCCGCATCCGTCCAAGTTGCGCCCATAGGGATGACAAGCGTAACATTTATTACGCGCACTTCCCATATTGCAGTAATTGTGTCGTTGTACGCATTAAATGTGTATGTGTACCCGTCTGCAACATTACCAGTCAAATTGTCATTTTCTTCAAGCCCAACAAAATTGTATCCTCTGCGCTCAAAACTACTTGCGTAAATCTTAGTAGTTTTGCCATATTCTTCCGAAATTTTTGCCGCAGAATTTTTTCCATTGTAAGAACCGCCGTTAGGGTCAATCGTCAATTCATAGGTCTTGACGCTCCATTGAGCCACGAATGTCAAAACTTTGTTTGCAGTCGACGTCAAGTTTTTAACTGTCTCAGTGTTACCAAACTCAGTTCCCAACTCGTCGCATCTCCAGTTCTTGAAATCGTAACCCGCTTTAGTAAACGTGTTCATTGTGAGTGCAACAGAAGTATCATAGAAAATCGTTTGATTTTCCATTGTGCCAACACTACCAACTCCGCCCTCAAACTTGATTTGATATGAAATCGCGTTCCAGTTTGCAGTCAATGTGCCGTTACCCTCGCCAAACTTGTATGACGCGCCGCTCAAGCCTCTATAACTCGTCGAACCATCTTTACCGACAAAAGTTTCCGTCCAACTAGCGAATGTGTAACCTTCACGTGTTGGAGTCGCAATTGGAATAGTATTGTTAAGCGCTTTCCCTTCAATTATTGTCGTCGTTGAACTTTCGCTATAAACTCCGCCATTAGGGTTGATTACCAAAGAATACCCATTTTGCGTCCAGTGTGCCGTCAAAGTGAAATCGCTCGTCTCTTTGACAATAGCAGAGCCACTGACAATCGTTCCGTCCGCACGCTTCCAGCCCGCAAATGTCTTACCACTTGTTTGCGGAATAGGGAGCGAACCATATTCTTTATCGTATGTAACAGTACGCGTTCTCTCCAAATCTCCGCCACCAACATTGGTAACGCCCTCTTGAACATAATCAAATGTCAAAGTGTAGGTATTTGGCGTCCACTGAGCAGAAAGTTCGGCATTTCCAAGCCCGAAAGTGAACATCCACTTGCCCGTCGAATCACTTGCAACGCCGTCATCATTAGACATATGTTTGAACGCCGTAAACGTGTAACCCGTTCGTGTCGGAATTGGTATTTCGTACGCTTTCCCAAAGTCGCCCTGAAGAGTTGCCGTTGTAGTTGTCGGTGAACCAAAGTACCCGCCGTTTGCAGAAATTGTGGCAATATACTTGCTTGTACTCCAGCCCGCATAAAGCGTGATGTTTTTAGTGAATTCAAACGGAGTATTTGTTTCAATTTTTGTCCCTTTCATATTTTGTTCGGTATACCAGCCCGCGAAAGTGAACCCTCTCAAAGTAGCCGACGGCAAAGTTCCGTATGGCTCATTGAAGTGCGCTGTAATGTTTGTTGTAGAACTTCCGCCCTCATAGTCTCCAAACTTGTCAATCGTACCTTTGCCCGCATCAAATGTGACCACATAGTCAATGATGTCCCAAAGCGCAATGACCCTGATATCTACTTCGGAATTGAAAGTGCTACCCGCAAAAACTGGAGCATTGCTGCCGTCATCTTTGACATAGTATACAAAATCATACCCAATGCGTTCAACCGTTGGCAACAAGCCAATGGTACTATCATAAGAGCCTCTAATCTTGACATATCCGTTCTCATACGTGCCACTACCACTGTCCTTGAAAACACCACCATTTGCATCAAACGTATATGTTACTTGAATCGCACTAAATTGCGGATAAAGTCTCATATCGTCCAAAACTTGAGTATCGACAGTGACATTGTTGCCTTTTTCATCTCTAAAGCCAGTGAGGTTGTACCCACGCTTCGTGAGTGTCGGGAACGCGCCTATCTTTTCGCCGTAACTAAATGTTTTTTTGAGCGCATATGACCCAGAATTTTGATAATTGTTTGACGAAACAACGTTTGTGTTCAATATGTCTATCGTGACAGTATATGTGTTGCCTACCCATTTAGCATACAATCTAAATTCGCCCGCATCTACTGTAGTGAGGTTATAAACAATTTGCTCATCGGTATAAATATCGCCTGTTCCATTACTATTTGGTGTCCAACCCCTAAAGTCGAAACCACTTCTTTGGTAAGTATTTTTCGAGAGTTTTACACTCTGCCCATATTTTACTGTCATTTTAGACATTTCAGTACCAGTAGCGTCCGCACTGTTCTTGTCAAAAACTATGTAGTAGGTGTTTGCTTGATATTGTGCATACAAAGTGTGCGTATTTGTCACAGTCCAAGTCTTTTCGATGTATAATGAACTATCTTCATCTTTCGCCCAGCCAAGGAACTTGAAGCCCACCTTGCTTGCCGTTGGCAAATCGTCATATTGCTCCCCATATTCATATTCTTTGCTAGCAACTTTGCTAGACCCGCCATTTGCGTTGAAAATTACAAGATATGTTTCATTTTCATAATGTGCATAAATGGTAACATCCTTGGTAAATCTAACAATTGTGGATGGCACATACTGCGCGCCAGTCCCTTCTTTGCTTTCAAACCATCCAACTAGGCGTGCTCCCGACTTTGTGACGTTCGGGAAATCTCCAATTGGTTCATTGTAAGTGACGTCCTTGGTATAAGTGTCACCCGCGTTAAAAATTCCACCATTTGCGTTGAAAGTCAATCTGTACTTATTTGCCGTCCATTTTGCGGTCAAGGTAACTGTTTCCGTGATAATATCACTCGCAGAAGCCTGTTTGTCTGAAGCATAGAACCACCCAGCAAGCGTATAACCAGCAAATGTAGCAGTAGGTAAAGCGCCTATTTGGCTGTTGTACGGAATTATTCTTTGTGATGTTTGAGCCTTGCCCCCCATTGCATCAAAGAATACCATAACACTTTCGACTTCAAAACGCGCATATAGCGTTTTTGCGCCCGAAAACTTGTATACACTTGATTCAGCATATGAAGTCGAGTTTTCACCCGTCCCGTCGTACCACCCTCTAAAGTTGTAACCATCAAGGGAAGCCGTTGGCAACACGCCGAAAGGAGCATCGTATGTCATAGTCTTTGTAGCAGAATGTTTGTCAGCCGAAATATTCCAGCCGTTTGCAGCATTAATAGTTGCGTTGCTAGCGCTAAGTGTCAAAGTATACGTATTTGCCGTAAACTTTGCATACAACGTGCGAGACTCGGTCACCTTATCGCTTGTTTTTACAAGCGTGTTGTACGTGTTTTGGTAGTACCAGCCGTCAAAGCGATACCCAGTTTGCGTCGCGTTTGGCAAGACGCCCAAAGTTTGGCCGTAGTTGTACGTAACGATTGAAATACTCTCATTCACTCTGCCAGTAAACCCAGCCGTCGTCACAATCGTACCCGCGCCAGCACTAAATGTGACTGTGTACGTGATTGCTTTCCATTGCGCGTAGAGCGTAAGTGTTTCGCCGTTCTTTGAAGTCAAATTGTAAACATCAGCACCGTCAACAAACCCCGATCCTTTGCCGTCTGCCTTAGTGTTCCAGCCGTTGAAAGTCCAGCCCGTCCTAGTAAATGCGTTGAGCGTCAATGTTCCGTGAGAACCGTATGTGTATGACGAAGCACCCATACTCCCAACGCCGCCGTTTGCATTGTACGCAACAGTATATCCGTTTGCATTCCACCTTGCCACAACCGTAGCATCACTATCACCAAACGTAAATGTAAAGCCTGATAGTGTACCCGCCGCTCCTGTAGTCTTTTCCCAATTGACAAATGAGTAACCCTCTTTTGTCAAACCACTCGGCAAGGCAAGTTTCTCGCCAGTAGTTCCAGGTACCGTGTAGGCGCCCTGACCATTGTCACGGTCGACTGTCAAGACAAACGGAGTCGCCGAAAATTTTGCGTAAAGCGTTTTGCTGTTGTCTTCATCGTATTTTGTGGACGTTTGCCAAACCTTTTCACTTGACGCACTTTCATACCACCCCAAAAATCTATATCCTGTCTTTGTAGCGGACGGCATATCGCCGATTTTAGCATCGTACGTGACAGTTTTTACGTAATTGCCCCCACTCGCCGTGACGCCCGACGGAATCACTCCCCAAGATTCACTAGAGTCGTTTAATACAAATGTCATAGTGTAACGCTTTGGCGTGAATTTTGCTGTAATTGTCGCACTCCCCGCCCCGAAAGTAAACTGCGTTTTTGTCACAGAGCCCGAGCCAGATATTTCCCAGCCGGTATGATCATATCCAGTGCGAGTCACAGTCCCAAGGTCAATAGTCCGCCCATATATACCAGTGATCAAAGTCTTATCGCCGCTATAGGTACCGCCCATAGGGTCAATTCTCAACGTATATTCATTGCTCGTCCACCTAGCATATAAAGTTATATCCACATCAAAGTCGACAACATTATCTTTAGTGTATTGTTTTGCCGAATTCTCAATAAACCAGCCCTGAAATGTAGATCCCGTTTTTGTTGGCGTCGGCATTGTGCCAATCAATGTACCATAGGTAACAGTTTTGTCTGCAATACGACCATTTTTATTCCAACCATTTATATTAGCCCAATTTTTTGAATTGCTATCTGCATCCGATGCACTTAATGTCAGTTTCAATGACTTTACATTCCACTGAGCATAAATAATCGTCTCGTATGAGCCATTACCTTGGGAATAGAGAGAAAATGTGCTTGAATTTACTGAAGTTGTAAGCGAAATTTTATTTCCATCTTGTGTATTATTTACTTTGCTCCAATGCGAAAATGTGTATCCAGTTCTTATCGGCGTTGGTAATCTGACCGCATTTCCATATGCCGCACTTAATGAAGATGGCTCTCCGCTCGGCAAATAACCGCCGTTGAGTTCATAGTTGATTGTAACAGTAGCCGGCCCATAATGCGCATACAAAGTCCCGTTACCTGCTGTTTGCCACGTGTTTTCAGTCGATATTAAATTATTGGCGTAATACTGTGTGCCTTTACCATTAATTTCAGTAAAGTATCCTTGGAAAACATAATATTCTTTTTGGGGCTTCATACTACTAGACAAATCAGGTAGCGGTCTATCGTATGTTGCAGTCACTTCACTTGGCCCATCAGTCCCGCCTTGTTGGTCGAAGCTTACTGTATATGTATTCGCCGTCCAATGCGCATAAAGTGTCATTGAAGAGTTAATTGGAGTTTCTCGATCGATTTGGCTCCCGCCACTCAACGCATCCCACCAACCATTGAATGCATAGCCAGTTCTCTTGACAACCGGAAAATTATCTATCGTTTTGCCATACGTGATTTCTTTATCATCACCACCAGTAATACTGCCCCCGTTAGGGTCAAATTTTATTGTTGCTACCTTCCGCGTCAAGCCCGCATATAGGTTGATTTCAGTTCTTGTGTCTGTTATAATCGTGTCTTTGCCTATCTCTGCGCCTTGCCCTTTTGTCAC
The DNA here is from genome assembly GCA_050872805.1 of Clostridia bacterium. Taxonomy (GTDB): domain Bacteria; phylum Bacillota; class Clostridia; order Christensenellales; family UBA1242; genus CAKVOD01. The sequence continues at coordinate 34,411 of JBNMHN010000001.1, forward strand.
AGTAACGTCATTTATTGTTTCGGTCGATTTATCATTATAAAACTTTCCATCCCAATCATAATATTGTGGCACGTGATTTGCTATTTGCTCTGTTGTCGGCCAACTTTTATCCCCCTCAACGACTTCACTATATTTTTTTGCAAACTTTGAATAGTATGTTGAGACTACTCCATCATTGACATAGAAGTTTATTTTGACTTTTTGCGCTTCCCAGTGCGCATATAGGGTTATGTCCGATGTTATTGGTACAAGTCCATTACCATTCGAATCAATATATTGCGTTCCATCACTGCTTCCTGTATAATAACCTAAAAATATATACCCACCTCTTGTAGGGATGTCAATTTTCCCAACCTTTTGGTCTTGTATCACAGTTAACGAACTAGTTCCACCATTTGTATAATTTTTATCTAATGTAACAGTGTACTTTGCTAATGTTGTCTTTTCTTCATAATAGTTGTAAGGTGCAGCCGATTTCTCAGTCCACGCAGTTGTCCCTTTGGGGGTAATATACAAAGTTGTAGTTGTACGAATTTCCCCTTCATCACTACTTTTGCTTGTGCCGTCAGTCCAATTTGAAGAATATATGTTTACTTGCCCCGGTTTAAATGTGTCTTTCGAAGTACAAAAATCCTTATCATTTTCAATAGAGTTACATACAAGTCCATTATGGTTACCAAAAAGATAAGGCCCTGTTTCAGTACTACGATAAGCACATGGCCTATTTTGGCTTTCTTCATTCAAGCCGATATAAATGCATGCCGTAGATTTATGATCCTCTCTATATCCATACCCTAAAATTGAGCCTTTACTTGTAGCGGTCATTGTACCTCGTGCATAAGACTCATAAATGTGGATGTGCGCATCTCTATCATCAAGCCACGCATTTCCCGCATTTGCAAATGCATAACCTACAATACCACCAGCAGCTACACCATTAGTCGCTTTTATATCTGCTACACTCGCGCATTGTGAAACATATGTGTTACCTGAAGTATTCCTACTCCCCGTACTATATGTATCAGCAAGAGCGTAACCGGCAATTCCACCTACATTTTTATTACCTGTAATGTTGCCCGTATTCCAGCAATATGTCAAACTTGCACTCTTAGAACCCCTGCCTTTGATCTCCCCTACAATTCCACCTACATTGTCACTAGTATTAGAAACATCATTGCTATTTGAATGTTTTTTAGTTTCACCATTCCCCACACTATCTGTCACACCCCCCTTCGTCATCACGCCACGCTTTTGCGCTTGAGAGAACCATGTGTCGATGCTTGAGAGTGTGCTCATTGAGACATCGGTCAATTCGTTGGTTGGGAAGCCGATTTTTTCAATGTCGTTTGAGCCGTTTGTTGAGTATGAAATGTTTGTGTTTTCGGCATAGCCGACGATACCGCCGACTGCACCTTCGCCACTACGAGAAGAAACATTGACATACGAGTTGCGCATATCAACTTTAGTGATAAGAGATTCCTTTACAACACCAAAAAGGCCATAGTAGTCGTATCTATCGCCTGTCATTGTCATAAAGTATATTGCTTTTTGAGCGCCGTCAAACGTACCCATAAACGGGTGCGCCATTGTACCGATTGGCGTCCACTCGCGCCCTGCGAGATTGAGTTCGCTTGTCAGCGTGAAGTACATTCCCTCATAGGTTGTACCCGCATTGACGTTGCACGCGAGTTGCGCCAAGTCGGTTGCCGTCGCGATTTTGAACGCGTCCGTCTCCGTACCACTGCCCGCCCACGTCTCCGTGCCGAACACTTGCGGTGTGAGTCCGTCCGTCCATTCGGCGACCGCCGCGACTTTTTTGCTGACAAACGATTGCACAATCGGTGCCGCGATAATGGCTGTCATTGCCAAAATTGCGAAGAAAAGAGCAAGCAAAAAGTTAAATCTTCTCTTTTGTCTCCTCTCTCCAACCTCAACCAGCACCGACCCTGTCAGCGTTCTCAAATTATCCATATCTCTTTCTCCTCTAGTAGTCAATTTTATGTTTTGTTTTTTACTCTTTAATTGTACTAAAATTCGACAAATAAAGTCAAACACTTTTGCCCCATTTTTACAAAATATTTTTGCGGCGGGGATAGCCCCGCGGCTGCAGATACTGGCGGGGATAGCCCCGCTGCTGCAGGTACTGTCCCTACGCGCCATTTGCTTTCGTGGACGGCATAGTGCATTCCATTCTTTTCACTTTTTGTTCTCGTGTGGGAATATCCCCGCCGCTGGTGCGATAGCGCACTGCTACTGGTACTGTCCCTACACACCAGCCACTTTCATAGACGGCGAACGCGACTGCTTTCTATGCCGTACAGTTCTCGAGTGGGGATAGCCCCGCGGCTGCAAATACTGTCCCTACTCTCAACCGACTTTCGCGGACGGCAAACGCAACTGCTTTCTATGCCGTACAGTTCTCGGGTGGGGATAGCCCCGCCGCTGGTGCGATAGCGCACTGCTACAGATGCTTTCCCTACGCGTCATTTGCTTTCGTGGACGGCGTAGCACATTTCATCCTATCCGCTTCAGTTCTCGGGTGCTTTCGCACCCGCGCCAGCAATCAAGCAAAAAAACACCTTTTCAAAAAAAATACCCCCAAAATGCTTGATTTTCTCCAGTAACTCGACTATAATAAGAGTTAGTGGAGAAAATATGATAAAAACAACAAAGATTTTGTTGGGCGAACTGTCCAATTATGCTCGTCCATATGACAAGATAAGGCGACTTGTAGCAGAAAAAAAACTTATTCCAATTATCAAGGGGTTGTACGAAACGGATGCAACCGTTTCGGGGCATTATCTTGCAGCGAGCATTTGTGGCCCCTCCTATTTGTCCTTTGAGTTCGCTTTGTCTTACTATGGACTGATTCCAGAAGCGGTTTACACAATCACGTCTGCGACATTCAAAAAACATAAACGCAAAGAATACGATACACCATTTGGCTTTTTTACCTATCAAGATGTGCCAAAAAGTGCGTACCCTTGGGGGATTAAAATCGTCGATGAAAATGGTTACGCCTTTCAAATAGCGTCCCCTGAAAAAGCGCTTTGCGACAAACTTTATGCTTTGCACCCATTGCAAAATTTAGGCCAGTTGCAAACGCTGCTTTTTGACGATTTGCGAATTGACGAAAACGGATTTTGTAAACTAAACAAGGACGACATTGATTTTCTTGCCGATAAGTACAAAAGCAAGAATGTCACACTGCTTGCAAAATTTATGAGGAGAACTTGATATGAATCCTATTATTGATGAAATGCTGAAAAATTATAATGCGAACAATCTTAATGACAAAAAAAATGCAATCAAAGAGATAATGCAGGAAATCGTTTTGTGCGGACTTAGCCGCGCGGGCTTTTTTGACAAGGCAGTTTTTTATGGCGGCACGGCTTTGCGCATATTCTATGGGCTGGATAGATTTTCTGAAGATTTAGATTTTTCTCTCAGGACTCAAGACCCTAGTTTTAATCTTGAAAAGTTTTTCCCCATTTTGGAGAGAGAGGTAAATTCGCTAGGCTTGAATGTTAAAATTGAAAACAAAGAAAAAACTTTTGATTCAGCAATCAAGTCCGCCTTTTTAAAAGGCAATACAAAGGAACACCTTTTGATGTTTTACTCAGATAATTCGCTTGTCAAGGGGATAAATCCTGAGGAAGTCATAAAAATTAAATTTGAGATAGACACCAATCCGCCCCCTTTTGCAACGTTTGAAACTATGTATAGGTTGCAGCCAAGCCCCTACGAAATTAGTTTGTACGATTTACCTTCGTTGTTTGCTGGCAAAATTAGCGCCGTGCTTTGCAGAGCGTGGAAAAATCGTATCAAGGGGAGAGATTTGTATGATTACATTTTTTACCTTCAAAAAAATGCGGCTTTCAATTTAAAGCACCTGCAAGCAAGGTTGGTTCAAGCAGGATTTATCGAAGATGGGCAAACGATAACACTTGACGATGTAAAAGCGCTTTTAAACAAAAGGTTTGACAGCATTGATTATGAGGACGCAAAAAAAGATGTAATTCCATTTATCAAAGACCCCCTCGCTTTAAATGTATGGAGTAAAGATTTTTTCAAGGCAATTACACAAAACCTAAAAGCGGAATAATCATCCCAAAAATGCCCGATTTTCTCCAGTAACTCTTGTTTTAGTCGTGTTAGTGGAGAAAATCGAGTATTTTTTTTGTAATTTTACTCCGTTTTTTGCGTTTTTTGTGATTGTTTTCTTTTTGTAATTGTGGTAGTTTTTAACGATTTGCTTTATCATTATTATTTGCCATTTTTATGCTACTAAATACTTATCATTTTTATGCTACTAAAAATATTCCTTTGTTGGCGTTTTGCGCTTGGCGTTTATGTTGGACGTTCTCATATTGTCGTCATTTTTGCATTGTGCAAATTTTCCGCTTGCTTTTTGCGCAAAAAATGATATAATATGCACATAATTATTTATAAGGAGAGTTATTATGTTATTAGACGAAATCAAAAAAGCAAGTATGCAAGCACTAAAGGAGCGCGACAAGGTTGCGCGCGCGATTTATGACGTTGTCATCAACAAGTGCCAACTTGCGCTTGTCGAAAAGCGCGCTAAGGGCGAAGAACTTGTCGACACAGATATTTTGCAGATTATGCAAAAGGCTGCAAAGGAACTTGCGGAAGAAAAGGAAAACTATTTGAAAGTTGGAAACGCGGACGAGGTTGCCAACATCGAAAGACAGCAAGCGATTGTTGCTTCATACTTGCCACAAATGATGAGCGAAGACGAAATTGCGGCGGAAATTGAAAAACTAGACGACAAGTCGATTGGCTCGGTTATGCGCCACTTCAAGCAAAACTTTGCGGGCAAGTGCGATATGTCACTTGTTCAGCGCCTCGCCAACCCACGCAAATAACACAAAAGATAAAGGATAAATATATATGGATTTTGCATCACTATTCAACAACTTTTGGTCGACCACTGGTGTGACCTTGATAAAAACATTTGCGATAATCGTTTTGGGGCTACTGCTCATCAAAATTATTATGCGCTATGTGAGAAAAGTGTTTATGGCGTCGCAAATGGAGGCGGGCTTGAGTTCTTTTCTCTTGTCCGTCATTCGCGCGGTGCTATATGTTTTGCTGATTTTCCTCATTTTTTCGACGCTTGGCGTGTCGATGGGCGCGTTCATTGCCGCACTGTCGGCTGCGGGCTTGGCGGTTGCTCTTGCACTGCAAGACAGTTTGAGCAACCTTGCTTCGGGCATTCTCATTTTGGTGAACAAGCCGTTTGTTGAGGGCGACTACATTCGCGTTGGAACGGACGAAGGGACAGTTAAGTCTGTGCGCATTTTCACGACGCAAATCGAAAGTTATGACAAAAAAGTCATCACAATTCCAAACAAGTCAGTCATCAACAGCAATGTTGTCAACTACACATCAAGCCCGACGCGCCGCGTCACGATTTTGTTTTGCGTACCATATAATGCGGATATTGACTACATCAAAAAAGTCCTTTTTGAGGAATTTAAGACTTGCAAGTATGCAATCAAATCCCCTGCTATGTTTGTGGGTATTGAAAATTACGACGACCACGGCGTTCAAATGGTTTTGAAGATTTGGAGCAAGTCGGAAGATTACTGGGGGCTATATTATCTTGCGTACGAAAAACTTACGCGCGCGCTTAATGAGGCTGGCATCACAATCACAAACGACCATTCTATTATTAACATTTCGGACGCTGAGCGCAAATTGAAAGAAAACGAAACGCGCAAGGCGATTTATGAAAGCAAATTGAAAGCACAAAAAGAGAACGACGAAAAAGCCGCAAAAGCAAAGCAAATTGAGAAAAAAGTTGAAAAAGAAGAAAAAACACAAAATTTTGAAACAAAAATTACTACAATAGAGGAAAATGCTGACCTTTTGGAAGAAAAACCAAAGAAAAAACGCAAATTTTTGTGGGGGCGTAAAAATGATGAAGAAAATTAATCAAAAAAATGCTACACCCCGCAATTTTGCTGCACTTTTTGCAAAAAACGCAAAAATATGGTTAAATCTCGTTTTAGCGCTAGCCGTTTTGACTCTATTGTTGCCGATTTGCACACTATCCTGCACAAAATCGCTACCTAAGCCGCAAATTTTGAGCGCTTACGCGCAAGATTCGGCAGTTACGTCTGAAGAATTTCCAGCGGAGAACTTTACGGCATTCTCTACACAGACAATAAATTTCAAAATATACTCGCAATACGACATTGAATGCACAAACAGTGACGGACTTACATTAACTAAAACTACTCTATACACTGATTTTTATCTTGTTTCCGTCACAAGCAGCGAACCTATTGCGTCACAAATAATTGTCAAAAACAAGTTTGGGGGCGTTGCGTTTGCAAACTTCAGTTTTATTCCGTATGAGATAAACACAATAAAACTTATTCCTTATCAAGCAAAGTTCAATGCGACGGGCGACAACTATTTGCAAGTTTGCTATAATGATAATCCGCAACTTATCTACAGCGGCATAATTGTTAGCGAACTTGAAAAAGGCAGTGCGACGATAGAAGATTTGAACCCAAGCAATATCACAAAATCAATCAATCCGCATATGGTTGTTTTGAACTTTGAAGGTGTCGATTACACTCAATACGTCGGTGCGAAATTTGTTGTTGCTTCAAAAAAAGACAGGGCAAGCATTGATTTGAAAATTGAAAATTTGCCATTTACAAACACATTCACATTGCAAGAGTCTACGCTTGACTACTTTGCAAGCAGCAAACTGATTACTGCAAATGTTTTGGTGGACGCAAACGCTTTCGCGACATTCTCGCTACCATCAAACTCATTTGCTCAATTTGCAAACATTGAGAAAGTGGCGTCGGGCGAAAGTTTTGACGCCTATGCCCTAAAAATTGACATATCAAAACTTAGCACGCCGACCGAAATTATGATTTCCGCACAAACCGCAAGCGGAAGCATTGAGCGCGCATTGAGACTCAATCCCATTAGTTCGATTTCAAAAATTACCATTTCAGCAAGCAAAACCTCGCTAAAATCGGGCGAAAAAGTCACTTTTACGGCGATTTTAAACGATGACGCCACTCTTTCAAGCGAAATCGACTGGTACGTCAACGACCAAAAAGTCGAAACCGGCGCACAATTTGAATACGCTCGCACGCAAGGTGGTGCATTCACTGTGTACGCTAAAGTGGGCGAAACTCAAAGCAACAGTGTTTCCGTCAATGTCTCTTACAACAACTCGGAACTCGTCATTTGGTACATTGTTTTTGCAATCGCGCTAGTTATTCTAATCGGGCTAATCATTTTCAAAAGAAAAAAGAAAACCTTTATTTCGTCAATGTCACTGACTGACCGCGCGCGCAAATTTGTTCCGCGCTACAAAACGTACATCAATAAATACACGCGTCACCAGTTCTTTGACCTCGTGTATGATATTGCCAACCTGCGCGACGACGTCTTGTTCAACTTCGACGAAACAAAAGATTTGTGCTTTGAAAAAATTGGGCGCGAACTCGCGGACGCGCACAAGATTGTGAGAACAATCTACAAAGCGCCAAAAGAGGAAAAGAAAGCACTACTTGAGAGCAATCTATCTTCCTTTGAATCAATTATGAACTCAGTAATTGCTGACCTAGACGACTATGCACAAAAACACCCCGACCAAGCAATTTTCAAGCGAAAAAACAAAACAAAAAAATAATGAGCAATTTAATAGTGAAATTAAACATTTTTTAATTGCATTAATTCATTTATTACATTAAAATAAAATTGTGCCATTATATAAAAATAAAGTTTTATTTACTAATTGTAAGTATATTGTTTTTAATATAAACAAATACAAAAAAAATAGGGAAAACCGAGGATTTTCGCGGTTTTCCCTATTTTTTTTAAATATTTCTATTAAATATTCAACGCTTAAATATTCCAATAAGCAATGCAAGAATTCCCCAAACTCCAATCAATGCATAAAGCGCGGTAAGGACAATTCCCCAGATATTCATCATTTTCATTTCGACAACACCAGTGTTCAAACTGATTGTGAAAAAGTTGTCAATTTTGAATAACGCAGCGCCCGCATCGACATCAAAATCTTTGGTTGCGCCAACGTAAATTTTTTGGTCTTTTATTTTGTAGTACCAATCTCCAGTATCGTACCCTGCTAAGTTCGTTTTGATTTTACCATCAAACGTCATACTGACTTCATATTTTACTTCCGTTCCGGCAACGGTTGACGACCCATTATAACTCCCAAATGGATAAATATAAAACGGGAAAGCAAATGTTATTGTCAACAATGCTGCACTCAACAAAATCCTAATCAAACCTTTCATATTTGTTCACCTCTTTTTATATTGTAACAATTTTCGCACAATTTGTCAATTATTCGCACCGGCTTTTTAAACAAATAATCAATCATAAAAAACGTGCAAATTTCGCCAACAAAATGCGGGCGAGAGAGGTATATTGTTTGTAGCGTTGCGTGGTATGAAAATACCACAAATTGCACATCATAATTTGATAGCCCGACAATTTTAAAATTGTTTGCGGTCTAAGTAAAAATAACAAGTAAAAATAAGGAGAAACAAATGAATAAAATCAGTTATTTTATTGCGACGATTGTTTTGTCTTTGTGCCTCATCGGTTTTAGCGCGTGCGGCGGCAGCAACAAGGGCAAAAACATTCAGGGCGCGGAGGCGGTTGGCCTCAAGACGTATTATCACGTCAGCGAAACCATTGATTTTTCGACGATTAAAATCAAAGTCACTTATGACGACAAGTCGACGACCGAACTAACAAAAGGCGAAGTCGACATTGACGTTGCAAACGCAAAGGCGGACACACAGTTCGTTTTAGGAACGAGCGGACTTTCAGCACAGCAAGGCGGAAATCTTACTGCTGGCGAATACAAAATCACGTGCCAATTCGTTGGCGACGAGACAAACACTAAACACGAACTTATGACAATAAATGTATCGACGGATATGTCACTCATTTACGATTTACAACTTTTTGAAGCACCACAATTCATTGATACATTCAATGAAAACAACAAGGCGTCCGCAACGGACGAAAGCGCGTTTTACAAGACTACTGACTACTATGTTGGAGACGACAACGCGTTTGTGCTTAACCCAGTTCTCAAACTAATGAGCAAAAAAGACGCAAGCATTGCGACGGTTGCCGATTTCAAGGCAAATGTGAAAGTCGAAATCAAGGGTGCGGACGCGTTTAGCGAAGTCACTGACGACACTTACTTTGAATATGCGGACTTCAAGTTTGATTTCAAGGAAAGCGCAATCGGTCACAAATTTAGAATCACGATGACTCCAGCCGAATTTGAGGCTGACTTTGCGGGCAACCCAATTCAACCTGTTGTGTTCACGGTTGTTGTTGCGGATGGCTACAACGTTTATGACGCTATCGACCTTGGTAGAATCAACATTTTCTCAGATAATGTAAAAAATCAAATTACGGCGGACGGCAATTCGTGGAGTCGCAACGACCATTCTTGGGGACGCACATTTTACACAAATACACAAGAAAATACGCGTCAAAATATAAAATACAGCGACATTTGGTTACCTTTCCTTGCTAGCAAAGGCGAAACGGATTTGAATCCAGTCAACGGCGTTTTCCTTCACAGCAACATCAGTGTGACACCTAACGACATTCCTAGCGAATACTTCATTGGTGAAGATGAAGCAAAGGCAAATGGCGCAAGCAAATCGGCAGGTTCTTTGCGTGACTGCGCTGAATTTTACATCCATTATCTTGAAAATGATTTCACTTTCAACGGAAATATGTTCAAAATTGACTTCAGTGCCATTCCTTGGTGCCGCAACAATAAAGACTACAAACCGTTCTATTTCCCTGACGAAGGTGCGGACACCCACGCAACACCGGGTCACGCAACCGCCTTTGTTATGGCAAACAAGTCGGATGAAAGCAACAACACAAAGGCTTACTTTATCAATGTTGAGGCAATTGGCAACACGGCAAACGCGTCACTCAGCGCAACTAAAGGTGAGGACCTTTTGGCGGCTGGCGGACTCATTATGATAAAGTCAATCACATCAACAACTGTTGCTGAAAACAATATCGCAAAAGGTTGGATGATTGCGTGGTTTGCTGAAATGACCGACAATATCAACTCTCTTGAACTGAACTACATCAAAACATACGACTGCTTCAACAGCGGAATTTACAACTACGGCAGCGAAAAGAACACGCTTGCTAACTCCGAGTTCAAGCGTTTCGGCGGCCCTGTAATTCTTGCGACAAGCATTGCAACAAGTTCGGGCGAAAAACGCGATGGCGTTGGTTTTGAAATCGACAAAACAACGACAAAACTTGAAAGTTTTGTTGTAGGCACGGAAGCGTGGTTCACAATCGTGGGCGCATCCTCTATCGTAACACCGTTCTTTGGGCTCGACCAATTGTTCAACGCGTACGGCAACACGGTTTTGCAAACACAAAATGGACAAAATTATATGAATATGATTGCAATTTGCCTTGACTCCGATACAGTTACGTCGAACGACCCAACATATTCAACACTCAAGTATGGCGACAACACATACGCGCTTGACACGGAAAAAACCAACCCTATCAATCAAATTTGGTCAAAAGGAAAAACCGCTGTCTTTATCTCAAGCGGCGGACAAATCGCATATATGACAAGCGAAACATCTATGGCATTTGCGGACGGCGCCTCAACGTCCTTTGCAGGTGACAACCTATTCATTGCTTACCCAATGAACAGCAAAGCAACTGCAGGTGTCCTCGTCAACCTCTACCCTTTCACTGCCGCTTAATGCAAAATCACTTGACTAAATATTGATAATCAAATTATTATGACTATACAATGAATATTTAATTATTAAAAAACTCTTTGATTATCAAAAAAACTCTTTGATTATCAAAAAAACTCTTTGAGTGAAGAATAAATAAATTCTCCATTCTAAAGAGTTTTTTTATGGTTATATAACAAATGTTGTGGTGATATAAAAATTTATAGGAAAAGCACTCAGTATGAAACCAAGTACCTAATCCGTTTCCAACGTGATAACTATAATAGCAACTTTACAACGCACATAGTCAATTGACTATGTACCAACAACATACAGCGTCACTCACCAAACCTGCAGCAGCGGGGCTTTCCCCGCCCAAACCTGCACAAGTGGCGTTTGCCACTATCCCCACCGAGAACACGTGCTTATAGAAAGCACATAAGTGCGCCGCTCACTGACGCAACTTGCTTGTAGGGACAGTACCTGCAGCAGCGAGGCTACGCCCGCTCGTCGTCATCGTCGTCAAAATCGTCGTCCTCGTCGTCTTCTTCATCTTCATCGTCGTCATCAAAATCGTCGTCAAAGTCCTCGTCCGTCATATCTTGCGCAAACTCGTCCTTTGCAAGTTCGTCAATTTCCGCAAAGTTCAAATCTGAATCAAGTGCAATGTCGTCAAGGTCAGTCGATATGCCTGCGTCGTACCCGTCGTCAATGCTGCCGATTGACGCCATTGGCCCCAAGTTTTCCTCTTCCTCGTTGTCGTCCTCAATGCCGTCATCATTGATATAATCGTGCCATTCAGTGAGGTCGATGTCGTCCACATCTGCGCCCTCCGCTTCTTTCTCGGCAGCACAACTAGCGCACATAATTTCGTCCTCAGTAATATAGTTCGTCTTGCAAATAGGGCACAATTCAAGGTCAATGTCACACGCAAGGTCGTCGTGCCTTGCGTTCATTTCGTTGATGCAAACACTACAATAGTCCTCCCCTTTCTTTATGTAGTTGAGTTCACATCTTGGGCATCTTTTATATATTGTTTTCATAATTATTTTTTCTCCTAACATTTTTTTAAAATGGTTTAGTATATTTTAATGATTTTTAATACAAAAGTCTACTATTTTTGCAATGTTTTTAACAAAAAATCACGAATTTGGTAAAAATTATTTTTCAACCTGTGAATGTTCACGCACATAAAGTGCGCGTTGATTGCTCAAAATGTCACAATTCTCATTCCCGATACACTTTCTATACTTGCGCAAAATTTCAATCCCGCCTTGAGTATAAAGCGGAGCCCCGTGCGCAACCAACTTTTTCGCAAAGTTCATATTGTTAATAATAACAGCGTATTCAAGCGGCTCAGCATAAAACATAGAATGCCCGTTATATGCGCGCCCTCCAACCAAAATGTTGGCATTTTTTTCAAGAAGCAAATCAAAACATTTATTTGATGAACTATTAATCGCTGCAAACACAAAATTGTCCGAACGCAAACTGAGTCCACAATCAATTAAAACCGTCAACCCCTCAATATCGTCGTTTTCAATTGCTGAATATGCAATAGAGGATGCATCCTCCCCCTTAATCAATCGTTGTATATACCCTTTTAACTTTGCATTATTTTCCATTATCAATCCTTTTAGTCCTTTTTCAAAGTCACTTCATAAATGTTTTTGCTGTCCATATCAATGCGAACTTTGTCACTAATTTCGACATCGGAAACAACAAACACTTCTTCATCCGTCGCAAGCAGCGGCAAATTATCTCTGAGCCTTGCAGGAACCTTTTTGTTGACAAGGAAACTCTTTAACTTCTTTGTTCCACCACCAAATTTTTCAAAAACATCGCCGTCGCGCCTAAATCTCCACACGACACCTTTTGGCAGTTTGTCGGCGTCAAACTTCAGCACGCCCTCACGCATTGTAGCGTCACTAGTGCGCTTAATAATTAGCGTTCCCAGCCCGTCGATTTTTATGCGCCCTGAGCGGAACGCCCACGTTTGCGCATTGGCTTTCGACTTCTTTTGAAAAATCGTTATATAATCATATTCACAAACTGCGAAAATCTTGTTAGGAAGCGAAATTTTTGAGCCATTTTCGCCCATTTTTGCAAGCGCCTTTATCATTTCAATATGTTTTGCCTCAATGTCGGCATAAACGTTAAGGCTAGTAAACGCGTGCCTAATCATACGATTGACAATAGGTTCGGGGTACACAAAGTAGTTGCGTGGCAACTTGACGACACCGTTTTCAACGATAACCGCGTCAAGATTGACAAGCGAATCAATGTATTCGTCGTCCTTTTTGCAAATCGCGCCAAAGTTGGCAAGATTTTCTTGGCAGTTTGGAAACTTTGTCTCTAGCATAGGGAAAATTTCATTGCGAATGAAATTGCGCGTATATGTACTATCTGCGTTGGTTTCGTCCTCAACAAACGTTAGTGCGTTTTCAGCAATGTATTCGTCAATCTCCTTGCGTGAAACGTTGAGCATTGGACGAATGAATATTCCCTCGCTCGACATCGCCATACCGCTAGCCCCGTTCAGCCCCGCGCCACGCAAAATGTGCATAAGCACAGTTTCCGCTTGGTCGCTCATATGATGCCCCAGCGCGATTTTGTCAACAAGCCCTTTCTTTATAAGCGCGCGAAACATTTCGTAGCGCCCCTCGCGTGCCGCCTGCTCAAGCGTCAAGTGACGCGTGCGCGCCAAATTGTATGAATCGATGACAAACTTGTAGCACCTAATGCGATTTTCTTTGCAAAACTCCGCCACAAAACGCGTGTCACGGTCGGACGTATCGCGAATGCTGTGGTTGATGTTGACACACACAACCTCAATGTCCAATTCTTCGCGAACCAAGTTCAAATAGTTTAGCAAACTAATACTATCCCTGCCGCCACTGCACGCCACGCCGATGATGTCGCCCGCTTTTGTAATTGCTTTCATATTGTCGTAAACTTTCTTAAATGTCATATCTTTTTTTCTCCGCGAGATATTATATAACATATTTTGCAAAATATCAAGAGTTATGTACATATTTATAATGAAAACCTCATTTTCTTCTTTCTTTCTCAAAAAAATTTCCTCCTAAATGCTTGACTATTCTCCTATTTTTGCATATAATTTAGGAGAATAATGCGAGGAATTAGGAGAATGAAAACTTTTAATTATACAAATTTAAAGAACACTAAGTGGGACAATGAGATTGTTGCATATATTGCACAAATTCACGAACACAAGGCAAAGCAAGAATTATATTTAAAGCAAAAGCCACAAGAACTACAAAAACTTGTCGACATTGCAAAGGTGCAAAGCACGCTAAGTTCTAATGCTATTGAGGGCATCAGGACAACAAATACGCGGCTAAAACAACTTGTCAATGAAAAGACAACGCCCAAAAATAGAGATGAAGAAGAAATTGCGGGCTACCGCGATGTTTTGGAAACAATTCACGCAAGTTTTGAGTATATACCCATTACGCCAAATTATATTTTGCAACTTCATAAAATGCTATATAGCCATTCTTCAAAAACAATTGGTGGAACTTTTAAAAATGTGCAAAACTATATAAGCGGCACCGATGCAAACGGTCAAACTTATACAATTTTCACGCCCCTACCGCCATTTGAAACGCCTATTGCTATTGAAAACATTTGCAATGAGTTTAACAAAACAATCGCGGAAAATGAAGTTGACCCGCTCATTTTGATACCGATTTTCATACACGACTTTTTGTGTATTCACCCATTTTTAGACGGCAATGGTAGAATGAGCCGCTTACTAACAACGCTGCTGCTTTATAGGTGCGGCTATATGGTTGGAAAATATATTTCACTTGAAGCCAAAATCGCGAAGAACAAGAGTCTATACTATGACGCGCTCAAGCAATCGCAAGAGAATTGGCACATTGGCAAAGACAACCCCGAAAGTTTTATCAAATATTTGCTAGGAACAATTATATCTGCTTATAGAGATTTTGAAGAAAGGGTTGATATTGTATCATCAAAATCTACCGCACTCGAGATGGTTAGAAAAGCAGTAACCACAATTATCGGTAAATTTAACAAGTCATCAATTATTGACCTGTGCCCTAGTTTGAGTGTTAAATCTATTGAAAGTTCACTCAAAAAACTTGTAGATGAAGACTTTATAGAAAAACAAGGCTCAGGCAAAAACACCTACTATATTAGAAAAAATTAATATTCATAAAAATCAAAAAAAGAGACCACATTGACAACTAATTCAATGCGGTCTCTTTCTTTTTTATTTGTTTTCCCCTTTCGAGGTATTATTAAGGTTTTCATTTTTACTTTTTTAAGAGTTTCAAATTTTAAAGTTTTTCATTTTTTATTATTTTTTGCTCTTTCCAATCGTATTTTTGCGCGTAATCAGTATAATTGCGGCACAAATGCCGACGACTGCCAAAATGATTACTGTTGCCAAAACAATTTCAAGCGCGGATGACTTTTTGTCATTGTCCACTACCTTTGCGACTGTTTCGTTTTGCGCAAATTGTTCGTTTAGATTTTCAATTTTGTTTGTGCTTTCATAGTTTGCGACGCTAGTTGCGACAAAGGCAATTTTGATTTCGTTTTCGCTCTTCAATGCGTCGTATGAAAGGCTAAATATATTGTCGACAACGTCGACTTTCTTTTGGTTGAGCAAAACATAGTCGACTTGCATACCGTCGTTTGGCGTGAGCGTATACTCAATTGTTTCGCCCGATTTTAGCATTGCGACGCCGTTTACTTCGGCTGTGCCGATTTTAGCGGACACTTTGCCGCCGACTGTTGTTTGATAGGCATAAACATTTTTTGTTTCGCTTGTGACTTTGCTGCTGTCAACTGCCATAACCATAAATGGGCTGAACGAGTTGACGACGACCACAAGCCCATACTCAGTGACAACGCAAGGAATTTCCTCAGTTTGCGTCGGGTCAATTTTGCCGTCTGCGCCCTTTTTGAAGTGGTAAACCTTGAATGTCGTGCCTTTGTTTTCTGGTCCATACCCTTCTGGGAACCCAAACGCGAGTTTCATATACGAGCCTGCTGGTATTTCTTGCAGCACACCACAAATGTGCAAGTCGAGTTCAAACGTAGCGCTTGCCTTGACGTCCTTTGCGTCGATGCCTGCAGCCTCAATCGAACTATCCATCATATCGCTAGCAGTTTTGCTATCAGGCTTTGTTGCGACAAGCACAAGTTGACTTCTTTGATTTTCGGCAACTTGTTTGCCGTCCTTGTCGACAAATCCCGTCATACTCAAGTCTTGGTTGTCAATCAAAGTTGGCTCGCCGTAGATGTTCATATACAATCTGCCGTCGTTGTAAACCTTGCTGCACACTGACCACGGTTTTGCGAATGTGAAACTTGCGGCGCGTGGTGCAGCGTTGCTTGTTTTGCCGACAATGTTTGTTGGCGTGATGTAGTAGTTGAGCAAGTCGTGTTTATACATTTTGCTTGGCGTCAATGTGAAACTGATTGTTTTATTTCCGTCGAAAACAATGTTTTCGATTTTGACAAAACTTTGCAAATCACTGTCTTTTGTGCTGTAAATGCTAATTCCAACCGCCTTGCTCTCGTCCACTTTTTTGAGTTCGGCATCATATTCGATTTTCATATCGTATGTATTGCCCGCATCCAAAATTGCGGAGTTGGACGGCATCATATTGCGTGGGAATGGTGAACGCGGAACTGCGTTGTAAAATTCATTGTATATGATGTCACTTTTTGCCAAAACAAGGTCTTGTTTAAGCGAATTATATGTGCCAAACTGAGTGTCGTCAGGCGCTTGTGTTGTTGCGACAAAGTGCATATTTTTGACATTTGTGTTGAACGGCATTTTGTCCTCAATTCCGTATGCTTCAAGTGAGGCGAATTTTTGCCAGCCCTCGTCCGTTTCATTTGCGCAGGCAATGTATATGCCTTCTTCTTTTAATTGCTTTGCGTTTTTACCATTATAGAGAACTGTAATTGTCGAACTTTCATATTCGGTTTCACTTTTCTTTGCGCCGTATTCAATTTTGGTTGTCAATTCCTCACAACCATAACTATATGTAGCAAGTGTTGGGTACTTGAACTCAAAACCCGATTGCGAAATGACGCCATTTTCGACATATCTACTAGCGTACTCTGCGCCAAGCAACAAGTAATCTTCTTTATAACTTGCTGCGTCATTGTATGTGCAGTCGACAAGATACCATTTGCCGTCGAGTGAAACATAGTTCCACGCGTGTGGCTCAAGATTGTTAAATTCATCATAGACGTAACCGACGACTTCAACACACGGAATGCCTTGCGTATCCATTAGCAATTTGAATGCGCGCGCATAGCCTTCACACACTGCCTTGCCGTTGATGAGCGCGCCATAAGGCGTGCGAATTGCGGAAGCAAGCGCCGCGTCATCCGCGCAAAAACCGTAGGTCACAAGCGAGCAAATGAACGTGTTTGCAAGCGCGACTTTTTCTTTTGGCGTTGCTTTCAAGTCTAGTTCCGCCTTTAGTTCCGCAACTTTAGCGTCAAACGCCGTCTTTGCGCTAGCAACATCCGTAGCGGTGCTAAAGCCGCCGTTTATATAATAACTCCCGTATCTACCCGCGTCAATGCTAGCAAGATACTTTCCGTTTTGGGCGGCGAAACTAAGCGCTAGCGCGTCGAAATCTACATAAAAGATTTCAGGGTGTTCAAGAAAATAAGCATCTCTGCCCGCGCCAAAGTCCTTGAGGACTTGGCTTGCGCCGTTTTGATACGCCTTGACATCGGCTTCGGTCAAAACCTTGTTTTCGATAAGGTTGTATTTTCCGTTGCCGCTATCTAGTGCGCCCGACGTGTTCATTGCGTCAATCGCGGTGTAAAACTTCTTTGCGTTTGCGTTTAGTTGATTGTAATAACTAAACGCGTTTTCCACGCTTGCGTCCGCGCCCCCAACCTTTGGCGGCAAGAAGCAAAGCAGCGCGCAAAGCGCAAACACGCACATTGCAATAGCCGCAATGACGCTATATTTGTTTTTTCTGTATTTGTTTGTTGCATTTTTTGCCATAACAATATTTTCCTCCATTTTTTCTTTTATTATTATATCAATTCTCCTCCCTCTTTGTCAATTAGTTACTTTCTATTTTTTCTCATTGTCGGTGCGATATAATAAATTGTCCTTTTTATCATTGTAAGCCACTCACCCTCTTGTCTTTTTGACCAAAGGCGGAGACGTCTGCCCTCGCCGCCGCGGAGAGTGCCAGACGGCACAGGTGTGGTTGTTGGTTGGTGCGTATACGTTGTTGTGTGGCGGCAACCAAACCTGCAGTCAAGGCGAGCCTTGCCGAAAGGGTAACCCGATACATTATGGGTTACATAACCGCCTTGACCGCGCTAGCATATAACTATCATACAAAAAGAACGGCAGTGCGCCGTCCTCAAAAGTAAATTAAACGTACAAACAGTACTCACAGTCGCGGGGCTTTCCCCGCAAATTGTCATATTGTTAATTTCATTTGACAGTGCTGGCGCGCTCAGCGTCAATGCGAGCAAGGCGCGCTTTTGTTTTTTTAATTTTTTTGTTACCGAACAAAAAGTCGTAGGCAAGCACAAGCAGCCCTTGTATGAGATAAATGTAATACTGGAATATGCGGTATATGAGCATCGCCCAAACGACCGTTCCCGACGTCAGGCTGAAGTACGCAAACATCGTGACATACGAAATTTCCGCCACGCCCGCCGCTCCCGGCCACGGAATGTACGACAGCACCGCATCAATGAGCGTGCACCATATGAACACCGCCGAGTATGTCGCCCAGTCAAAGTGCCCGTTGTTGAACATACAAACAACGCACGCGGGTATCATAAATTTGACGACAATGTTCAAAAACGACATCACAAGCATCGTAATCATAACGAAAAAGTTTGACATAAAGTAGCGGAACGTCTTTTGATACTCCGAAACAAAACGCATAACTTTGCGGAAAAGCGCCGTGTAGTCCTTGATAATGTGCATTTTGTGCAGTAGTTTCAAAATCCAAATCGTCAGCGTCGGCCCCACTTTTTTACTGACCGACAGCAGGAACACAAACGCCATAATCGTCGTGTTCAAAACCACGCCAACGACTGCCGCCGTGAACACAGTCGGGTCAAGCCCGCCCGCAATTTTTTTGCTGAAAATCAGCACGCTTATCGACACCAAAACCGCGACAATTTGGTTGAAAATATAAACCGCAAACGGAATCGACGACGCCGTACTGCCCTTGATTCCGCGTTTTGCCATATAGTAAATTTGGAAAGGTTGCCCGCCCGTCGCAAGCGGCGTTATGTTGTCATAGTAGCGCCCGAGCGCCATCGTCTTGTAACTTAGAAAAGGACGCGAATGTTTTGTAGAGCGCAAAATGAGCAGCCACCAACGGAATGTGTCCGTCGCCATAAGCAGCGCAAAACACCCGAGCGCCCCAAGCAAGTACCAAAAGTTTGCCACCGCGAACATATCACCAAAGGACGCCATACTGTCGTCCTTGAGGCTCTGCGTGATGATGATGACCGCAATAATAGCAATGTTGACAATAAAGAAAATCAGGCTGAGAATCTTTGATTTTTTGCTCTTTTGTTTTTTAGTTTTTTCTTCCGCCTCAATGACAGCCTGTTCCGCAATCTGCTCTTGCGTAGCAATGTCTTCAGGCTCTTTGTAAACCGTCAGCATCTCATCAAGCGGTTTAGTCTTGCCCTTGCAAACAAAAAGCGCGCCGTGCTTACACTTTAAATGCACATTTTTTTTGATGACGCCCTTTTGAACGCGCAAGGTCTCCTTTTCAATATTTTTGTCGTTTTCTGCCATTTGCCCATCAACCTTTTCACTTAGTACTAGTATAATAGCAAAAAAACATTTTTTTGTCAACATAAACTCAAGGTAAACGCCATTTTTGTTGTGGTTTAGAACGCTTAATATTGACAATACGTCCTATCTAGTAATTAATTTTAACATTTAATAAGACAAACCTTGCGAGAGCGGCAACCTGTTACATTATGGGTTACCCCAAAAATTTGACCGCGCCAGCCTACAAATAAAGAAAACTATTGTAAAAGTGGTAAGTCACCCACCCCCATCGTCATTGCGAGGCAGTCAATGGAATATTGTGCCACTACTTGCGCTTATCGCTCCAACTGACACATTAGGTACGTCTGCCTATGCGAACCCGCCCATCCCTTGACAACGTGGCAATCTCCCGGAAGGGCAACCCGATACATTATGAGCGAGTTTACACATTGACCGCGCTAGCAAACATAAAAGGTACATAGCAAATTAACTATGTACCTACTTTCATATAAAGTCACTCACCAAACCTGCAGCAGCGGCCTATGCCGCCCAAACCTGCAGCCGTGCGCTTTCGCACCACATCGTCCAAAAGCCTGACACCTTTGCAAAGATTATGGTCAAAAAACCTGACACCTCCTTGACAAACCCCAGCAAAATATTGCGCAATACTCAAACAATTATGCCAAGCCCAAAATCAAAAAAATGCTACTACTCAATCCCTAAACAACTTTATCGCGGACTTCAAACCGCCATATGCCTACAAGTTTATTAGCGGTAATATCGGCGTCGACGGCGTCAAAGTTACGCTGCCACTTTATATGGCAATGTTTATCTAAAAATATCAAATGTTTTGACAAAACATTTGATATTTTTATTATGTTATTTTCTTATTATCACAGATTCAAACCATTGTTCTTGAAACTCTGTAAGGGCACGAATTTGTTCGTCGGTGTAATTTTTACCTTTCGCCACGACAACCAATTTATCATCGTCGTCATTAGTTCTATGTATTATTGCAATAACTTCGCCTTCAAATTCTTCCAAAGGGCTATGCTCACCTAGCACATAGGCATCTAATTCTTCCCCGTCTCCAGAAACCGTGTTTGGAATGTATCCATAATTAACTTCGTAAATAAACCCGTGTTTAGGGTGTTTTGTTCCAAGCGGTCTATCCATTTTTACTTTTACAGTCTGCCCTAGATAATTTTCGTTCATAATAACCTCCAACAAAAAATAAAGTGAAATTGCCAGCGTTTCAAAGCAATTTCACTTGTATAAAGATATTATATACCACGACACAAAATTTGTCAAACATTTTTATAGCCAACTAAAAATAATTTATTCAATTTCAGCCTTTAAGCGCAATTTTGTATGCGGCGGTGATTTTTTCAAACCATTGTCTTTCAATGGCTTCGACTTCTTCACTTGTCAATGTTTCGTCAAAACTATTGTAAGTTATTTGTATGAGTTGTGAGGTTGTGCCCTCTTTGACGCCTTTGCCTTTGTAGAGGTCTTTGGCTTCGATATTGATAATTTTATTAGACGTTTTCTCAATTTCCGTTTTATAGTCCGCAAACTTCACGTCAGTTGGAACAAGCAAATTGTACTCTCTTGTGATGCTTGGGAATTTGCTTTGCTCCTCAAGCGCGGTCGTTCCCATAGAAAGCATATCAATGTTGATTTCAAGATAGTATACCTTTTCGCGGACAAGTTTACCATTCTCAAAGTTCTTGACCGCGCCGTCATCCAAAATACCGATGATACCAAACTTTTTGCCGCCAACCAAAATATCCGCGCAAAGTTCAAAGGTTGGCTCTTGCTTTTCGACAAGTTCAAACGGCATACTGTATTGCGCCATAATGAGTTCTAACACTTGCTTGATATCGTAGAAATCATACGGAACATTTTTATCAATGCCAAAGCCCTTTTCAATTTTGTTCCCACACAAAACGACTGCCAAGTGCGAATTTTGCCCGTAGCCCGTGTCCGCGCTCGCGTCGCGCTTGAACACTGTGCCGATTTCAAAAATCGGCTCGCACACGCCGTCTTTTGCGACGTTGTACACAAGCGTGTTCACCATACTATAAATGAGGTTGGGACGCATCAGTGCAAACTTGTTTGAAAGCGGATTAATCAACTTAATGTCGCCATAAAGTTCGCTTTTTTCGTCGATTTTGAGCATTTTCATTGCGTTTTCGTGGATAAACGAATACGAAATGCACTCATTCGCCCCAACGCCGTACAACAAATTGCGCAAAATGTCGGAATTAATGATATAGTCGTTTGGCTCGTATTCGACGCTCAAATTCGGCATTGTCGGCTCAATGTTGTGGTAGCCGAAAATTTGCGCGACGTCGCCCACAACGTCAATTTTATCTTCAAAGTCAAGCCTATAATTTGGCGCGATGACCTCAATGTTTTGGTCGTCCAAAACGCTTACAGTATAGTAATAACTTTCAAGCAACTTTTTTATGTCCTGCGCTGAAAATTTTGTTCCCAAAATTTTATTGATGTACGACACTTCAAGTTGTTTTTTGTTTTCCTTAGAATTTTCAAACTTAACAAACGCTGAATCTAATTGCCCACCGCAGTTTTCCAAAATGTACTCAGCGCACAAGCACGCGCCAAGTTTTGTGATATTCGCGTCCACGCCGCGCTCGTATCTATACGACGCAAGCGTGCTGATGTGCGTGTTTTGGCTTACAACGCGCAATTTGATTGGATTAAAGTTTGCCGACTCAATGACGATGTTTTTCGTATTTTCGTCCACTTCAACTTTTTGCGTGCCAATAATGCCCGCAAGGCACACGGCGCCGCTGCTGTCCTTTATAATAATGCTGCCCTTTGGCGCAGTGATTTCGCTGCCGTTGATTGTCGTCAACTTTGTGTCACTTGCTAGGTTGTCAAACTCAAGTTTTGCATTGAGTTTATCTAGGTCGTACACGTGAATCGGCTGCCCAAGTTCTAGCATAACAAAGTTTGAGAAATCAACAATCGGGTTGACGCTTGCAACGCCCAAATTGTGCAACAATTTAACAATCTTTTCAGGCGTCTTTTTGGTGTTGTCAATGTTTTTGATGCAAACAAGCACCAAATTGCCGACGTCGTCGGTTTTGATTTCCACATCAATCGGCAAATTCTTTAGCCCCGACAAATCAACTTTGCTTTCAATCTTTGGCTCCTTGTTATATTTTTTATAAACATAATATTCGCGCAAAACGCCCAAATGCGAAAGCATATCGGGGCGGTTTGCCTTGACCTCAAGTTCGACAATGGCGTCGTCGTCCATTTCTTCTTCGCACGCGACTTCAAAGCCCTGTAGGTCTAACCAATTACGGTCGAAATCCTTATAATCAATGGATTCGCCCGCCAACTTTTCTAAAAATCTATGTGAATATTTGAACATTTTTCCTCTTCCTTATATTATTTTTCTTTTTACCGCATTAAATCGCGAACTAGCCTGCATAAGCAGTACAACTGCACGCCGCCCACGATAGTTTGTTGCTTGTAGGGAAAGTACCTGCACCTGTGGCGTCTACCACCTAGTGTAGTTTTTTGAATACTTTTATGTTGTTGTCGTGCAAAATGCGAAGTTCTGGCAACTTGTACTCAATCTGCGGGAACTTGCTCATCCCGTACCCAAACGCAAAGCCCTGCGTTCCCTCAGGATAACCAACATTTTTGAACACATTTGGATGCACCATTCCGCAACCGCCAATGCGTATCCAGCCCGAGTTCTTGCACGTGCGGCACTTCTTACCGCCGCAAACAGGGCAAGTGATGTCAATGCCCGCGCTAGGCTCAGTATAAGGATAATACGTTGGAATAAATCGCGCCGTAATCTTCTCGCCAAACACGGATTTGACGCAATTCATAATCGTGCCCTTCAAGTCCGCAAACGTGATGTCGTCGCCCACAATCAAGCCTTCCATTTGAAAGAACATCGGCGTGTGCTGCGGGTCAAGGTCGTCCACACGATACACAATCCCCGGCGAAATAATCTTTATCGGCGGTTTGTGCTTGAGCATATAGCGAATTTGCACCGCGGACGTGTGCGAACGCAAAATTTTGTTCGGGAACTCCAAGTAAAACATATCCTGCATTCCGCGCGCAGGGTGGTGCGCAGGCATATTGAGCATTTCGCAGTTATACTTGTCAAGTTCGATTTCAGGGCCGCTCGCAACATTGAAGCCATTATTGATATAATACCTCTCAAAACGCTTGTAAATTCTAATAAGCGGGTGCATCGCGCCGTATTTCACAATCGGCTTAGAAAGCGTAATGTCGATTTTTTCGCCCTTGCCCTTCTTTTCGCCCAACTTTGACTTGACGGCCGCAATCTTTTCTTCCATTTGCGCGCGGAAAGCATTGACCCTTTGCCCATACTCC
>JBNMHN010000002.1:0-51551 GCA_050872805.1 Clostridia bacterium
ATCACGTCAAGAATATTTTTGCTCGCCTCTGCTGGTGAAGTTATGCTAAGTATGTCCATTGAAGCGTCATATGCGACTGTACACCTCATAGTCTTTTTCACGAGTTGATATGTCTTTCCGCCGCCACCTGAGCCACTTCCGTCCAAAGCCGCATATCCTGTGCCGTTGTAGTAGTAAATGACACCTTGTGTGAACGTGTCTGTCGTTGCGCCTGTATGTCGATAATAGGTATTCGCAACGGGTGTGAAATCTGTAGCAGACAAGTCTTGATTGATAACTGGGATATTCGGCAAGTCGTTGTAATCTTCAATAGGTTGCGGGGGAATGTACCCCCCTACTCTCACATAATTCATACTTTCTTACTCCTGTTTAGAATATTCTACAAATAGTGTCAAGGCTCTATATGGTTTATCAACGACATAAATAGAAAGCTCTTTCCCTCTTACTTCGCCGACAGTCAAACCGCACCTAGCGCATAGGTCAATATCTTCTTCTTTCGCGCTATCGCATAATAATGAAATTTCCGAATCCTCTGCTGGTGTAGAACTTAACTGTATTCTTAGTTTGTCATCATAAGGACTACCATCTGTTTCCCTTGTGTTTTTCCACAACCATTCGCCAGTAATATAATTTCCCCAAATATCTTGGTGTTCAATATTTGTTATAGTACCGTGTATTGGCAATTGACCGTAATTAGCATACATATCTATGGTAGAAACCCAATAATTATACCACCTTTTTGTGTAATTAAGTACATCGGGGAGTGCGGCTTGTACATAAGAATCTGCCCATATCGGCAATATCCCCATTGCAATGCAAGTGCCGCCATTGGTAAGCGTAGTATTTATTTCTGGGTATACTGCTCCATTTTCAAATACTACAAAACAGACATCATCTACTTGTTGTTGACCGTCCATCATATACGATATTGTAAAAAGTCTAATTGCTTTTGTTTTTTCTACACCATTCCAGGTTCCAGCATTAGTCCAATCAAAATACTTTTTATTAGGCGTTACTCTCACATCAACATATAAATAACCAGCATAACCATTTTCAAGAGGTTTTCTTGGTTTATGCATAATACCAGACCATCCCGAAGTGTATGGTGATAATGTTACCTTTTCTATTGTTTTGTCTGGCGCATATATTCCGCCTTTAATTACCGCCATATTTTGCCTCCTTGTTATGCGTTTGTGGTAGTTTCACTAATCTCTACTACCAAATTAACTGCTTGTGTTGGTTTAGTGACAGAATAGAAAATTATGCCGTTGCCAGAATCGGTCGGCACTTCGCCAATCGCCACGCCCGCACTCGCGCACTCTCTCATACTCGCACTATCGCTGTACCCAAGTGACACCGCAGAGTTTGCTCCCATTACTGCGCTCAAAGTCTTGCTCGCACGGTATGTAAACGGAGGAATCGTGGACGAGCCAACTGGCACTTGTTCCCATTTCCCGTCTTTGGATATATACTCGTCCCAGTAAAAGAATCCGCGACCAGCAGCATTAGAAAAATAATTTTCAGTGTTTTTTACAAATAAAGTATCCATATCGATAAACCTTGCAGTCTGCCAACCAGATGCTGCAAAACCAAGCGCGGTGGAAAGTTCATCCGTTGCATAAAAATATGTGTCAACTTCTTCATCGGGTGACCGTTTGTAATATTCAATTCCCCATTGTCTACTTGTAAAAGCAGTCCCATTCATTGTCCTCCCCGCACGAAAACTTCTAACAGCAATATGAAGTTCTGGATTATACGGATTGCTCCTTGAGCCTGCGTTGGATATTATGCTAAGCCCAAAATCTTCGTTCTCACTAAGCACTGCATTAATTGCTGAAAAATCAGGCGTTTTTGTCGTATCAAAACACAACACACCAACGGAATCTCCGTTCTCAATAGGATTCACAGGCACCTGTTTGTAAGTTGTGCAATCCAGCACCCAATCGTCTGCAGCAACCGTCACTTGTTCAGTCACCGCAGTGCTTCCTCCGCCACCACCTGAGCCACTTCCGTCCAAAGCCGCATATCCTGTGCCGTTGTAGTAGTAAATCACTCCGTTGGTGTACGAAGCCGTGGTCGCGCCAGTGTGTCTATAATAAGTATTTGCAACTGGTGTAAAGCCGCTCGCCGTTAAGTCTTGATTTATAACTGGGATGTTTGACACGTCATTATATGAACCAGAAGTCGCGACTGTCGCCAAATCTGCACTATTTGCTTTCTGATTTATTATCTCCTCATAACCGTCATATTTTGTGCGCTTTGCTTCTGTTATACCCGAATTGACAGCCGCAAGTTGTGTTTCCGTGAGAGCATTTTGTTTTGCATTTACTTCATCTTTTGTAGCAAGCCCAGTTACATCACCAGTCTTTCCATTGACTGATGTTACTGGCGCGCTTTGCAATGCTGAATCCGCTTTCCCCAAAGAGGTTTTTACATCTTCTGACAATTTAACAGTTATATCTTTGCCAGAACTGTAATCATATGCGAAATCGTCTGCGCTAAAATCAAGACTCGCAGCTTCACTGCCGTCATACGTAATAGGAACGACTGTGCCTGCCGTTTTGTTGTGCGCTTTGTATGTAAACGCATTCTTGACCTTTTTTGCAGTGTCGGCTGAAGTTGCATTATCGACTTTTATGCCTTTGATATGCTCATCAGTCGGAACTTTGTTGTCCACGTACTGCTTCGTAACCGCGTCGAAATTGTCTATTACTGTACCGAAATTTTTCATATTACACCTATATTAAATTGCAAAGATTGGTGCGAGATTATTATCAAATATTGGTCTAGATAATACTATATATCCATCCATCGAAGTGCTCAACCACGAGTGGTTGTCTGGACTATTTTTTACTGGTGAACGTTGCCACCACGAGCCAGTATTACTTGAATCAACTATATATTTTATTCTTAATCTTCTGCTATTAGCAAAATCAGAATAATAATCGAAATGACCAAGAGGTGATTCTGTTACTCCAATTGAATGGTATGGTGAAAGATATCCTAACTCAATTTCAGCTGGCAAAAATAATATGTTATTGCTTGAAGATGCGACTGTCGTGGTTTTTCCACCTATTCCACTTAAAACTTTAACTTGTGACATAGCTGCAACCATATCATCGGGCAAATCTGCAAGAATTGTTGGCATTATTTCCTTTCTCATTTTGGAATTTTCCCAACCACCGTCATTAGTGTCTGTTGAATTCATTGACCACCCTGTTCTACCATTAAGATTATAACATTCAACGAATTCAAACACAGCTTTAGAACTACCGCTACCGTCTGAATATTCATATCGACCATCTTGCATATCTACTAATCTTATTGTATAGGTTTTACCCGATTTAGAAGTTATCGATTTTGTATCGCCAACACTCCAATAATCAGCTGCTTTCCCTGCCAAAACTACTTTACGAATAGTATCCCAAGAATTGTCGTTGAGCACTTTAGATGGAGCGTGTTCAACTCCAGTTATAACTACCTTAAACTTCATATCCGAAGACGGCGCGGAAGCGAACACGAGCTTGACTTTATTGAGTTTTGTATAGACATCAACCATTACTAGTTCGTCCATTATCTCACCGAAAATCGATTGCACCATAAGATAAACCGACACGTTCACATCTGCGCCAAACGGGTGTTCGATATCATAACTCGCGTGTTCTCCGTCACCTGTCACGTAATAAGCATAGGTTTTTGAATATGCAGATATATCTGGTGCGCCATAAATAACGGAATATGGTATTTTAATGTCATCAGTGCTGTTTGTGCCAGTCCTAACCTTTGGTTTTACTATTCTTGTCGCCATACCACCTCTCCTTTTTTGGCGTCATTCTGTGGCTTCAAATATCAAACCGCCAATCATAACGTCACTCGGTATTGCCGCGCCAGCCTCTATAAACGCAAACGCCCTATTTCCAGCTTGAACAACCCCTTTCTGGTTTACCATAACAGCAGTGTAAGTACCAGCAATCGTTTGCGAGAGGTCTGGTTTCGTATAAACAGTTGAGAGTTCTACATCATAAGAATTGCTTGTCTTAACTGCAGTGAAATCCGTCGGGTCAAAAGAAAGCTCTTTATTCTCAGAACCATTAAACGAATCTGTTTCTTCAGCTCCTATACTGTTTTGCCCAACAATCTTGAGAGTTCCTTTTGTTTTGTCGGCTGAATAAGAACGTTCTGCAACGTGCACAACGTCTGTTTCGAGCACGATGTTTTGTGGTTCGGTTTTCCCATATCCTAGATATTGTGGGTGTGCGCTTTTGCCAACAAGTTTGACATCTCTTGAAGCCGTGCCAATTTCGTACTTTGCGTTCTCAGCATCTTCTTTGAATATTTGTTCGCCACCAAGAGTGTGAATTTCGTCAAGTCCAATACCGCTTGCGTTTGAGAATTTTATAAACTCGTCGATTTGGTCTCCAGTATTTACAGGAACGAGCGTTTTGTTTGTGCCGTCATACTTAACAAGCGAGCCATCAACAAGTCCGTCCCGTGTCGCAAGTGGTTGCAAGTCGCTTCTAGCAACATCTATGTTCCCAGCCGCGTCAAATACAACATCGCCAACCGAAGCAATACCATCTCCGTCGAACACCAATGCGCCAGAGTTTGTTCCGTCATATTTAGGTGCAACAAGACCAGCGGGCGTCGCGAGTTTTTCCGTGTTGCCGTGCGCCACCTCAATGAGTTTATCTTTAACTTGGAGTGTAGTGCTATCAACCGTTGTGGTCGTGCCACTTACAGTCAAGTTGCCACCAATTGTGAGGTCGCCAGTAACAGCACCGCCCGCCTTGTCGAGTTTCTTGTTATCTTGTGCATCAACATATGTTTTCGTAGCATAGCCTTTGTCGACCAGCGAGATTTTCATTCCCTTTTCAATGCTTTCGGCGGTGAAGTCGTTTACGTCAAAATCAACTTGCGGGTCTAAGCTTCCGTCGAATGAAACGGTTCTTGTTCCAGTGACACCATTGTGGGCTATAATTTCAAGAGCATTTGTTACCTTGCCAGCTTCTTTGACGACAGCATTTTTAAGTTGAGCAATCTTTTTATTGTCGACAATAGACGTTCCGTCAGCATTTACAACGTCATCGACCTTTCCCGCGACCGAAAGTATTTCATCAAACGCCCCTTGAACATTTGTAGCTGTTAATCCATCAACTTTTTCAAGCGTAACTTGGTCAGCTGTGGTTTCTGGCAACACCTGCTTTGTGTTTTGGTCGTCTATTACTACAAGAATTTTTCTTTTATCTTTGCCTGATATTGTAGCCATTATATTCCCCTTTGCTTATTGTTTTATATAAATGAAATCGCCTGCAACGAGTTTGTCAAAATTTACTTCGGACAATTCGTCGGCGCAAACAATTTTTGTGTTCATTTTTTTGAGCGTGTCAAGACCTAGCCTGTAACTGTTTTTGCCGTCGTCAACATACAACAATCCGTTCTTTGTAAAGCCGTCGCTCTCCCTTAAATCGCCAAGCCGAAGCGGAACAAACTGCACAGTCGGTATTAGACGCCCTGAAACGCCAGCTTTTACGCTGTTGGCTTGTGCCTCGACTGACGCTTCAACCGAGGACACACTAGCCGTTATTTTGGCTCTCACGCCGTCGATGTCAGTTGTCAGTGGCATTGTTCGACCTCCGCGTCTGCGTTGTCCCATATTGTCGTCACGTAAGTCCCGTAGTATGTCGTGCAATAATTATACTTGCCAACCGCGAACTTCGCACTAACTTCGTCCGTGAAATTCATTACGACTTCAACATACTTCTTGCCGCCAACCTCGTACATCGTCAAGTTCTTGAACTCAAACTCGTGAACTAGGTTATTTCTGCGGTCGTAAAATCTGACAACTATATAATCATCTTCGCCAAGCACGATTGGTTCGCCTGTTTCGCCGTCAATAAGCTCAATTTCAAGAGAGTATGGGAACGTATTGCCAACGAACCATTTGAGAGTTCTACCGTCAAATCTCGGGCTTGCTTCTGAATTTATTTGTACTGAATCAGCCATCTTGTTCTTCCTCGCCACCTTGTTCTTGGTCTTTTACCTTGAACCGACCGCTATATTTTGTTTCTCCATCGGCTCGAATCTCAAATTTGTATTCGCCAACCACCATTTGCTCGGTCTCATATGCACTAAACACGATAAGATTGTCATATTCGCTGAACGAACGCGTGATTCCAAGTTCTTTGCACACAAATACAACCATACCGCAATCAACGTTTGTCGACCACGCAATTCTTGTTTCTTTTCCTCTTGTCAATTCAAAATCATACATATCTATACCTCTTACATAGAATATACCAAGATGATAGAATTGTCAATAGGTTTAATAAAATTGCTCTATTTCATCAATAGTAATGCTTTCAACATAACTTTTACGCGCAACACCTGCAATCTTGTTGTATTTTTCATCAGCCGTATAAGTGATAGTGCCAGTTGACCAGTTCGCACCAATATAGCAATTACAAGTGTGTATGCCGAGCCCATTATATTTAGACGCTTCAACGCTATTAAAACCAGCCCTACTTACTGTTTTTGTATTACCGTTTATATTAAAATTCACGGTTACAGCAAAACCAGTAGTGTGCGCAGAATAATCCTCTTTGGGCAGTGTTATAGTCCCTGTTTTTGTGCCATTTGCCGTAAAATCGCCAGTACTAATTGTGCCAGAACTAATATGACCAGTAATATAGTGCCAATCTTTTGTTTTTTGTTCTTGCAATTCTAAACTCAAAGTTGGCGAACCATTATATTTGAATGTGCGCCCAGTTACTCTCCAATATCCGTTTTCGCCATCTATCGTTAAAACGTCATTCGGTTGTATTATCTCGCCATTTTCCCAGTCGTTTAACCCACAAAACAAATCTATTGACGCGGTCGATACACCGTTTTTATAATCATCAAGAATATTATATCTAATTGATGTGGCAGTTTCTTCCTCTTGTATCAATTCGTTTGTTTGGACTTGTGTCGGAGTGTTTGCAGAATCAATATTATCACTACTGCAATCGGTTTCCGTGAATGTCAGTTTTGTTCCTCCAGCATATAATTCAATTGTAAAAGAAGAAGCAAGATAAGTGTGGCAAATCTCGTCGTGGACTTCATAATTTGTTGTTGGCTTATATTGGTATTTTTGTCCTGTATATGCTTTTGTTATTGTGCAC
This sequence comes from Clostridia bacterium, assembly GCA_050872805.1. Taxonomy (GTDB): domain Bacteria; phylum Bacillota; class Clostridia; order Christensenellales; family UBA1242; genus CAKVOD01. The sequence goes on from JBNMHN010000002.1 coordinate 7,161, forward strand.
TCTATTGAGTTGTCGGCAGTAAGCCAGTACCCAAACTCTGGCGAACTTCCCATATTTATCCATTGTGAAAAATTGGTAACTTTTTCTGCTTCTGGTGCGAGAGGCATTGGAATTTCCCAAGTTTCATCAGCCTCACTAATTGTTTCATACGTATATTTCCCAGTATCATAGTCAAAACCAGTTGCTTTTTGTATTGTATGTCGCCCATAGCAAATGCAATGCACATTATCAATCTTGTTTATATCTATTGTATTTTGTTCAAGTTTTTTTGGTGCTGTTAGTGTAATATTTTTTACATAATATAGTTCATTGAAAGAATTAGGCACAGTATTGATGCCGTCTGTTTGGTCTTCAGTGTATCTTGTATAGTCTGTTGCAGAAAACTTTTTGCTCGCAGCAAAAACGCCAGATACATCTTCTTTTGTCACAGCACTATAAGATATAGAAACCCCGTCTATTTTATTCTTCAAGAAAATAGTTTTATTTAGGTTACTTATTTTGTATTTGTTTGGCACTGCAAAAACAACGTCGTCATTGCGCCTTATTGGTTTTGCACAAAAGAACTCCAACTTCCCATTCTCATTAAGTGCGCAAGTAAGCTGCCCTACTGTACAAAACTTTTCAATCGTTTCACGGAACGACGCTTTTGGCAAATATGGGTATTTAATTACTATTTCGGACAAATGTTCGGCTATGGTGTCTGAATAATCATTAAAGTCATTGTAGAGAATAGTTGGCTTTATTTCATAATATTTAGATGTTGCATCATTAAGAGACCAGTCGTCTATCCTTAAAGAGTTTATGCTAACAGAAATGCTTTGGTTGGTATTTGCATATCCAAAAAACAGCACAAAATATACAATATTTGTTTTAGGTGTAAAATCAAGCGTTCCAATGTTGGTAGATGTACTTGTCGAGAGATATGCCTGAGTAACATAACCGTAATTACCAACTGGCGGTTTCCTGCCCCAAATCTGCACCGCTATACCGCGCCCGCTAACAGATACAGTATAATCGTTATTTGTTGAAATAGAATAATTTATACTATATTTTTTGTTTTTCTCAACTTTTACGGGAACACCAACAACCAATGGAGCTCCAAGCAAAGAAGATATTTGCACTGTAATTGAGTTTGAAGCGCCTCTTTTTATAAACTTGTCCGACCCGCTATAAATCTCCCAGTTTATTACCTTATTCTTAATATAACCAGTATATGAACCAATTACGTCATCAAGCATTTCATACGCAGTCATCGAATAATCTCTCAAAGGCATACCAGCATAATTTACAGTATCGAGCAAAGAAAGCCTATCGCTAAACTGCAAGTTAAGCTCTCGGTCAATAATGTCATAATCGCCATCGCTTGTTATATGCTCTTGTACCTGTTTTCCGTTGATTATTACCGAAGTCGGCGCATTAGAAACAGGCAGCACACCGCTTTCGATGTCTGCCCTAATTCCTCCGTCAACGTCACGAAGTTTCGCGCTTCCAGTGCTTGGAATAACGCCATAATTTATGCCAGCTGGGTCAGTAGAAATCTGCGAAGTGCTTGAAATGTCGTCAACACACTTCCTGTTGTATGTCTTGTCTCCAATTTTAAGTTCAATATTTGCCATTACATCCACCTCGGGTAGAACGTCATATCGCCCCAAACCGTAACTGCCTGTTTTGCGCCATAATATGAACTTGTGTTTGGAAACAAATACCAGCCATAAAATGAGTGCCCAGCTTTATTAGTAAAACCGTTGTCGGTAGGCATAGAACAAGCACCGCCCCATTCAATTTCTTGCGGGTTATTATATATTGTATTGCCGTTTTCGTCTTTCTTTTCAGTTCCGTCTGGATTTAGCTGCGCAAGGTCTTTGATTGTTCCAGTTGCATCCTTACCAAGCTTCCATTCTACCTTGAATTTCTTGCCAATCTTATTTTCTACCATATCTCGGTTAGTCGCAACAAGTGCAATAGAAATGTCGCGTGCGCCGAAATACGACGAGCCAAACGCGTAGAGTTGTTTCAACGACTGACTGGTAAACGCAAATTCTTGGTCTTTTACCCAAGTCGCTGTCTCGCGGTTGAAGTATGTGACATAGCAAACACGCTCTTTAGACATTTTGCACAACACTTTGTAGTCGGCAATGTTCATATAGGCGTATGAGATTTCGACACGAGCCACAAGACCATAGTCTACGTCAAGAATGTTGGTCAACACGAAGTCCGTGCTTCGAGTGAGGTCAGCACCCCAAACAGGTTCGTCCCACCCCAAGTCGCTGTCTGGCGTAGCACACCTAAACGGGTAACGTCTGTACCCTGCTGCTGTTATATATATTACGTCCGCCCCGTCATCAGTGCTGATAGGGTTTATTTTTCTTACGTTTATTGCATTTTTGGTGTCAACTATAGCTCCCATATTACCTCCAATTCAAGCCAGTATTGCGTCTGTTCGCCTCTCCGCGGAATCCAGCACTTGCCGCCACATAGCGACCAACCTTGTTTCCATCCAAGTAAACCGCTGCTTCATCAGAGCCGCTTCCAGCCCTCGAAATGTCACCATAAGCCGAAGCCATACCGCTCTTAACTCCTTGTGCCACGCTTTCACGCATAATGTCGCTCATTTGAGTGTCGTTCACAATCGTGCTAGTGCTTCCTTGTCTGCCGACCCACTCTGCGCCTTTTTCGCCAGCATAGAACAAGCCACCAGTCTGGAAACCGCCGTCTGCGTGCTCTTTTGCAGAATCTATAAGACCTTTAATACCAGCGATTCCAACGCCAACCGCTGCAGTAATAATAGGCACTGCTATGCCAACAGTGAGTGCGCCTTGATAAGCCATTACAGCCGCCGCCAACGCCGTAAATGCGCCAACGGCAAGAAATACTGCGGAAACAATTTTTTTCGTTTTACCCTCAAACTGGTCGAGAATAGCCATTCCGAGCAAAGCACCAAGAGCGAGTGTGCAAGCACTTAGCGCGAGCGTAGTGCCGTTTATCTCGCTTGCCATTTGTTTGATTCTAGGGATTCCACTTGTTATTTCGCCTTGAATAAGCGTATTCACCGCGGGATTAAGTTTGCTGCTTATTACAGAACCCAATTTTGTAAACACCCCGAGCAATTTTTCGTGTTCAAGAATAAAGTTCGCAATCTTGAAACCAGACATAACGCTCATATATGTTACTATTGCTGGGATAAGCAATTTTGTGTCGCTTAAAAATTCGACTATTTTGCCAAGTGCAGTAACAGTCTTACCCAAGAAGTCTGTAAACTGGTAGAAAGCGTCTGGGTCTTCAATAATTGTTTTAGCAACAATTCCAGCCAAAGCGAGAATAGGACTTTTTAGCGCAAGAACCAACTCTAATACGCCAAACAAACCGTTTTTGAAAGCGCCAACTTCACCCGCAAGAGTTTTTGTTTCTTTTGCCCACTCGGCGAATGTTCCGTTTTCATTTTCTTGAAGCCAAGTGCCATATTTGGGGTACAATATCTTCAATATGTTGTCCGCTATCTTGCGCGAATACATATTGATTGACTTCATACTTTCTTCAAATTTTTCTATATACTCTTTATATTCTTTGTCGAAAAGTTGAGATAGCCCACCAGCCAAGTCCAAACCACCAGAACCACCAGATAATGTGTTGAACTTATCAAAACTTGCAAGAGAACCGTTTACTGCGCTTGTAAGTTTATCGTAATCGTCTACTGCGTCGTCAACGCCAGTTGCAATACCGCCATTTAGTTCTTCTGCTTGAGGAATTATCGCGCCCAGAATATCGTTTAGTGCAAGTAAAGCACCATTGATATACCAAATAGCTTTTTGTGCAATTCCAGCCGTCTTGCTTGCTTCCTCAAAACTATCTGTGAGCTTGAATGTGCCAATAAGCAAAGTTCCAACCAAACGCTTTGTGGTTTCCCACTGGTCATTCATAACGCGTTGTTGGTTCGCAAATGTGTTTATTGTTTTTGCCATATCGCCCCAAGCGTCTTTTGATTGGCGAATTAGCAATATTGTACGAGCAAGTTGTTTGTTCGCTTGTGTTAGGCTCGAACTTGAACCGCCACCTATTTCTTTAAGAAGCGCATCAATACTGCTTTCAGTGATATCAAAGCCGTATTTTCGCACTGGCTTAACTTGACCAGCAATACCGCTTGCCAAGTCGCTTGCCGCTGTTTTCATATCTACGTTGCGCAATGATGAAATATCCAGTGCCAAGTAGGTCAACGCCTGAGCCATTTGCGTGCCTGTTTCTGAAGCCTGCCCCATAGCATTAGCCATCTGCTTAAATGTGGAGACATATTGTGCGAGAGCGTTTGCGTCAAGTCCAAAATTGTTTGAAGCAGTCTTTACGAAATCTTTTGCTTCATCAGCAGTATCTGCGAAAACTACTTCCAATAAGTTTAAGTTTTCAACCCAACTCGAAGATGCTTCTGTAAATCTCAAAACTTGATTCCAGACACGAGAAAGAATATAAACTTGAGAAACGAGTCTAAACAAGTCTATTTGTTTTATTCTGTCGCTAATTGACTTAAGTTTGTTCGGAATTTTGTCTAAATCAAGCTTTTTTGTGCTTTTGGCAATGAGCTCTTGTTGTTCCGCAGTAAGCCCAAGTTCTTTGTTTAACTGTTTTAGGTGCGCCTTGTCATTTGCTTGCGCAGTGCCAAGAAGTGAATTTTTGTATGAATTTTCCGCCTGTTGTAGGCTTAATGTAACGTCTTTTTGAGCAAGCCTTGCCATTTTGAGCCGCTCTGACGCAGCAACAAGTCTTTTTGTCGCTTGTTCATCAACAATTTCGCCTTTTCTTGTTTTTCTGTAAACAGTAGTTCCGTCAACGCGAACATTTTTCCTTGCGTTGCCCGCTTTTGTCAATGAAACTGAGTTCCTAACACTTGCAAGGTTTTGTCGGGCAACTTTTATTTGGCTTTGAGTACGCTTGTACGCATTTTGTGCCTTTGTAATAGCCTCATATGCTTTTTGTTGACGCTCTAATGCCTTTGCAACCTTTTCATTATCTTTATAAAGGTATTGAGCCATTGACTGACTCGCTGCAATAAGGGCTTTGATGTTCTTTTTTGTTTGGCTAATTCCACGCTCTGTTTGCGTGTCAACTTTTTCAATGTCCGCTACGGCTTTTTTCAACCCAGACGAATCGTATTTGTATGATATATCTATCTTAATACCATTGTTCTTGTTGTCTTTATCTGCCATTGCGTTATTCCTTAAATTTATTATTCACAGCCCGTGCCATTCGCATAAACTTGCCCATAAGCGGGTGCGGACTGTCTATTTCAGTTTTAGCAGTTTCTTGTTGTTTTGTCAAGACATTTGGTTTGTCGGGGAAGATTTTTTTACTCGAACCTTTCTTGCCCCAAACCTCGGACATAACTTGTCGGTAAGCCAACAGATTGTATTGCCCGAACAGCCAAGCCTTGATATCGTCATCGTCGTGCTGTATCTTTATTTTATCGACAAAAGCGTCTTGATATACGAAATAGTCTTGTGGGTCACCGAACCAAAATTCGGCACTTGACATTCCATAGGTGAGAGCACACTTGAACATATTGTCGAAAAACTCAACTACGTCAAGCACGCTCTCATCTTCTGGTTCGCCGTTTATTTCAGACTCATCTTGACTTTCGCTTTCTTTTCGCTTCTGTCGGCGGTAAAACCCAGCATTGCGAATTGGAAAATCGCGTAATTAAACTCGTCGTCGACCTCATTGTCAACAATGTACTTGTAGAACGCGTCGAGGTCAATATTTTCGCCAGCAAGTTCAAGCATTTTGGGGAGTACATATGCAACATATTTCGGAGTTACTTCCTCTATTATGTCGTTTGCCTCCAATAGGTCTGTGAACGCAGAAATATCTTCAAGTGCATCAACGTTCCCGCTATACTTGCTGTTGCGTGCAACAACTTTCCAAAGGCTGGGGAATTGTTTGAACCCGTCCAAGACGATTTGTCTGTTGATTGCTACGTCGAAGTCGTACTCTCCGACAGAGCAGTGTTTAGTGTTTTTTCTCAAAGTTTCCATATATTCCTCCTAACAGTTGTTTGAGATTCGTTTTGTTGTTATGCAGCGGGCTTCTCGTAGGTAATCGGTGTCGAGGGTGAAATGCTTATTGTGCAAGAAACAACCTCGTCAACGCCGCCGCCATTAACCCAAATTGAAAGCTGACCAGTCCATTTTGCGCGAAGAAGAACAGTACCGCCCTCTGCTTCGCCTGCTTTTCCTGTTCCAGTCGGGTCTTTTACGAAGTCAATAGCGAACTCGTGAGAATCGCTCGTTGAGTCGTAAGTCTTTTTAATATACAGGAACGAGCCTTTTGTGGTTTCATCGCCAAAGTAAAGGTTGGTCGTAAATGTAAGAGCGTCCATAGACTGAATACCCTCAATGTAGGTGTGAGCCTTGTCGCCGAGAGTCGTTGTTTGCAACATTTCTGGTTCTCCGCCGAGGTCAGGAAAATCCGTAATGGGGCAAAGAATTTCGTAGTCGGTCGCTTTTACTTTCAAATAAGTGCCGTATGTTGATTTTACAGAAACAGTATCTGGCATTGTAATCTCCTTTATCTATAAAAGATTTTGTTTTTATTATCAAAAATTGTGTAGCCCTCGATTCTGCGCCTATAAATGCTTTCGTCTGGGCTTTCCAACTGTTGGTTCATAGTTATGTGCGGGTTAATTGCTTGTTTAAGCGCGGTCATAAGTTGTTTGTTAATTGCGAGTCCTATTTCACGCTTCGTTTTTTTGCCCGCTTCTTGGTTATAACACTCGACCTCAAATTCGACGTCTGTGTATTGCTCGTCGCCAGAATTATCGTAAGTGCCATCTGCTTGTGTGCAATCAGATACTCCAACGTAGACAACGGGGAATGAAGTTTGCTCACCAAAATTCTCGTCGACAATTTTCATATTCTTGCCACCAAAAATAGTGCGCCACTCTGGGCTTTTGAACGCATTTTTCACAACGCTTTTCAAATAGTCTATTACTTCTTGCTCGTCGAATACTATCATTTCTTGTATCTGTATATTGCTGTATTTATGTTTCGGCTAAAATACTTGTTCCAATTTCTTCGGATAAATATTCTTGCTTTACGCATATAGTGTGCTGGTTTACTCCAGTTTGTTACGCCAATCCAACCTTTTTTCGGGCTGAAATACTTGTATGGCGGGATTCTGCTTCCACTAACACGGCTTCGGCTGTCAAGTTCTCGAATTGGGGACGGGTCGGCTGGTGTTGTCGGGTAACGCCAAGTTCTTTTTGCCCCATATGTACCTGCCCCATATTCTGCGAAGTACATATTTTCGGAAACTGTTTTTGTCGTGTTCCTTACTGGCGCGGCTACCTCGTACCCATTTGGTATCTTGCGAAGTCCAATCTCATCAACGAGGTTAAGACCATATCTTTGCGTGAACCCAACAGTATTAGCAACGAGTGCCAGTTGAAATTGTGCTTCAGTTACGGCTTCTTGACCTAGTTGCTGAATCGAGTTGTCGGCAGCTTCAACAATGTCTTTGTCGAGATTTTGTAATGACTTCACGACTTTTGTTGTGCCTTTGACAAATTTGTTGCTCATTTCAGTTCTACCGTGTATTCAATGTTGCCGTTCACTTCTTCTTTGTCTACAAGCTTCATTAAAAACTCGGTGTCGTTCGTATCTTCGGGTTCATCATACCAAAGTTTTGTGTCGAAGTCAATAGGCAAATACATATTTATTGGGACGATGAATTTTAGATTTTCGAGGTCATCGACTGCCATAAATCTCAAAACTTCACCGTTGTGTTCGTAGTAAAATTCTGATTTGTTCGTCGCCGTGCTTCTACAAGAAAACTGAAGTTGCCCGTTTCTGCGTTCTGGCGATGAAATAATCTCATAGTCTGGCTTGTCGTCGCTCGTTCTGGGAGTCATTTTGAGCCAAACTCTCGTGTATTCATCAATTAACGATGTGTTCTCGTCTGCGTTCACTATAAACTGAACGTCGTATGATGTTTCAGTACCCATTCGGCTGTCAAAAGCAGTGCCAGACTTGTCGGCAACAAACGCGCTAACGCTTTTTACCTCACCAAACACTTCTTGGTTCTTGGAGTTAATTCCGAGCCTGTAAGCGTAGTAGATGGTGGAACAGTCTTTTAATGCCAATCTTCTTGCCATATTAGTCGGGGTACTTGGTTCTGTCGGCGGGGTAAACATACCCAGTCGGTTTTATATATTGCGGGAAGTTAGCTACAATGAAGCTCGCAATAACGTCAGTATTGTCAAACGAGTCAGAAACGCTCAATGAACTGCGGGAGGTTGAACCCTCTGTGCCGATGTTGTTATAGAGCATTGCAACGCACCTAACCAGTTTTTTGTCCCAGACCGTGTTGTATGAGTCGGCGTTGGTATATTGCATAATGCTTTGGAACGCGTCATCAATGAGGTCTTCGAGCAAAAACTCATTATCGTCGCCTGCAAGTTCTGGAACGCGCCTTATAGTCATTTCTTTAATATTATCAAGCCAACTCATTTTTTACAGTCTGTTTTTTGCCTTTCTTGGGCGTGTGTTGTATATCATTCTCCCCGTTTGGTTTTTCCACCCGTTCTGGCGCAGGAGTTTCTACGCCAGTCGGGGTTAAGTCGACAACTGCGGGAGCGATGTGTTGCCACTCGTTGTCCGAAATGTCAACTGTTCGCACCGCTCCCCGTCGGAGGAATATGCCGTTGGAGAGTACGACATCGTTTTTTGGTTTGACCACTCTAATCATTACGCTTCAGTCGTGAGGTTCGCAATGAACATCTTGTTGATTGCAATCGGGGCGGGCAAATACATACCAGTTGCTTTCGTCCACGTGACTGCGGGGTCGTCTTGTGCCCACATAGTGAGCGTGCAGAGCGAAGATTCTTTGATGTTGTGACCAACTTTGTCGCGGAGTTGGATTTCCTCGGGCGTTACGCCGAAGAAGCCTCTGCCAAGAGAACCTTTCGTCGAGAGGAAGCAAATTGCCTTTTCGTCGAAGAAACGTTTGGTCGTGGCGTCATTGACGTTGACTTTGTACACATCGTCGTTCACAACGAACTCAATGCCGTAGTAGTCGTTAATCCACGCAAGCAATGAAGTTTGTGTAAGCGGAGCGGTCTTGTCTTTCCAGAACGACTTTATTTCGGTGTTAGCGAGCATATAGCCGATAACAGTCGAAGAAGTAATTGCTCTGACAATCCTGAAGCCTTTTGCTTGGGATTTCTTTTGAACGCTGTTGAGGTCTGCGAGGATGCCGTGTGCGGGTTTTTCCCAGCCAGAGAACGTAAGTTTGTTGTCTGCCTTGAAGCCGTAGTCGACGGTGTATTTCGCATTGTTTTCTTCAACCGTGATTTTACCAGTTGAGAGAAGTTCCATATTGGCGACTTCAGTTCTGGTGATAACGCGGGAGAGGAGGTTTGCTGCGTCGTTGAAAATGTAACGCACAACTCCGTCTTGGTTGCCACCATTGCGGAGGAAGTAGGCGACTCTTTCGGAAACGGGAAGTTTCTCTTTGATGAGAAGTTTCTCGAGTTCGACTTTTTGGAAGTTCGGGCGTTCGCCAATTCTTGCCTCGGTGTCAAGAGCGTGTACTTGCGCCATCACGGGGAGTTCGCCGCCCTCAACGAGTTGCTCGTAAGAAATTTTCGGGTTTTCGGTCTTTACAGGAGTAAAGAGTTTTTGTCCCATATAATTTCTGTTGTAAGAATAACTTTCGGTAAATTCCGCGAGTTCTTGCGGTTTAATGAGACTCAATACGTCCATACATTACACCTCCACCGTACCAAAGTCGGGTCTAACTACTGCGCCCTCTGCGATTGCGTAGAGACCTTGTTTTGCAAATGCTTCTGCTTGCGCTGCCGCGCTTGCAGGGAGTTTTGCGTCGATATAGCTGCCGCGAACCATAAGACTGCCGATTCTATCACCGTCCGTGATGTCCACGTCGTTGAAAAGAAGTCCAGCATACGGAGACGCGAAGATTGAACCAGCTTTGACAATCTTTCTGCCATTTTCTGTAACAGCACCACTCGCGGAAGCGGGAACGGTAATGGTCTTGAGAACCAAACCTACTTCACTGCCGAGAAAATTGGGTCTGTTGAGAACGTAATTTTCCATATTGGTATGCTCCTATATTAGTATTTTTGTTTTATATTTTGACGTCAGTTGAATCGCCTTTCAAATCGACATATCCACCTGCTGTCGGTTGTGTTGAAAACTCTTTTGCCAGTTTACTTGCGACACTTTCTCCGCCGCTACCGTCGCCATCTTTCGGTCTGCTTCCAGAGGTTTGGAATTCCTCTGTGAGTTTTTTCTTGTACTCCTCGTTTGCGGTTCTTCTCGCTTCTGCAAACTTTTGTGCGGTTTCGATGTTCTTGTCTGAATCATCGCCTATGAGAGTCGTGAGATATTCTATTTCCGCGTCAGAAATGCCAGCGTCTTTGTAAATAGTGGTAATTCTCTGCTTGTCGAAATCTCTCTTTTGCTGTGCGAACGCTTCCATATCCTTTTTCAGCTTTTCTTCTGCCGTGAGTTTTGCTTCTTCCTCAAGTTTTGCTTTGAGTTCTTTTTCAATCTCGCCACGAAGTTTTTGTTCTGCGTTCTTACGAGCCGTGTCGCTTGCTTGGGTTCTTTCTCTGTCGAGTGCGGAAGTAAATGCCGCGTCATCGTACTCAAAAGTTCCGTCACTGTTTTGCTTGATAAAATCTTTAAGGTTCATTGTCTCTCCTCCAACAAAGTCCAATTAGTTTTGTCCGTCGTTTTTGTCGCCGTCCGAGCTATTGTCCTGTGTTGTACTTGATGTATTTGTATTTTGATTTTTACCTAAATATTCGTCGATTTCTTCTTTCGACTTAATGTTGTTTTCGTGAACTTCCGCTGGGTCTGTAACAGCGTTTGATGCAATAAGCGAATCCAAGTCGTTCATACCAGCGTTCTTAAACGTTGCATATGCCGTGCTTGCCGACAATGGGTCGTCACTCAACGAACGCACGAACTTGTTGCGAACATCAAACGGTGTCAAGTTACTCAACTTATCTTTACCGCTTGTTAGGTTGTGCGAGTATGAAATGCAAATACCAACGAACTCGGTTTCTGCCTTGTCCATTTTAGGTATAATCATTCCAGCATTATTTTCGAGGTCGCGGAATCCGTTTCTATAAACTACAGCTTTACCAGTGTCGTGTCCACCACCACTTCTCTCTGCCCTGCTTGGTATGCCAGCAGTCGTTTCAATAAGTTGGTCAATATAGTCACAAAGTACTTGGACGCCAGTCTGGTCGAGCGGGTTCTTCAAAATGTCTACTTTTGGCGGGTTTTTAGCGTCTTTTTGTGTCAACGCAAATACTCTGTCGCTTATAGCTGTCTTTTTATCTTCTTCGTTTTCAAAGTCGCAGTTAATGAGCAACAAAACATAGTCGACTATTTGTTGGACGTCATCAAGTCGGTTGCTGACAAGTTGGTTTTTGAACGTGAACAAGTCTTTGCAAATTTCCCAGTCGCCCTTGCGGAACGCATTTCTTTCGACTTCAACAAGCGGGATTCTGCCTATTGTGTTTGGTTCTGCGTCATACACTCTACCATTAATCTCGACTGGCAATAACTTAAAACCAGTTTGGCTCATTGAATCTTCAACAAGTCTATACTTATAGTATTTCGTCCAAACAGTGTATTCTTTGCCATCAAATTGGTTATCTTTGTCGTAATGATTGCCGATTATTACGCCAAGTACTTTTTCGCCTATAATAGAAGTATTGTATACGCAAAATGCGGACTGCGGGTTGATAAACTTGTTGTTAATTACGAACGGAACACCGCTGTATTCCAACTCCTCTTTGTTTGAGGGAAGCGAAAGTTTATAACCGAGTCCACATACACTGGAAGAAAGCGTCGCCATAATAGTTGAGTCGTGGTTGCCTCTAAAATCGAGGAATTCGCTCAATATTTCCACTTCTTTTTGCTTGTTGCTTTCCTTATCTGTTTGTCTTGAAACGTACTTAATTGGCTCGCCAAAGCAATACGAATTAATGGTTCTTGTGACAGCCCAAGCGTCGTCAACAGTAAGTTTGTTGCTGATGTCGTTGCGTTGCTTTTTGTCTTTCGACCAATAAGATGAGTCATTGAAGAAAATTCTAAACAATTCGTCTTCGTCTTGCACGTTTTGTTGGTGCACTGGAAGCACGTCATTGAGAATCTGCATAACCGTTAGCGCGTCAACAGCAGCATTGCCAGTCAACTCTCGGTTCGTGCATATGATTTTTCTACCACAATACTTTGTATCCAACGCCAAAATTCAACCTCGCTTGGTTCTTGTCTTAAAAATAGCACCTTTTTTTTATGTTGTCAACACCTATTTTAGATTTTTTTGATAATCTGCCAAAATGTCTTCGAGTTTCATATCTGAACCAATTATGTTGATGTTTGTTTGGCTTCCGTCATCCTCTTTCATTCCGAGAACCGCTTTGCCTAAAAATGCGCCAGCACGAGAGTCGTATTCACCAGTCAACATACCTTGAACAAGTATAGATTTGAACCAATCTTGGATTTGCCTTGCGACTTCGCCTTTATCATTGTTTTCGTATGTCCAGTTGTTAAAAGTCTGGGTTGATACGCTTAACATCTTACACAGAGAATAGATTGTTGGTTGGAATCTTGTGCTTTCACTCAACATCAATGTGATTTGGCGTAGCGTATCCATTGCTTCCATTAAATCTTCAGCACTAACAGATGTGCTGCCGCCCTTTCGCTCGACAAAATATTGCATTGGCTTTATGATTTTCCCCTCAATGAAATTTGATTTGTTGCAACGCAAGTCATCAAAGTCTATTTCAGAGATTTCGCGCCTGATTTTGTCAAGATATTCTTTTTTACAGGTCTCTAAATCGTTATAGACCATTTCTCGGTTTTTTCTCGGCACTAATTGCGAGTCAAGTTTCGGTTTTCTTGCCATTTTTCACCTCAAAAAGGAAGTTGTTTGTATGTCTTAAGTATATTTTTCGAGTTGACATTGAAAATGAAGTTCTCTGCCACACCACAAATTGAGTCGGGTGCGTCGTCGTGCGAATTTTTAGACACGTCAGCGGAGTATTGCGTCATATTGTTCATAAAAACGCCCATTTGGGTTCTTCCAGCGAACCTGCGCTTTGACGGGAACACAATGTTTTCCTTAACTGTGCCAGCCATAAGCGCGATTCTTTGGGCTTTGTTGACAGTGTTATACTTTGTAACAACCTCACACCAACGGATGTCAAGTGCTTTGAGTTTCATTTTAATGACTTCTGCCAAGCTTCCATCTACGTTTTCTTCTATAATCAGTTTGACAATCTTGTTTTTGATAATCTTATTGATAATATCTCCATACAAGTCGATTGACGCTTTTTGCACAAAAATGCAGTCAGTAAGGTAGTAAAGCTCGTCTTTCTTGTTTTGGCGCAGTATTGGCATTGAGAAAAAGTCTTTTGCGCTTCGCCTTGTCGGGTCGATGTACGAAATAGACTGTTCGTTGAGGTCTTCGGTTGGCAATTCGTCGTATGTTTTCAAGAAGTCGTAGTCGAAAATGAGTCCCTCGGCTGGAATTGGCTTTTGCCTCCAAATACACGCATAACTGTACGGGTCGAGACCGTTTCGTTTTTGCACTAACGCTTCGGTACTAATAAACTCTGGGTATGCGCTTTCACCAAACTCGTTCTCGCAGTCGTTTATTATAACTATTGTTTTGTTGTCCGCACTAATATACGTATTCTTGAAGCGTGGGTCTGGGCGTGCGCCATTCATTGCCAGCCCGATTTCTTGGGCAAACACGTCGTTAGGGTTGAACATTGTGCCAGTAAGCAAAATGAGTTGGTCGTCTTGTTCTTCAAAACGGTCTGAAAAGTCGCCCCTAAACAACTGAACAATGTCGTTATGCAGTTTAGAGTTCGTTGCTTCTTGTTGACCGCGAGATGGGTCGTCCATTGCCGCCACGCAACAACGCACAGAGTTAATTGCAGAGTCTCTTGTCTTAAAAACAGTAGCCGTAGGCGTGTACTTGACACCATTTATAATCCATTCTTCATCTGATGACTTGCTAAAAGGTCTATACATTCCTTTGATTATCAGTTGCCGATTCTCTGGATATATATCAATGATTCTCTTGTTCTCAATTAGGTTCTTCGTTTGCGCTGATTGTGCAAAGATGTTGCCCTGTTCGTTGCCTACACGCAGGAATCCGCCTTTCTCATAGATAATCCACGCCAATTCAGAGTACATCTCGTTCATCGTGTTGACAAGATATGATTTTCCGCTCGATGGGAACGTGGAAAACACTATTTTTGAGGGCGTGAACTGGTAATTTTGGTCTGAAGTCGGCATTTTTAGCCCAAAACGACCGAGTAAGCCTTGATTGAACCACCAAATTGCCGATTCGAGTATGCGTTTACGACTTGGGTATGCTTTTTTGGTCTTGTCGCGCTCCAAATATTGTATGTTGTACTCAATAAAGTAGCGAGCCGCTATTGCCATTTGCTCCCAGCGCAGTACGTCGTATATATATGCCAAGTGGCTGTACCGTTTTATCGAACCGTCTTGTTGACGTTGTTCCGTGTTCTCGTCTTGCAAACCGCACCACTCTTTAACCCACGCAGAAGTCGCAAAATACTTGTAACAGTATTCGAGCATTTCCTCTATTTTCCGCATTGTATGCGTGTAAGCATAGCAACTTGCCCGAAAATCGTTCAACTTGTACATTAAATTGACGAGCCTACACTCTGTCACCAAAGCATTAAACTCGTCTTTTAGTGAATACTTCGCAAAGCTGTACGTCCGCAATGGGTTCTTCCCCGCAACCTTTTTGAAGTTATATTCTATTTCCTTGAGGTCGTCTCCCTCGTACTTGTGCTTGTCGTGCATATGCAATGTGTATCGTCATTTTCAAGAAAACTTAAATCTATGCCGTGGTAGTTGCTCATCGCCTTGACCATACTTGGCGACACTCGCCCATTTTCAAGCCGACACATAAAAGCGTGGTAGTTCGCCCCAATAAGCGCGCAATACTCTTTCCACGTCTTGCAACCCGCGGACTCCCGCAACTTGTCAACCCAATCTACTCTTTCTGTCGACATCTTGCAAAAACAGTATGTGGTTCACGCCCAACGCGCGGCAAAACCGCTTAACGTCATTATATGTCCACTCCGCGTCATCTTTGTGATTCAAGTAAAAGTTCATATTTTGTTTCGTAGACAAGCCGAGTTCGCGCGCCAAGCTCTCGTAGGTGTAGTGGCTTCTCTTGACTTCTTCTTTAAGCGCAGTCGAAATATACTTACTCATCGTCGCCGCCCTCTCCGCAGTAGTTCATCACATAATACTTGCAAACGTCAGCGTGGGCGCATTCGACTTCATATACCAAGTTCGCCGCTTGCCCGTTGATTATGTCGCCGTACCTGTTGAGTTCAAGTTCCTTGTACGGGCACTGTTTGCAACGTTCGCTCATTTCAATCTTAAAATTTCCAGTTCTCATTGTCGCTTTCCTCCGACTTTATTTTTTTGTTGGCACGCAGGCAAGGACTCGAACCTCGACAAACGGTTTTGGAGACCGTCGTACTACCTTTATACTACCCACGCATAATAAGGAGGTGTGCCGCCGCCAGTGAGGTAGTCTGGCTTTTGTGTATTTGTTGGCTCGGCAGGGGAAAAATGTTAAAAACCCATAAGCCAAGCGGCACGTTTTTAGTTTTTGTCTTTGAAAACTCGTATAGAATAGTCGTCTTCCGTTATTTCTTTTCGCTTGTTTAGGCGGTTTATTGTTTCTATGTGCCCGCACTCGGGACACTCCACATACTCTATATTCGATTCGACAGTGCTCGGTATGAACAACGAAAACAAGTCGTCTCGCAAGTCATACTTTTGAACGTCGCGCTCGTCAAACTCGAACACGCACCTGCACTTCCCGCACGTCACCACTCTGTTGTCTTTGCCACTCGTTATTACTTTCACAGCTTTCCGCCTCCTCATTTTCGCTTCAAGTTTACCACTTGTTTTTTGTCTTGTCAACACCTTTTTTTACGCCAGAGGGCGACTTTCTTCGCCACCACCAGTTTTGCTAATAAAAAAGTAGGTTGTTGCCCTACTCTCCGTCGTAATTACTTGCTTTTACGCTTACTCTTACTTTTGTGATTTTTTGCGCTTGGTGTTTAATATTTGCGCCTTTGTTTTCGCTGAAATCGCACAAAACGCTTCTTCGCGTTCTTTCGGGTTCAAAAACTTCACGTATTTCCCGCAATAACTGCAATATGCCCCAACATTGAAAGTGTGTTTGTATATGTCCAAGTCTCGACACCCACAATGCGGGCATTCTTTACCAACAAGCCTAATTTTTGCTCCAACCAACGTCTTTTTATCTTCTTTCATACTTTTACATACTGCTGAACAAGTTATATACGCATACTCTCTATATCTTGTCCCTTTTTAAGAACACGCAACGGAAATAAGTAGAAATCCCCCTACGAGAGGGGGAGAACCACTACTTCCTTGCGCAAAATTTTCAACTTCTTTCTTGCTTTCGCCTTGTCCCATTTTGAAGTTTCCGCTTTTCGCAAACCCACTGTGTAGCCCTGACATTTCAGCCAGTAAGTCCACTTGCCACTTCGTCCACAAGTATCGGACTCAATCCTCATTCCGAAGACCTACAATTCCAACCCGCCGCATTTTTTATAGTGGTATATTAGCGTCTGTTCTCCACTTGACGTCAGCAGAACCAGTGGGTACTCTGCCAAACGGGCGTCATTCTCGCATTTCGGTTCGCCAAACCAACAGTTGTTAGGGAGTTGTATGCTTGCTCCCGCATATAAAGAAAGAGCATTGCTCCCCACCGAATACATAAGCAACGCTCTCAATATACATAGTATTTACAATACATAGTACCAGGTTTATGTTGACTCCGAGTTCGTGGGGCAGACTCTTTCGTCTTTTTCTACACCAAGTATACACCCAGTTTGACCCAATGTCAAGCGTTTTTTTCAAAATTTTTTAGGGGACTTTTTGCACCCTCCCAGCCGCCCCGCGCCCCCTAATTCCCGCTCTCCCAACTGGCAAACGTATAGTTTGGGTTTTACTATAGCTTTCTATTAGAATTGGACGTGGAGGTGACACCCCCCCCACCGAGGCACTTAAAATACCCTGTCCCCCCTCTCGTATGCGCATATATTGAATCGCGCGCGCGTACGTATACAACGGCGCAAACGGCAACGGCAACGGCGGACGGCGTTTTGACGCTCTACAAGGGGGCAAAAACGAGCGCAAGCCAACGAGCCGAGCGACAACTCAACCGCGAGCGCAAACGCCGCTTAAAACGCCGCTCACGGCGTCGGCGGTTCAGTTCACGCAAGCGACAGCACCGACACACGAGAAAATATACACATTGTACAATAAGAAACACAAATAAGAAAATGTGTGTAAGTTGCAAAAAAGCACTCAAAAACGCTCGACAACTCTAAAAAAAAGTAGTAGTATGTCCACGACGGTTGAGAATAGCAACAACCGCCCCCGCTCAGAGCGAGCGGACGGACAAAAAAACGGACAAAAAAAACACAAAAAGAGAGGACAAAAAAATGTTGACATTCAGAAACAAAAACAACGGCAAAACAATAGCACTCGACACGGACAAAAAAGCGTTTTACTACGCGGACGGCTCGGACGTAAAAGCCGTAAACAAAAACGGTCAAATCAATCCCGTATTCAAAAACGGACTCAATGCGGACGGACAAACGGACAAAAACGCAATATACCGAGTTTATATTGATGTCGACGAAAACGGACAAAAAACCTCGTACGGACTCGAAAACCTCACCGCCGAAAACCTCGCAATATTGAGCGGTTTGTACCTCGACGGCGTACACCTCACGGTTGGCAAGCGCAACCCCGAGCAAAACGGCAACGGCAACGGCGACGGACGGACGAAAAAAGCAAAACTCGCAATATTCGAGTTGCCGAAAACGTACGTACAAAAACTATTTTTGACAGAGTACGCTCAGACAGTCGAAAAGTACGGACAGTATATCGACGTCGCGGACACTCTCAAACTATTCGGCGACTTGCAAGCGACAACGGCATTGTTTGAGCAAGCGGACAAGGACTATGCCGACACGCTCGCAAGCATTGAGCAAAAACGCAAGGACGAGAGAGCGAGCGAAAACTTGTTCAACAAATTTGTTGACTTGACGGACGAGCAAAAAGCCGCATTCCTTGCAATGCTCGGACAAAAAGCAAACTAAACACGGACGGACTCAGACGGACACGGCGGGCAAAACCGCCGTTTTCGCCTTGTCTTTTTTTTCAGACAAAAAGCACGGACAAACGACGGACAAAAAGTGCACCGACGCCAACGGACAAAAATTATTATTTTGCGAGGTAAATTATTATTATGAACAAAACAATCTCAGGCATCGCAAAGATGATTATTCTACGCCGAGATACGTCGGATGCGGGGGCAACGGTTCTCAAATCAGATTATCTCAAAGGGCGAGCAGCCGAGGGCGATTATATCTTGGAGCAACTCAGAATATTTTTCCCAGATGAAGTAGCCCAGGCAAAATCAGAAATTTATGGAGATTCAGACAAATGACAACATCACAGTATTTTTATGTGCATTATTATGATTGCAACAACCACGCAAGATGTGAGGCGGTATTCGCTGATTCTTTCGAGTCGGCAATCCGCAAACTGTTCCTACGCCACATCGGCGAGGACATCGCGATTTGCGTGAACTGATAGCCCTCCACTTTTTGTGACGATGTTTTGGGCGGCGTTCATCGTAAAATCAAACCTCCCACCATCTGGCGCACTGGTCAAGAAGTAAGACGGTTGATTCTCAGTCAGCAATCGGGAGTGCAAATCTCTCGTGCGTCACCACAAACCAAACCGAGTTTGACATCGCAGTAAATGAGTCCTCGTTGTAAGTCGCGATATGGCGCGCCGTAAAAAGTCGAGGTTGTAAGCCGAGTTTATCATCTCGGGGCGGGGGCTGATGTGTAAGCCACTATCCATCAGCTCGGCGTTCTCACGCTCTCGTCGGGCGCAAAAAGCGTGAACACCCCACTCTATCTATATATATACTCAGTATATCCTTAGTTATTATGTAGGCATAGATACGTGCGTGTGCGTTATTTATCTTCCTATATGTATACATAAGCGTAGTATATCTAAGTATAAGCTATATACGGTGAGCGATATATATAAGAGTATAAGTGCAGTTACTAATCTAAGAATATAACCGACGGAGAGTATATCATAGTGTAGTACGGAGCGATATACGATAGTATAAGTATATAGTGCAGTATCTAAGCTAATAAAGAGTAGATTATACGTCGTTAATAAGTGCAAGTAGTCTATATATAGTGTAGTAGATTATTGAGTGTGCGTTTAATAGCAAAGGCGTATATCGGGCGGGCGGACGTGTGCGCTCGTGCGCGATTAGTTATATAATAAGTAAATACAATGATATATAGTGTATTAGTAGTTTTTAGATAAGAGCGTGCGCGATTATCTTGATTATTATGTGCTGTATATGTGGAGGTGGATGTGAAAACTGAACTTAATCAAAGAGCGTGCGACAACAAAATGTACGACCGCATAATCTATGCAAATGGGTATGAGGTTTATCGTTGGAACAGTGGATTGTACGTTCTGACAAGAGAAACCGAGTATGTGTCAAATCCGTTTATGATGATAGACGGCGAGCCTGTTTTTGACTCGATGCTTTATGTAAACCCGACTACAATCAAACTTTGTAAGTCGGCGTACAAAAAATTGAACGAGGTGAAAAAATGAAATACAAAATCACAACGGAAATATCATTTGACGGACTTCCCGATAGACAAGTAACGGAGCAATATAAATCGATTGGATTCGCGATTCAGGCATATGAACTGTACAAAAAACAGTATCGAGGTCTTCCGTGTAGCGAATCGTTTGTCACAAAAGACAAGATTTTATTCAAAGCGCAGTGTGAAACAATGGCTGCGAGAATCATATTTGAAGTCGTGGCGGAATAGCCGTGATTATAAAAAAACATTTTGGAGGGTATCATTATGCCAAGAGGAGCAAAATCAACAAAACCATCAACAATTAAGAAAATCACAGACTGCAACGAAAGCGTTTATGTGTATGCAAGATATTGCTTGCAAGGCGTCGAGATTAACAAAGATAAAGTAATCGCACGAGCAAGTTTGAAACACTGCTATGGCGATACTTTTGTGAACATCGGCAGGATAACGGGCAAAATCGTTGGCACGGAACTCATTTTTGATACGACAGAACTTCACACGCAGAGCATCCCAGCGATTAAAACAATGGAGCGAGTGTTGGCAGATGTTCTTGCGTGGCTTGCGACAAGAGAAGATAATGACGAACCGATTGCGGTTGCGGTCAAAGTTACGAATCCAGAAGACGCAAGCACGGACGACGACGATGACGAGGCGGAAGATGTTTCTAACGTAAAGCAAGTGTTGGTTATTCCGATGACCAAAGCGAGCAAACTTGTCGGTGCAAAAATCGGCAAAGACACAGTTTCATCTGTAAGCCTATTCACACTTGATGGCAAGTGGCACATTGCATTTGCAATAAACGACGGAGATTGTTATGTGCAAGCAAAAACGCTGTTTGGGTGCGATGTCGAGGTGAGCGAGGAATGAGAACAGAATTATCGGTTGGAGACCTAATCTTGTTAAAGCCGCTTAAAGATGTGCGTGGAACATATACAATGGATGTTTTGGGATTAAACGAATGGATGGAAAAACGTTTCGGTAAGTGGCACTTTGTAACATCTGTGAACACCCGCAACAATTTTACAGTTTTTGAAATCGACGACGGTTATATATATGCCAAAGATTGGATTGAGGCGAGAATAACCGAGAATGATATAGAAAACGAGGTGATTCTATGAGAATTACAGATTTGCACTCGGGCAGTGCGATAATCCTAAAACCCAAAAAAGATTGTGTGGAAACCACTTTGTCGATTCCATATATCGGTGTTTTTGACGACAAAATTCACATTGTAAAGCGAATAGCGTTGAACGATAATTGTTTCAAAGTAATCGGTGATGATTATTGGTATCACATCGATTGGGTAAAACTGATTGTGACAGACGTTGTTGAATCAGAATTAATAATTTAGATTAAAGCGTGGAAGTCACGATTTAATAAAAAAATAAAAAGCCATACAGGAGGTAGATTTTATGGCAAGAACAAAATCAGTATCAAAATTCACGAAATCCGATTTGAAGTCGGGAATGGTTGTCGAGTACGCAAACGGCAAACGCAGATTGGTTGTGCTTGACTTCCTCGATGTTGGCGACGTTCTTTTTGGTTCGGGCGCAGGCGAGAGATTCACAAAACTTGCGAATTTCAACGATGACCTCACGCACAAAACAAAAGAATCCCTTGACATCGTTGCAGTTTATGCGCACAGAACGGACAGCAAAGCAGACGGCAATCTTTACGATGACGACGAGCTCCTTTGCGATTTGACCGACGTGGACGACGATGACGATGACGACGAGGCAGCAGACGTTTCGCTTAAAGATATTTGCGACACGTTCGGCTTCAAAATCAAGCGTGTATAAGAGGCACGCACAAAATTAGATGGGACGGGGTAAAACTCGTCCCATCACACCCCACAAAATTTTCGGAGGCATCGAAATGATGACAATTAAACAAAAAAGAATCTACCATTGCTCGACCAAATCTGCGGTTCGAGAATTTTTAACACTTGCGAAAAAACAGGGATATGTTTGGAAGAACGACCGAGAAATCGATGTTGAACGAGACATATCTATTTACGATACATATGAGGCAGAAACTTGCTTCAAGACAAACACGGGCAAACTATCTTTTGGCGCAATGAGCGGTTATCAAGAAAAAGAGCCCGACCGAAAGATTGACGATTTTTTGGAGTTCCCGAAGTTCGACAAGATTTACACGAGCCACGGGAGTCAAAAAACGCTCATAAAGATGGTTCACCAACTTTACAAGGACGGATACAAGGCGGTATTGCAAGGCGCACCGCTTACACCCACTGATGTTCTATCGCTTACAACATCGGCGCAACTGTCTGATGGCTCACCTCGTGTTATTGCGGTTGACACTGAAAACAAAATCATAAGGCTTTCAACCGAGAATAGAATGAGGTCGAGAGGCTTTGATGGTTTTGATGAATTGGAAATAAATCTTCCGACACTTCCACCGATTGGTTCAATTGTCAAAATCAAAGGCGATCAAAAAAGTAGTGACAATGTTTATATGCTTTTGGGCGAGAATGATGATTTAACAGGGGCTGTATACAATCAAGGTTGTTATTCAAAGCGTGTTGCGCCAGAAAACTGCATTTTGGTTGATGAGTCAGAGGCGAGCGACGACTTTAAGAAGATTGCGGTTGGAGATTTAGTCGCATACAAGTGCGGGATTTTCAGAGTAATAGAGAAAAAACCATTATACATCTCGGTGACAACAGTGTATACCAAAGAGTATATCGGCATTGTGGCTCTGAACGGGAAAAATGTGCTTTTCTACAATTCTCCGATACGAGTTTTAGACGAGAACGACAAAACAAGCAAATATAAGGTCGGCGATGTATACAAAATTAACGGCTACTACTACAAAATCACAGATGCGAACAGCATTTTTGTTTCGGCAGTAAGGGCAGGGAGCACATCTGCTGAAAATTGGACGAGCGCTGATTTTGAATGTAAGAACCCGATAAGAGTAGAGTACACGCCGTTTAATCAGAATCCAGATGCAGTGGTTATGCCCGAAAGTGAACTCGGAGATTTGTGCGACAAGGCAGTCACGGTATTCAAGGAACACGGATACGAGGACGCAACTCACGACGGTGTGATGGCGTGGCTCAAAAAGTGGAACAAATCAAAAGGTTGGCTCGCAAGCATACTCCGACAACATCACGCTTGGGACGAAAAGAATTTGTGCGTATCTGACATCTTCGAGGAAGAGCGCACGACAACCGAGAGCAAGAGATGGGATGCGGTTTTGACTTTTGCTAATTGGGTTTATCAAAATTCTACCGACCGCACATTGTACAATATACTTTGCAGTGGCGATTCAAGTTGGTGCACGCAAAGCAAGAGCGTAACATCTGCATTTAAGGAAAGAGCAGAGAAGTTAATATCTGGCGCAAAAGTAAGCGTGGGCGCAAAGTACACAAGGGCGATTCGTCAATTGTGTGGTGCGATAGGACTAACAAAGTGCGATGATTTTGAAAAACAATTCGCTACACTTTCCGACGCTTTCTCGGACGGAAAAGTTAAGAGAAGATACTGCTTGTCAATCAACCCGCTCGACTTCTTGTTGATGTCAAACGGAAACTCGTGGAGCAGTTGCCACTTTTTGGAGTACGGAAACTCAAACAAATGTTATCAAGCAGGCACAATGTCGTACCCAATGGACAAAGTGACGATGATTTTCTTCACTATTGACAACATTAAAGGAGATGGCGACTTCTATACATACCCGAAACTTCATCGACAACTTTTTATGTACTCGTCGAAGTTCTTAATGCAATCAAGATTGTATCCGAGCTGGACAGACAAAGCATACTCTACGCTCACGAGAGATACTGTAAGGGGCATAATCGACGAGTGCGAGGGCAACAAGGACAAAGAGGACATTTGGGGAATGGTTAGATGGAATGTCACGAGCGGTTCGAGAAAGTTTTTCGTGACCGCACCGAAATCACTTCACTATCCAGATTATGTGTATGAGTACAACATAAATATCATACCGAAAGCGGGCGTGTCAATTCCAGAATATTACGACGATGTGAATCCGTTTGAACTTCCCGAGATTGGCGGAACTATCGTGTGCCCTAAATGCGGAAAAGAACACAACAATAATTCACACTGTTGTTACTGCAACGAATGTCACGACAGATACTATTAATCAGGAGATGCAAAGATGAACAAGAAAACGATTGAAAATATATTCAAAGCAACACAAACCGAGTTAAAATCAGCGCTCGAAACATATCTGACAGGCGGTGGGCGAGAGATTTTGTCGCAAGATGGATTCTTGTACTCGAAAGGCACGCACCCTGTTTTGCTCGTGGCGCATATGGACACGGTTCACAAAGAATCACCAAAAACGATTTTGTACTCAAAAGACGGAAACACTATTATGTCGTTGGAGGGAATCGGTGGCGATGACAGATGTGGAATAATTATGATTCTCGAGATTTTGCAAAAATACGATTGTTCGGTCGTGTTCTTGGAAGATGAAGAAATTGGTTGTGTGGGCGCACGCAAGTTTTGCAAGGCTGGAATCGACCTCGGCGACATAAATTATGCGGTCGAGTTTGATAGAAAAGGCGGGAACGACTATGTGTTCTACAAAGATTACAACAAAGATTTCGAGACTCACATCAAAAAGTTCGGTTTTGTCAAAGCGACAGGCTCTTGTTCGGACATTTCACACATTGCGCCCGAGTTCAAGATTGAGGCGGTCAACATTTCGTGCGGATACTATTGCCCACATTGTTGGTATGAGTATGTGAAACTTGATGAGATGTACGACATTATTGAGCGAGCGACAAAAATGATTGGGACAAAGACCGAGAAGTTCGATTATGTCGAGCCGCAATATTCCAAAAGCGTGGTTACACCAAAAATCACGTACTTCGACGATAACTACTACCAAACATCGTTATACGACAAAACGTGGTATCACGACAGCGTACCCAAAAAAGAAGAAGACCCGATTTGGCTCGCTCCCGACCAAGTAATTCTCATTGTCGGTATGGAACAAGTTAAGTTCGACAAGATTTATATGGACAGCAGTGGAAAAATCTATAAAGACAAAGACTTGAAGAACGAGATTAAGAACGGGTATCTGATAGGAACAAAATACCATTACACGCAATCGTATTGGAGCGTCACGAGAGATTACCCGAAACAAACTTACAAGTTGGGGGCAAAAGTCGATTGCGGAAAGAAAAATCCGTACTACGTGGACTATTCACAAGCATTGTTGTGGATAGATGGCGAAGAAAAAAAGTTTGACCGAGTGTTTATTGATTCGAGCAACACGATTTACAAGGACATTTGGCTCAAACAAAAGTACGATGGGGCAAAGTTAGTGTCGGTAATCGACGGTGGTTTCCTCGACTACAACGATATTGCAGATTTTTATCCAGAACAAACTTATATTCTTGCGAATAACGGAGGAAAGAAAAAATGAGGTTTGAAAGAGGGCAAAAGGTCAAAATAATGACAAAAGATGAAATGAAAGAGTCTAACATTCCACGTTCTGAAATCGAAAAGGTTAAGAGATATGCAGGGCAAACAATCACTATGGACGCTGATTATGATATTTGGGTGGGCGGTATGTTTTGTGCAAAAACAAATGACGAGTGCGAGCGTTTTGTGTGGATATCTGCCCGATTCCTTGATATGAGCGAGGTGGTGTTATGAAATATTATGCACATCTTTTCACTTGGGGCGGCGACGAAGATGTTGTCGAGATTGAAAAGCGAGATATAAACGACATTGTTATTGCCGTTGAACGTCAAGCGTATGTTCGTGTCGGCAACAGAATAATCGACGGAAGTCTTTACCGCACGGTTGACATATTGGAGGCTGACATTGGAACAACGGATAAGTAGACAAGAACACATCTGTCAAAAGTGCGGGAGGACAATAAAGAAAGGCGAAACAGTGATTTATGCACAACCGAGAGGGCTAAAAGCGTTTTATAGGTGCGTAGATTGCGGTTTGTACCAAGAGGAGATTTTTGAAATGCAAGCCGAACAATGGCAAAGGAGAGATAACTATGGGCACAGTTGGAAACGATAATGAAAGACTCAAAATTTTGTTGTACAATGCGGTCGAATTGATTTATGACACTTGGTATTCAGATGTTGATTATGCGACATTCGTAGATGGAATAAAGGACGATATCGGAATTACGAAAGCAGAACTTGACGAAATCGGGTTCACGAGTTGGGAAGTTTGCGACGAAGTTATCGTAGAAGATGAGCCAGCCCCAAAATTTTGGGAAGATTTTACGCAAGCCGAGGCTTTTGGCACAACAAGCATACGGACGAGGTTTAATTTAGCGTTCGATAAATACAAGGACAACCCAGAGATTATGGCAGACTTAGTATCGACAACCAAAGTGAAATCATCTACTCAAAAAGTTAGCAATCACGCTTTTTCAGAGCTTTACGATGAGTTGTGGAAAAAAGCAGAGAATTATGCTACAATGAATTATGACAGCAAAGACATTAACGAGTTTTTGAAGTGCTTGGGAGGATATGGACTGTGCTAAAAAGAATAAGAATCGGTGACAGCGTAACAGGCGGTCACGGCGAAGTTTTTACAAATGTTGATTGCATTAACGAACTGCGCGACTTCCTCAAAGCGTATGCTAATGCACGCGATGTGAACAACGACGAGGGGAAAACGTTTTTGTTTTTCGGTTGGGAGTTTGATTCAGAGGACAGACTTGTGGACTTGTTGGACTTTTTTGGTTCGTGCGTTACGGTTAGACCAGATGACATATTCGAGGTCATAGAGTTGGGAGGTGAAATACAAATATGATTAGCGCTCTCGAACAATTACGAGATAAATGTGCTGGGGTTTATGAAGAATATATCCAAAAAATAATATACGAATACATAGAGGAGTTGGAAGATGAATAGTAGACATTATGAAACACTATCGGCATTACGGTATGCAAACAGTGTTTTGGAGTATGTAAAGACAGGAAAAACAAACAACTCACTTGTAAGACGGGAAGAATTGCGGTACAAAAAAAGAGTAGCCCGTCAGTCAAGACCGAGAAAAACGAGGATGGTGTGAAGTATGAAAACGCACGGACATTATGAAACGATATCTTCGGTAAAGTATGCGTGTGGCATTGTTGACTGTTTGTACGGCAGGGAAATAAAAAACATAAAGGTAAAACAAAATCTATTCAGAGCCAAAAAACGGCAATACCGTTCAACAAAACCAAGAAGAACGAGGTGCTATTATGAAAACTAAACAAGAGCAAATCGAAAAACTTGCACAACTGATAGGGCGTATAAAAGACGACTGTGAAAACTGCGACTGCAAGAGTTGCGAGGTAAACGGCGAAGATTGTTGTTGCGTGCATTATATATGTGCGACATTTTTGGTTGACGCAGGTTACGGAGACGTGTCCGAGTACAAAGCCGAGATTGAGCGGTTGAAATCAAATAATGGATTTTTGCAATGCGTAATATCACATAGCAAAGATATTATGGACGAAGCGGTCAAAGAAGCGCAAATCGATGTGTTGAACAAGTTGAAAAAGAGAGCGAGGACGTCGTATGTATTGGACGATTTTATACTCGGCAGTGTAGTTTTCTCGAAAGACATAGACGAACTCATCAAGGAGGTGCAAAATGGGGAAATCTATTAATGAAAACACGAATTTTATATTAATGAACTTATCAAGGAGTAGAACAATAATGAAAAAATATGTAATTGTAAACAAAGAATGGAACAGCATTGCCTGCAAGGTCAAAAATGGCGGTAGACATTATAGACGACCTATTGACGATATTGGAAAAGGTCTTGTTGTTGTCGAAACCACAAAAGGTAGAGCCGAAAGAGAACGAGATTATCTCAATGCTAACTACAATAAAGGCTGGGAAATCAAGGAAGTGCAAGATGGCGAAGATAAAGGTTGAAATCGAAGTCGAAGTGCCAAGCTGCAGGTACTGTGTGCATAGATATGGCAACACGTGCAAACTTTTTGACCGAGAATTAACTTCGTATGGCAATGTCGGAGATGACGATTGGGGGTATATTCGTTGCGACGAATGCAAACAAGCGGAGGTGAAAGATGAAACGATATAAGATTGAAATCATTTGCGCAGAAGATTTCGCGGACAAAGGTGTTGAAGTGCTCGAACACATCACGGAAACGCTTGAAAACATTTACGGTGACGCTGAATGGATAGGATTTGGCGGTTATGTCGATGATGAGGAGGACGAAAAATGAGCAAAGAATACGAAATTATAGAGGCAACTGGCGAGATGTATAAGTGCAACGACCACTACCCCGACACATACGCACTCAACATAGAATGGGTTGCAAATGTGATAGGCTTTGGCGAACTGAACATCACATACAACGAAAAGACGGGAAAATGGCAAAAAGACACCGAATATATGTCGGACGAGTTTTGCCAAGCGGTTCTTGCAAAGTGGCTTGCTGGTATGGAAAGGAGTTGAATATGAACAAGATGTACTACTACCTCGTAAAAGTAAAAGAGTACAGCAACGACTGTATAGATTTCATTGTCAAAGCCGACAGCAAAAAGAAAGCGATTGACGTTGCGTACAAAGAGGTTGTGCGTATATACCCGCCCGATTATATGCGGTCACGCTTGTATGAGCCGTACCACAAGAAAGACATCTCTGTGTTTCGCATTGACAAGTTGCTGTTCAATGAGGACGGACTTACGGACATATATATAGGTTAGATTTATAGGAGGAACAAAAATGAATATTTTAGCAATACTATTATCAATTTTGAGTTTTCTTGGATTGACTTGGCTTTTGGGAGGTGGTATCAGGTGAAACGGCTTTATTTCAAAGATAACAATGGGAACACGAGGTTGCTCGACTACACAGCAGATACGGAAGAACAAGTTATGGTAGGAATCTATGATTTTTGCAAACAGCACAAATTCAAGCCGTTTTATGTGAGGACGTGGAAGAAAAACGAAAAGTGGTATTACGACGTTGGCTCGTACACGGAGTTTTTTGTTTGGGCGGACGAAAACGATATGGAGGTGAAAGACGATGCCAACCATTGAGTACAAATTCAAAGTGGGGCAACTCGTCACTGTCAAAAACTGGGGCAAATCTTACTCACATTATACGGACTGGTTTTATGATAACAACGTGAAATATTTGCGAGATAAGTTTGAATACGGCTATTTTGAAACACACCACTATCCGCCGAAAACGCTTGTTTTTAGGGTGGTAGCAAGAGGGACAAGTAGAGCGTCAAGCAAAACTATTATTTATGCAATTCAAGCAATAGAGAAAAACAAAAATATGTCCGACGAGCAAGTCTTTTTGGTCGAGGAATGTGGGCTTGAAAAATGCGCAGGAACGGAGGTGATAATATGAGTTACTTTACAACAAAATGTGACTTTTACGATGACGTAGAATCTATGTCGGGCGGTTTTAAGGCTTGGTTTGAACGGCACAACCGAAACGTTGAAATCGAGGTTGACGGCAAACGTTTTATGGTGTCGTGTCGAGACAATGTTCTTCCGTACTACACAAGAATTGTTTGTGTTATGTGCGCAAACAAAGGACACGCGTACTACAAATTGTCATCAACGCCGTACACGCAAGAGATGATTGAGGAACGAAAAAAATGGATTGAAAAGAACAAAAAGGACATTAAACGGTGGAGCAAAAACTCAGATAAAAACCAACGCAAAATTGCTTGGGCTGAAAAAGACATTCGGTCTTTGGAGAGATGTATAAAGTGGGTTGAGGATTTGGAACAAAAATTTGCGAAATACGTTGAGCTGAACAGGGGGAAAGATGAGGAAGTGTGGCTTTGGTAACACTATAAAAAACAACAAAACTATTGACTTTGAGCCGATTCTATGGTATAATAAATACAATAAGAGGAGGCGACGATGGCGATTGCAATATTTTTGACCATTATATTCTTGCTTGCTGATTTTATTAGAGGTAAATAATGGCAAACGTAAAATTTGACAAAGACACACACACATACACAATAGCCGACGAGGCATATCCGAGCGTGACCGAGATTTGTGAACCCATAAGTTTCAAGAAATTGGACGCATTGTCGAAGCAAATCTTGGATAACGCTGCACGGCGTGGCGAAAAAGTTCACGAAGCGATAAGCGAGTTCGTTCTAACGGACGAGTACGACATAGAAGAAATGGAATCGGACTTAATTCCATACTTTGCCGCATTTATCGAATGGTGGAACACTTACCGCCCAACAACGCTGTTTAGCGAGTTCATACTTGGCGACGCTAATCTTGGCTATTGTGGAACGTGCGATTTTATAGGTCGGGTGGACGGAAAAACAGTTTTGATTGACTTCAAGACAACATCTTCGGTCGACGTAAAATATTTGGCTGTTCAACTTGCTGGGTACAAGCGACTGTTAGACGCACGAGGTATAAATATAGACGAGGCATATGTGTTGCACCTAAAAAAGACGGGCGCATACTCATACCGAAAAATTGAGCCAGACTACGAATGGTTCGATATTTTACAAGCACACAATAAAAAAATGAGGTGTAAAAATGGCAGAAAATAATTTGATAATGTACGAGCAACCAGCAGTTGTTTCGGCACTTAAACGCAACAATTATGTGGTTGAGATTGGCGATAAGTCGGTATTGCTTAAACGTGACATAGACTTTGGCAAGTACGGAAAAGCAAAATCTCCGTCTCTTATGAAATCAGGCGCAGAGAAGATTCTTATGGCATTTGGTCTCCCATACGATGTCCAAATTGTAGATTCTTACAAAGACTACAAGTATGGATTCTTTTACTATGAGTGTAAGGCGACCGCATATTTTAACGGGACGCCCGTGCGAGTTGGTGTTGGTTGTGCAAACACGAGTGAATCGTCAAACGGCACTGCAAACGGGTTCAACCAGGCAAATTCGGCACTCAAAAAAGCAAAAAAGAGAGCCGTTGTCGACCTCGCATTGACTTTGGGCAGTTTAAGCGACTGTTTCACGCAAGACTTCGAGGACGAGAATTTTGTGAGCGACGATGTAGCCAAAAAAGTTCAAAGCGACGATGACTACATCACTACAAAACAAGCGCAACGCATATACGCACTTGCTGCAATAAACGACATTTCACGAGAAAAGGCAAAATCTCTGCTCCTTTCGTGGGGTGTCGAATCAACGAAACTAATAAAACTTAAAGACTACGACGCAATTTGCGAAAAAATGCAAAACTACCGAGAGTCTACGGAGGAACAAAATAATGATTAAAGCAAACAAAAGTTACAAGGTTTACGACGTGCGAAAAGGCAAAACCAACAATTCGCACTACACAATCGTGAAAATCAAAGAGTCGATACCAAAAGGAGATGGCTCGTTTTTATCAGAGTATTACTCGGTATATGTCAACGCAGATATTGACGTATATGTGAACGCAAACATAATCTTCACAATCATAGACGGAGTTCGCAAGAAAACGACAAACTATAACGGCAAGTTTTACAACGAGTGTACGCTGTTTGTTTCACCCGAAAATTTCCGTGTTGAAACGCTTGGGGACGCTCCCTCTGGCGGTGACAAGCCAGCGAGCGAGTCGGATTTGCCGTTTTGACGGCGTGTAATAGGGCAAAAACGGGAGTTAGGCTTAAATTCGACTACTTGTTCGGTTTTGGGCTTAACCCCGCTTAAAACGCAAATTAGGCGGTGGTGCTTATGGCATACATTTTAGTTGACACGCGCGAAAAAGACAACGACTATGTGCTAAAAGACTTCAAACGACTACAATACAACTACGAGGAAATCAAATTAGATGAGGGAGATTATCAAAGTTCGTTTAATCCAAACTGCGTAATAGATTTGAAAAACGGACTAATCGAGGTTCAATCTAACATTGCTGGTACAAAAAGCGGGAAAGATAGGTTTCTTCGAGAAGTACAAAGGTGCATTGACAAGGGCAAAAAACTCATTGTTCTCGTCCGTGAGGAAGTCATATATAATGTGTATGGCGTTCAATTTTGGCGGTCACCAACCCACGAGGTTTATGACGCACGCAAAGGGAAATACATAGATAAGCCATTCACCAAAGTATCTGGCAAGTTCTTGATGAAAGTTATGGAGAGGTACTCCCGAGATTATGGAATTGAATGGAGATTTTGTAAGCGCAAAGACACCGCCACCGAAATCGTAAAACTACTAAACTACAACGGAGGTAAAATAAACAAAAATGGATACTAAAATACCTAAAGATTCAGAGTTTTGGGGCAACAAAATAACCTGGTATGTCATCAAACATAAAATCAGTTATAGGCAGTTCGCACTTATGTGCGGTTGCCACGAGCAGTCGGTTTATGCGCTTGTGGGTGGGAAAACAAAAAAAGTCAACCCACAAATGCTCGGAAAGTTGCTCCAAGTGCTTGACACCGAAGAACCGCCGTGCTATAATTAAGGGGAACTTTGGGACAAGAGTTCATACCAAACAAATCCTCGTATTATTGAGTAGAGCCGATAACACGAGAAAAACTTAATAGTACGAGGAACGAAACCCTCAATCAAGACTGCGCTCTACAATAGGTCAAGATTGGGGGTTTTCATATAAAGGAGCAAAAGCAATGGGAAAAGTTTTGTTAGATACTGAAATATGGGATAGTCTTTCCGAATGTTCGGCTAATAGCAAGTATTTGTTCCTTTGGCTAAAAACGAACCCTATAAGCAAAAGTTTAATAGGAAACCATAAAATTCCAAGCAAGATAATAGAGTTTTATACTGGGCTATCGCATAACGATGTTAATAACTCTATTAATGAGTTGGTAGAAAAGGGCATAATATTTGTAGATAATAAAAATATACTTATTCTCGACTCGTATAAAGACTATACAACGTCAATAACATTTCAAACAAAATTAAAGGAAGAATTGTTGAATATAGACAGTGAAAAAATACGAAATATCGTATTGGAATGGCTAAAAATATTGCAAAAAAGACAAGCGAATAACATCACTAACAATAATACCGCTAAAAGACTATATTCTATGTTTGGCGGCAAGTGCGCTTATTGCGGAGTAGAGTTAAACACTGATAACTTCACAATAGACCACAAAAATCCAAGAATAAATGGCGGGGGAAACGAATTTGGCAATCTTTTCCCAAGTTGTAGACATTGTAATTCGCAAAAAAGCGGGCGCACAATTAACGAGTATCGTTTGGCGTTCTTCAACAAAAAACATAAATTTTATTTCGAGGTATAATAATGTCGGACGTAAAAGACACAAATTCATTTACAATACACGCTTGGATGGCAACAAAACTAAAACTCTCGGGCAACGAGTTGTTGTTGTATGCACTGATATTCACTTTTTCGCAAGACGGAAAGTCAGAGTTTTTCGGCAGTCGTTCTTACTTATCGGACTTTATAAACGCCTCGAAAAGAACGGTTGACGGGGTTTTAACAAGTTTACAAGAAAAGGGGCTAATAAAAAAACGTGTTCAAGTTACTAACGGAGTGACCAACAACTTTTACTCGGTGTGTGATGAAGAAATTGCACAGGGGGTGCAAAAATTGCAGGGGGACGGTGAAGAAGTTGCACCCAAATATAAAGAAGAATATAAAGATAAAGAAAATTATAATAAAAGAAACGAAAACATAGTTCAACCCTCTTTTTTAGCAAACGACGAAAACCAAGTTCAAAACGAAAAGGTTGATTTAGAAACGGAAACTCCGACTACTACGTCATCTTTAACAGCACCTAACGAACAACCAAGTTCACGACAAGTTGCTAATAAAGATGATGATAGCAGTGAGTACGATAAAATAATAAAATACTTTGAACAAACTTGGTTAATATACCCACGCAAAGAGGGAAAGGTACAAGCAAAAACTACATTCACGCACAAAGTATATACGAAAGACGAGGAAGTTAGTCGCTTAAACGCTTTGAAAATTTACAAAATATTGCAACGGCAAATCAAGGCGTGGGACAACGAAAATAATGGAGGTGGACGAAAAAACCAGTTCATACCGCATTTTAGTAGCTGGCTCAACGACAACTTTGAGGACGTTCCTAAAAAAGAGCGAGGTAAGATAAAATGAGCAACAATGTAGTGCGAGAGATAACATACTTGGGGCGCACAAAAAAGTTCACGAATGACTTTGACTTGCTAAGCGAAGACGAATACAACGAAATCGTTGCTAAATGGTATGAAAAAGCCGACCGAGACACAGTGAACGAAGAAATATTGTTGTTTGACGAGGGCGGTATTAAGTTCGCGGAAATAACCGATTATTACTTCAGAGATGTTATGGACGACTCAATACGTACTGGCGCAAAGTGGAGCATAAACGAGGTTATGTCGAGCCGAGAGTTGTTATCGTCAGTTGTAGGAAAAATAAGGCGCAACCCAAAATTTTTCACAAGCCCTACACTCGTTGAAAACATCGACACGTATTTTAGAGTCGGTAGCGATGGGACGGCAATTAAAGTGTGTCAATTCCCAACAAAAGTTGCCGACTATATTCTATATGAATACAATGTAAACGGCAATTATTATGATTATAGTTGCGGTTGGGGTGCGAGGCTTGCTTGTGCACTGAAAAACCGAGTAAACTATTTTGGGACAGACCCAAACTATAAATTGGTTGAGTGCTTAAACAAGTTTACAAAAGATTACACCAAACTAATGAGAACGACAACTGGTGTCGAAATTAGGTGTCAAGGGAGCGAGGATTATGTGCCAGAGTGGGAAAACAAAATGGGGCTTGCTTTTTCAAGTCCACCATACTTTTGCCTCGAAGATTACCGAACGGGCAAGCAGTCGTATATCGCTGGCAAAACCTCTTACGACAGCTGGCTGAAAAACTATTTAGAGCCGACAATACAAAACATATACAAATACTTGGTGCACGACGGTTATTTCGTATGTAACATAAAGAATTTTGACAAGTACAAAATGGAAGATGATATGGTAAAACTTGCGTGCGACAATGGTTTTGTGTTATACAAAGTTGACAAATTAAAACAAGGCAAGAGAGTGTCTGGATTTACGGGTGACACCGATGACATTATGCTTGACGTAAACGAAAATATCTATGTATTTATAAAGCAAGGCGCAACACCGAAACAATGCCACCCAGTGCAACTTTCGCTGTTCGATTTGTGAGGAGGAAAAATGATAAAATTATTGATTGGCGGTAGCCCGTGTACTTACTGGTCGTGCGCTCAAAAGCACAACCGAGAAACACAAGCCGAGGGTTTAGGCTGGGAATTGTTCAAAAACTACTTAATAGCAAAAGAAAAATTCAAACCAGACTTCTTCTTATACGAGAACAACAAATCTGCGTCGCAAGCAATAAAAGACCAAATAAAACAAGAATTGGGCGTGTGGGACGGCTCAATTTTAACAGAAGATAGCGGTGTGAGGTACATAGAAATTAATTCCGCGCTCGTTTCAGCACAAAATCGCCAACGCTTTTACGTGCATAATTGTGGCGAGGTACAACAGCCAATAGACAGGGGAATACATATTAGCGATATATTAGAAAGCAATGTAGGAAAGCCTATAAATATATGCGTCAACGAAAAGTCAAGGACAATAAAGGCGCAATACCAACAAAGCAGCATAGCGAATTTCGTAACAAATGGCGGTCACAATGCAACTGGTATAGCGCAACGAATACCAACATACGGGAATAAAGAAAAATCTCGTCCAGTAAAAGCAAGTTATGCAAACAAAGGAGCGGGACAAGGTTCGTTAAATACAGAGTGTTTCCCAGCAGGCACAGTAAAAGAGAAAAGCGACTATATTGTTGAGCCAAGCAGAGACAAAAGTGGGAGATGTGTACAGGGTTGTAAATGGACTTATTTACATAAGTGGGAAAGAGCACCCAATAGACCTCGAAGATGGAGATTACACAATACGCAAGTTGACAGTGAAAGAGTGCTGCCGTTTGCAGACAATGCCCGACGATTATATGAAGTCAGTTAGTGCAAGTCAAGGTTACAAAGGTATTGGAAACGGATGGACGGCGGAAGTTATAATACACATTCTCAACTATGCGCTTAAAAACGTGCCAAAAGACGAGGAAATAGTTGTGCTGTCAATGTATGACGGAATAGGGACTGGTCGATATTGTCTTGATAAAATGGGCTTTACAAACGTAAAATATTATGCTTACGAAATAGACAAGTATGCAATGACTGTTGCAAAAGATAATTACCCAGACATCATAGAGTGCGGTGACGCATTCCAAGTAAGAAATGAAGATTGGAGGTTATATGACTAAAATTCACAACTTAAAAATAAGAGCAGAATATGCGTTACCGAAACTTAACTGCGACAAAATGTTCGAGATTCGAAAGAATGATAGAAACTACGAAGTCGGCGACATCGTGATATACAATGTGATTGACGACGTTGAACTTAACCGACAGTTCGTGTCGAAGTTCTACAAGATAACATATATAACAAACTACGCCCAGCAAGACGGCTATGTAGTGTTCGGAGAGAAAGAATTTATATAGTGAGGAATAATATGCCGAGAGATTATGATGACACAATAGATTCAATACAATATGGCGTGTTACACATAGGAAGCAATACTGCAAACTCAGATTTTAGAATAACATCAGCAATAAAGCGCACATACTTAAACGATGAGTGCGAGGTGTGCGGTGAACCAATATATTATTCGCAATACCACATATGTAATAGGTGTCGTATCGCAGCACAAAAATTCAAAGACTGTTTAACCGAGGAGGACGTAAGGAATGGCTAAAGATTTTGGACAATACCTCGTGAACATTGCGGACGTTCCGTATGTGAGAGAAAGTACCGAGCGCGTGCTGACTGGATTCCCAGACCTTGATTTCTTCAATAAGGGGATTGAGGTTGGGTTGACTGAAATACTGGGGCAAACAAACTGTGTTGACTGTGATACAGAATATTTTAACGGTAGCGAGTGGAAAAAGATAAGCGAATACACGTACGGCGAAAAAGTTTTGCAATTCACGCAAGACCAAAGAGCCGAGTTGGTAACACCGCTTGCATACCACAAAACGGCGTGCGATACGCTTACACTTATGCAAAACGGCAGAAAGTCAATAAATCAATGCTTATCGGACAACCACAAGTTCATTTATAGAAGTAAAAAATCTGGTAAGATTGTGGATGTTAAGTTCGGAGACATAAAAAAGCGTATTCCAAGCACTGCCGAAGTAATAACGGCGTTCAATTTTGACAGTTTTGGCGACTTTGAAATTGACGAGTGGCTTTTGCGACTGTTTATTGCCGTTTCGGCTGATGGACATTTCCCAAAGAACAACAGCACTAACTATTGCCAAGTCAATTTGAAACACAAATACAAGAAAGACAGGCTCGAAATGTTGCTCGCAAAGTGTGGCATTGCTTATAGAAAAGTAAAAAACAACCCAAGAGACCAAGCGTTCGACACATACACTTTTTACCCGCCCGAAAAAATAAAAGAGTTCCCTAAAACGTGGTATAATATGACAAAACACTGTTTCGAGATTATATACGACGAGGTTTTTAAGTGGGACGGCGAAGAAAAAAGACAAAAGTTATACCGCACGATAATCAAGAACAATGCAGACTTCATACAGTTTGTATGTTCGGCTCTCGGCAATAGGACAAGCATACACACAGATACAAGGCTCGGTGGCAAGTTTAAGCACTACTGTTACGAGGTAAGAAGTTGCGGTGGAAACGACTGTTACATCGCTATGAAAGGTGCAAGACCTATTAGTTTTTTGGATTACAAAACGAAAGACGGTTTTATGTATTGCTTTACAGTTCCGAGCGGGATGTTGGTGTTGCGCAGAGAAAACGCAATTAACATAACTGGAAATTGTGGAAAGAGTATATTAACATCGTCGTTGATAAGTCGTGCAATCGACCAGCACTACAAGGTCGGCGTGTTCGCTGGCGAGCATAGTTTGAAAACCTACAAACAACTGCTGTACCAACAAAATGCGAAGAAAGGTGAGTTCGAGATAATTCCGTTCCGCGACGCAAACGGAAACGACACAAACATTGCGGACTGGTTCGTCAACGAAAAAGCCGAGGAACGAATCGCCAAGAAGTTCAACGACAACTTGTTCTTGTTCAATGTTGAAAAGGACGAGAGAGACATAGACACGCTTATCGGAACAATATTGTACGGTTACAAGGAACACGGCATACGCTTTTGGGTAATTGACAACCTAATGGAAATCGACAACAAGGCGTCAAACCAATGGCAAGAGCAAACGGGTATCGGCAACAAACTACGCAATGTATTCGTGCAAAATGGGCTGTTCGGAGTTTTGGTAATGCACACCAACAAGAGCGATGTTTTGCGAGTGAATATTCGTGACGCTTTTGGCTCGTCGAACATCACGAACAAAGGCTACCGAATTTGGGTATTGTACCGCAAGGACTATATGTTCGCAAAGCAAGGGCAAGAGCGAGAGCTTGACCGCATAAAACGCGATTTGGCAGCGAATGGCTTTGACTACGACCAATGTGACGGATTCATTGATACAATTAAAACAAAGGGCAATAGAAACGGAATAATGGGCATTGTATACGACGCCGAAACAAAAACATACAAGCAAGCCCCGAAAATAAGCCAAACCGAGGCTGACAAAATATATAAAAGAACAGTAAAGCAAGAATCAGTTGACAATATATTCGACGATATGGAGTATGTTGACGAACAAGATGATTTACCATTTTAGGAGCGATAATGGAAGAAATTTGGAAAGACATACCTGATTATGAGGGAATTTATCAAGCGAGCAATTTGGGAAGAATAAGAACCGCCCCAAACAAAACTACTTATACCGAATTGCGAGGCGTAAGGCATTGGAAGATGCGAATAATGAAAGGGAAAGGCAATAATAAGCACACTGGCGCAAGAGTTGGTTTGTGGAAAAACGGCAAATGCAAAGATTGGCTTGTTGCGAGACTCGTGGCAATTACATTTTTAGGTAAGCCGAGTCCAGATAAAAACACAGTAAACCATATTAACGGGAACAGGCTCGATAATAGAATTGAAAATCTTGAATGGCTAAGTCTTGCAGATAATATACGGCACGCTGTTGATACAAACCTGTGTTCGCAAAACAAAATAATAACGCTAATTTCTGCTGAAGAAAAGAAAACATTTCGTTCGTTTTGCACTGCATCAAAATTTTTAGGGAAATGCAATGGTTATGTGTCTAACACAATAAAAGCAAAAAGAAAATTGGTTGGTAGCGATGGAAAAATATGGGACTATATTATAGTCGGAAATAAAAAGAAAAATAAACAGGAGGAATAAATATGCCGACAATGGACGAACTTCGGCTATTGCAAGCACTACCGCTTGAACTAAAAGTCGAAAAAACAAAAGCAAGAATACGAGAGTTTGTGCAACACTACGGCGAAGATAATGTCGCTGTCGCATTTAGCGGTGGCAAGGACAGCACAGTTTTGTTGCATATTGTGCGAGAAATTTACCCAGATGTTTTGGCGGTGTTCATTAACACTGGACTTGAATACCCCGAACTTCAACACTTTGTGCGCCAATTCGAGAACGTCGAGATTGTACGACCGACAATGCGTTTCGACGAGGTAATCAAATTGTATCGATGTTCTCAACAAAATATACGGAAAAGATTTTATAAAATATTAGGAGGAAAACTATGAAAACTTGTTTTGTAATAAAAATGGTTGACACTTATGGCGAGGAACACATCGCTGGCGTGACAATGACTGAAGAAAAAGCCGAAGCAAAGGTCGAGGAGTTCAAAAAGCATATACGCGAGACGAGTCGCTACGACAAGTGCTGCATTTGTGAAGAAAATGGCTGGAAGATTGACGGGAAACGTCCCGAGTGCTATTATAACGACGGGACTCTTGGTGGCGACGACTGCTGGGAGCAAGTAATCTTCGAGGACGATTCATATTTTTATATAACCGAGGAGGAATTTTATGGTTAATAGTTGTGCGGAAACTTACACTGTTGAGAAATACGCATTAGAACGCGCTAAAGCCCGTTTTAGCACGCTTTACGCCGTGTTTTGGATTTGGGCACGAGGCGAGGGCTACGACGTCGCTATGGGGGCAATGAAAGAGGCGTGGCAAAAATACGCCGAAACGGAAATGTCAGAACAAGACAAAGTGCTTTTTGAGGGCGAGTTCGGCGTAGATATACGAAACGAATTCAACAAATTTTGCGCTGAAAAGTTGGCACAAGAACGAGAAAATAGAAAGGAGGAAATAAAAAATGACAAACGAAATGAAACAAAAACTGCAAAGCATTAACGCTACAATTTCGAGCTATGAAACTGGCGAGAAGTGGGTTGACTCGGACGGGGCAATTTACAACATAGAAAGAAAACCAATAGACTGGAATCTTATAATCAAAAAAGGAGATAAATAGATGAAAAACGCAGATTTGCAAAAAGCACTTGACACTATGAAATGGTTGGCAAGCGAAGAAATGGACAAAGATATGAGTGGCGAAATGGTGTATTGCCCGTACTGCTCAATGTGTGACGACGACGGAAATTGTGGACAAACACAAGAACAAAGAGTCGAAAACAACTACTGCGCCAAAGCGTACAACAAAATGAAAAAGAAAGGTGAGAGCTTTGACGAAGTGGACAAAATTGTGGAGGCGTTAGTAAATGCAAACAAGTGTAAGTAACGATGAATTGATGGTCAAGCTCTACGCTATAGAGGGCATACTTAAAGAGTTTTGGAAATATATTATTAGAACCAACGCCGCAATATCAAACAAAGATGAGCAATGCGAGGTTATAAACAAATACTTCGACGAAGTTTGCGAGTGGACAAAATTAGCCGAAAAAAGAATAAGCAAGTAAAAAGTAAAAGGGCGGTCGTGCACAAACCGCTCTTTTTTTATCCAGTATTAGCTCTGGCAACTGCGCAC
Organism: Clostridia bacterium; assembly: GCA_050872805.1. GTDB lineage: Bacteria > Bacillota > Clostridia > Christensenellales > UBA1242 > CAKVOD01. The sequence continues at coordinate 47,817 of JBNMHN010000002.1, forward strand.
CTATTCTACTGCCCAATATGCGCTGGGCGATTATATAATAAACCGAAACAAACAATTTGTCAATATGCAATCCAATATCTATCTACTAGCATATCTGAACAGCCCCAAAGGTCGTTCAAAACTCTACACGTCGTCTACAACAACCGAAAAAACCGCCAAAACTGACGGTTCTCTCGGGTTTTTCATTTGGGAGGTCTATGCCTGTGGCTCAACGTCACAATAGCGTTATAGTTTGTGCTGGGGCTTAAAGGGGCTTTTTCACGTCGTCTCGTGTTATCCTCCCCAGCCGCCACTCGGTGAGACTTTTTGACCGTCTCGCCTATGGTCGAACCGTTTAGACGAATAGGTTTGGCGGGCAATGCTGGAATCGAACCAACATATGTCGATTAACAGTCGAGCGTTCTACCTTTGAACTAATCGCCCATAATCTAACGTGCTTCCAATTCGCACTTAGGTCAGCACATTTTGGCTACGTACATACATATTAGCACATAGCGGTGCAAAAGTCAATAGAAAATGAGAAAACCGACCAAAAGTTCGGGAAACGGAACGAAAAGTGTAATTATAATGTACTACTCCGTCGTTGTTTTGTCAAGCACGTTGGCAAACTTTTTCTTGTAACGCCACCTATACTGCCTAGTCTTCTTTATAATAATACTTGATTTTGCCTATAAAAAACCCCAACCATTGAAGTCGGGGTTCGGCTTTGTTATTTGCGCTCCAAGTAATCAACAAGCGTTCCAGTGAATTCGCCTCTGGCAACAGCCGCTTGGTAATCTGCTTTGAGTTGCGCGATTTTGGCGTTTCGCTCTGCTTCTTGTTTCTTCGCTTCGGCTGCTTTTTCGGCTTCGAGAATCGCTTTTTTTGCGTCTTCTTCGGCTTGTTCGTCAGCCTCAATTTGCTTCTTAATAGCTTCTTTTTCTGCTTTCTCTGCTTTTGCACGCTCTTTGTCGGCTTTCTTTATTGACTTTTCAGCAGCCTCGCTCTCTTTGCGGGCGTCGTACTGTTCTTGTGTTTCAAGCCCTTTGCCATTTACACCGAGTTGTGTAATAACAAACATAACCACAGACACAATAACGCCAATAACGTAAACTGACCACTGCGGAATTTGGACGTTACCAACAATAAAACCGCCAGATGTTAATGCGCCAGCACCAAGAGAACTTATGAGGTTCGTGATTGTTGCGGTGTTTGTCTTTACGTTGCGTTTGAGATATGCGAAAAGATTTATGAAGAAGTTTTTTGCAACAACTTTCTTGTTTTCTTTGTTATCCATTCCAAATATGCTCCTAAAAAAAGATACTAATTTTGTGGTTTTGTCGTTACCCTGCCTGTAAGTTATCTTCTTTACGACTGGCTTTATGAGTATCACCAAACCCTTTACCGAGTTTTTAGCACTTACTTTTATTATTCCAGTCAAAGCAACCGTCACTGCGAACGATAGGGCTTTCGCCGCTAACGCCGTTATGCTCCAAGCAATAGCCTCCTCCAGCAATTCCTCAATTATGCCATATGTTAGCAACAAGACTATGCTTTTTACGTAACCCCAGTCAGCTGCCAGCCTGCTGCGCGACGGGAGCACGATTTTTTTCACGTTATCCGATGATTCCCACGATAGGTGTTTCTTCTTGCGCAACGGGTTCATCTTGCACCTCCGCTACGACTTCGGGTTCAACGACACCGAGCTTGTGCCTCAAATACTCACGATATGCCGTAAGCTTTTCGACATATTCGACATTATCATACTCCGCAAGTGCGCTTTCTGCATTTTCGAGTTCGATTCGCGCTTGTTCGACTCTTTCAATAGCGGCGTCTTTGCCGTTAAAGAACCTGTCGCATTCGGTGAGTTTGGTTCGCATACGTTCGTCATAGTCGACAATTTCTACGCTGTTTACGTTTTCCATATATCTTAATCTCCTAATGATATTCTTATATAATTTTCAGTCCACCCAGTACGCCGAGCGTAATTACGCCAGCCACCAACAGACCGAATATAATCCAGACCGCGACCTTAATTCTCGGTCGTGTGCGTTCGTCCGCTTTCTCGTAGCGGCAAATGATACCGTCAATCCCGTCAATCAACATTCTTACAAATCCGCACGGCACTTTGATTACAAGTACTCCGATGAGATAGAATGGTGTCAAGAGCGGCACGACTATCATTTGTAACCACTTTGGCAAGTGCGATATGATGTTGAACGTGTCGAATAGTGCTTTGTTGCTGTCGTATTCAGCCTTTTGCACTTCGGTTTGAGCGTTAATGAAGTCCTTTTGCGTTTTTTTGACTTTCGATTGTTGCTCGCCTATGAGTTCGTCTTGTTTGCCTTTTGCAAGTGCTTGGACAGTGGCTTCGTCCTCCACCGCCTTTGCAGTTGCCATTGCGTTCACAACATCTTTCGCTTGCTGCTCGTAGGTTTGGTTAGAATCGAGTTTGAATTTGACATCTTTCAAAGAAACATCGGCAATCGACTTGTCGGAAGTTTTGGCTACCGATTGTATCGCCTTTTCTTGCTTCTGCTCTTTTTCAAGTTCGTCAAAATTTGTCATCTCAATCACGATATACCTCAATATATTAAGGTTCTCTTTCGGTCTTGACCTATTCGAGATTTCCCCGCTCAAGTGAACTAATGTCCACAGTATCAACAGGCTCTTCCTCTCTACCTGAGAGTGCTATGTCATTCTTCTTTTTTTTCAATTTTTATTGTAGCACAATAATCCATAATGTCAATACTTTATGCCAATTTTATTTGAAAAAGTTTCACTTACTTTCCAACTCGGTTTCAAGTGCGTTGATTTCGTCACGCCACGCTTGTCTTTGCGCTTTTATCGGCGCATAGTCAGTTTCGCTTATGAATCCCTCAAAATACTTGATTGCTTGATAGTCAGTTTGTGACAGTTTCGCCTTTATTTCGCTAATCTTGCGTTGTACCTCGTCGATTTCGGCTTGTTTTTGAAGTTGTTGCTCGTATTCGAGTTGTGCCAAGCGCATTGTTTCGAGTTCGGCTTGCGGAATGTCAATCAGCACTCCGTTCTCAAAACGCTTTGTGACTCCAATTTGTGCAAACTCCTCGTCCGTCAACTCGATTGTGTCAGGCTTGCCCCTTAATGCCACGCTCTCCATCCAAGTCTTGTCGCTATAAAGTTTTAAGTATTTCATAGTCCCTCCTTATTCCGTGACTTCTTCCAATTCCCACCAAATTAGGTCAGCAATCGTACATTTACCATCTGTATAATTAGTAAAAGAAGAAACTTCAGTAGGTGTAGCCGTTGCAAAATTTACCATCATCAGCCTTTTTCTTGCATCATCCACTTTTAATATGTTTGGTTCTGACGGGCTTATGCTGAACGGCGCAGCATACATATTCATCTTTATCATACTAGATACAGGTACTTTGGATGGTGGTGTAATAGAGTTATTTGACATAAGTATCTAAACCTCCTGTAAAATCATAGTGTATTTTAGTTGTATTACTTCCTTCAGTTGGATTCGGGGTCTTGTCTTCTCTGCGCTGGTGTGGCTGTAAATCAACATAAAACTCTGTCATAGTATCAAGACCATGATACAACCGCAAAGAACAGTTATTGTTTTCTTTTATCACGTCAAGAATATTTTTGCTCGCCTCTGCTGGTGAAGTTATGCTAAGTATGTCCATTGAAGCGTCATATGCGACTGTACACCTCATAGTCTTTTTCACGAGTTGATATGTCTTTCCGCCGCCACCTGAGCCACTTCCG
>JBNMHN010000003.1:0-26652 GCA_050872805.1 Clostridia bacterium
ATTATAATTTTTAATATCTAATAGCCTATAAAAGGATGGTATATTATCTAATTGTTTATAGTTCAATTTCATTTATACCAACCGCCTTTGCACTATTACTTAAAAATTGCCAATTGTAATTAAACCTAAAATGGCACCCCTCTGCCACTTTTTCATAATCCCAATACAGCAAGCCAAGTTCATTTGTAATTGCTGTTGGTGTAAGCCTATATTTGCCTTTTATGTATTTATAAATATTGTCTGGAGCATTTACGCCATCAGTTAAAATGTTTACACTAATAGGTTCAACAACGCCAATGGCATAGGCTAATTGTATTTGGCAAGTCTTTACTGTTCTAAATGTTTTAACTATATCAACAGCCATGTTTCTTGCCATATAGGCAGCACTACGGTCAACCTTACTTGGGTCTTTACCACTAAATGCACCGCCACCCACCGGGCAAAAGCCACCATATTGGTCACAAACTATCTTTCTACCAGTTAAACCACAATCTGCTGTTGGACCACCAATAGTCCAAGTGCCAGCTGGATTTATAATTAGTTTGCCATTAAAACCCCTTAAAATGGGCTGTAATAGGTTTTTTACATAATGTTGCACATATTCTAGGCTCTTATGCTTTTTGTGGCATACGCTTATTAAAATGGTATGAATAGCCCCAATATTTTGTTGCATATCCAAATCAGTCGTTATTTGTGTTTTTGCATCGCCTTTAAGAATTGATTTTTTGTTGTTTTCAACATCTTGTTCAATGAGGCTTATAATTCTATTTGCAAGGTCAAAAGAAAATGGTAAATAACTATCGGTTTCATTGCAAGCATAACCAAACATAATACCTTGGTCCCCGGCACCCACCGAGCATAAATCATTTGATGTGCCATTATATATTTCATTTGATTGTTGCCCAATCAAGTTTATAATTTTATCCACCCTATAATGTAGTTTTTTGGCAACTCTTCGAGCAATTGCTTTATAATTAACTTTTGCATTTGTTCTTATTTCGCCACCCAATATAATTGTTTTATCTTTAACCATTACCTCACAAGCCACTCGGCTTTGTGGGTCTTGTTCCAAGCAAGCACTTACAATGGCATCACTTATTTGGTCGGCATACTTGTCTGGATGAAATTTGCTAACTTGTTCTGTGCTAAATAGTTTCATTTTCCGCCTCCCTATACTTAATAATAACGCCATCCATAATTAAATCATACACTACATCCATTAGTTGTGTTGTATCCTTAAAATGGCATTTGGCTATTTTGTGGATTCTAGGGTCACCTATCAGCCACTTATCTATAACTAGACGCCTATCAGTATTGCCAATAATTATAATTTGTTTACTATTGGCAAAACATCTGTAATAATTTGTTTGGTTTCTATTAACTTTATAACTATGAAAGCCATATTGTTTTAGAATTTCCAAATTTTTGATTTCGTCAACTTTTAACATGTTAATCCTCCAATTTTTCATTTATTCGTTTGTCAAACACCTTTTCAAATTGTCTTTCAAAAGGTATATCTTCTTCATAGTAAATAGCCCTATTGTTCCAATCTTTATAACATTTGCAACACATAGCACTATTAAGCACCGGCACAACATACATAATATCATCTGGTTCGTTACACATATCACAACGACAGCCGCCGGTAACTTTAACAATCTCTTTCAAAGAGCCTTTGTATATAACATAACCACATTTTGATTTTAATTTTTTCATGGCAACCACCTACAACAATTTTGGGTTATCATAGATGTTGCCCACTATTTCAAAATATAGTTCTTCACCCAACTCAATCAACAATTCATCAATATTGTATATGTAGCCACTATTTATTGGTCTAAACCCAAAGTGTAATCGGTTTTCATCAAACTCAACAATGAAAGTCTGTTCTTTTTTTGTTAAATTACTCCATGCTTTTACAATATCAGCCTCAAACATTTTTATATTGTTTTTATCTTTGATTCCAATAAATTGCCCTATTGTTTTGGGCTCGACAAAATATGATTTTAACCCATCGGTAATTTGAGGACAAATAGTTAAAGCATCACACACCCCAAATTCAATTAGTCCATACTGCCATTTATTTTTTTTAATTCTTCCTCTAAACACAATATTTTCCATTGTTACATTCCTCCACATAACACCAACTTTGTGGTGGTCTTTTAATTGTTTTATAAATGCAATGCTCACCATCAAAATCAATTCCACAAGCCGAACAACCCTCTGTTATATCATAATAATAATATTCACAGTCGCTATTCTCTCCACCTTTATTGCAAGGGTAATCATCACAATCAAGGTCTTTTCTAAATTCGCTTAAATCTTTTGGTTTATTATAGATTTTAAGGTCATTTATTCCCCAAGAATAGCCAATTTTATTGCCAAGATATCTTCTTAAACTTAAACCACCCATACAAGATTTTTGCATAAGTTCTTGTGCTTTGCCCATAAAGATAAGGCTTTCAATATCAAATTTAACAATATTTTTAAGTATAAATTCAGCAACAACTTTACCATTTTGAGCATTATAATCTCTAACAAAACAACTGCTATCTTGAAATGTTAATTTGTTTGTCAACTCAAATTTATTGTCATCATTTACTCGATATAAATATGGCTTTTTCTTTGTGCAATAAATATAAACTTTGCAAGGCAACTCACATTTTGGCATTGTTGTTCTTATTTCAATGGTTTTTTCGCCATTAAGTATTTTTTCAACCCATTGTGGTTGTATGCTAATTAAAATACTTTTCAACTTAATTACTCCTCCCAATAATAATTTTCTTGGCAAGTCTCTTTTAATTTTTTGATAGACCTGTTAAGTGGTAATGTAAACTCTTTTTCACCATAATACTTTGCTATATAAAGACAACCGGATTTGCTAATAACGAACTTGCCATGTTTTCCTTGTGCAACTTGCATTTTCCCGCTTTTAACCCATTTCACTAAAAAATCCTCCTTTTGTTAATTTTCTAAACTAAACCATTGTTTGTATATTTCTGTTGCTACCCTTTTAATCATTATAGGTGGCACCGACATGCCACAGATATAACAAACATTGCTAATTGCATTTGAGCCAAAGTTATAATCTTGAGGAAATGTGCTTGCTGTTATAATATCGCCTTGGCTTATTTGTTCAAATGTGCCATATCTATAATAATCAGCAGCACCGGCTCTTATGGTTGGGACAACCTTATCATCATACAAGACAATGCTTTGGAAGAAAGAATCTTTACCATATAGCCTTTTGTGGGCATTAGATAGGTCATTTTCACCATATTTAACATTGGCTAACAATTCTCTTGTCTTTGCCCTGTTTTCGCTTAATTTAAGCCCTTGTAGTGTTTTTATTTTCCCATAAGGCACTTTTTCATAGTTAAAGCAAAGTTTTAATTCTGGATAGTGTAATTGTTCCTTGTGGGCAACAAACACAACTCTATGCCTTGCTTGTGGAACACCCATTGTTTCACCTCGTAACAGCCAATGGTTTACAACATAACCAATAGCCTTAAATTCTTTGTAGATTCTTTTTACATATTCCCAAGCATTACCATTAAGCAATCCCTCTACATTTTCCATAACCACAACTTTTGGCTTTAATTTTTTAACTGTTTTTATAAAAACAAAAGATAGGTCATCAAGAGTTTGGGCAACTTGCCCCTCTCTAAATTTCTTTTTCTTACCCCATGTTTTCTCACGCTGTCCTGCCATACTAAAAGTAGTGCATGGTGGACTGCCATCTAAAATATCCAAATTAAATAATTCTTTTGGTAAATCTTTTTTGGGTATTTTATTAAATTCTCTTATATCCATTAGGAAATTATGCTTTGGGTGGTTGTTCTGTATGTATATTTCATTCATTTTGGGGTCAATTTCGCAACACCCTATAACATCATACCCGGCTAATTTGTAGCCCATCGAACCCCCCCCCACAAGCAAAACAACTAAAAACTTTTTTGTTATTTTTACTTACATTTGCAAGGTCTTTAAGGGTCCAATAATAATCATTTGCTTTTTGTTCCTTAAAGGGATTATCTTCACCAAGCAAATCAAATAAATTTGGTTGCATTATCCCTCCAATTTGTCAAACAATGTTGATTGTTTCATTTGTAAATCTTTTGGAAACATATCAAACAGTGTTGGCTGTGATTTTCTTTTTTGTATTCTTTCTTTTGCAATATTGAAAGGTTTTTTATCTAATTCAAACACCAAAAATTGGTTTTGGGTATCCATTGCTGCTATTGCAGTGGATGCTGACCCTCCAAAGCCATCGAGGATTACCCCCCCCCGTGGACCAAATGTTTGAATTAACTTTATAAGTAAGGGTATAGGCTTTTGACAACTATGAATTAAATCTTGAACCTTTGCATATTGTAAAACATCACTAATGGCTGTTTCTGGGGGTTTAGGGTTGCCTTTCATACATAAATACATTGGTTCATATTGTGGTCTTGTGTAATAACCAAGCCCAAAATTGTTTTTAACCCATATTGGCATAGACTTGATATTAAAACCTGCTGTTGATAATGCCTTATTAAAAGCCGGGATTGTTGACCAACCCATAAAAGTAATTAAAAAACTATCTTTTTTAAGAACTCTATAACATTGCTTGAAATAGTTGTTTAGCAAATTATCAAAATCTTCATCACTTAAATTATCATTTGCTATCACCTCAAACTTTTCCTTTCTATGTTGTGAACTAAAATTTATATTGTAAGGTGGGTCTGTAAGAACAAAATCAATACACTCATTTGGTAGGCTTTCCAATGCTTTGATGCAATCTTCATTGTAGATATTGTTTATTTCATAATTGCCCAATTTCATTTAAGTCACCTGCATTTTTGATAATGGTAACGCCCTCATCATAAAATTGCCTTACCCTACTAACACTATAATTAACTACCCTAGAAATTTTACGCCAACCTTGGCTCATGAAAATTTTATGCTCCATAATATCTCTTGTGGTGTAGTTAGGAATTAGGTCGATGTATTTTGTTATTTCATTTCTTAAAGCATCAAGTTTTCTTTCCAATTCCAATTGCTCTTGTTCTAACTCATCAAGTTTTACAATAAAGTTTTCAATTGGTGAACCGTGAAATCCCGGGGCTTTGGGCATACCATCATAGGCACCGGTTTTAGGAAAGCCCCCCAATTCTCTTAATTCTTGTTTTTTTAACACCAAGCGCCTTATCTTTGCTTTTGTGTCATTGTATTGCTTTACTAATTGCTCAAACATCATCCTACTTGCCCTCCATTGTTTTTATAAAATCATTCATTTGTTGCTGTGTCATTCTATTTTTTTTATCTCTTGCAGCAAACATTATGCACCCCAAAATGTAATAAGGTCGATTTTTAATATCTTCATTAAAACGGATTTGAGTAGCAATTGACCTAAATTGTTCAACATCAACATTTGATATGATTTTTACAAACTCTTTACCTGTTATGATTTTATGGTCAAATTTCAACCCAAATACTGTTGCTTGTTCATGAGCCTCAATCATTGTATCTACAACCTCATAGCCTATTGATTTCCAAGGGTCAATCAACCATTCATAAAAATAATCTGAGTAGAATTTCAAATATGGCTCCCTTTCTTTTTGAGTTCTCTCACGCACACGTGCGCATGTTTCTTGAAATTCAATATTAAATTTATTTTTATTAACTAACTCAAAATCTATATCTTTATCCAAATCTTTATCTACATCCATATCTATATCCATATCTATATCTATATCAAGGTTGTTTTTTGCTTGAATTTCGCTTGTTTCTAGGTTGTTTCTAGGTTGTTCTTGGGTTGTTTTTGTGCATTACTATTTCCTTTTGGAGCACCACCCTTTTTGCCATTTTCAACACTAGCATCATATCTTGAAAGTGCAGCATCTATTGTTGGCTTGATAAGTTTGAAACACATTCTACATGCTGGTGTAAGATTGTGAGGTTCCTTTTTGGCAATAGCATAATCTATAATTGCTTTATAAATAAGTCCTTGCTCATCTTCTGGTAATTCACTAATTGCATCATAATATGAACTATAAAATATAAAACTATTTCTCACCTTTTACCTCCAATGTGTTTTGAATTTGGACTGCCTTTGGGGTTGTTTCCCAAAGGCTTTGCCAAATAATAAATGCTTTCATAAAATTGCTCCTTTACACTACATCAAAAGGGTCATCATTATCACTTATTGTTGTAGTTGTTTTTTGTTCTTTTGGCTGTTCAATTTCAACATTAGATTCTTGTTTTGTAGCAATTTCATTTACTTGCTCAAATTCATTGTTGTCAACAAAATCTGGTGTTAAATCTTCGCCAATAATTGCATCATCCGCCTCAAATGCTTTTTGCATTTCGATACTCATAATACCCCACTTACTAATAAGTTGTCTTAATAGTGTTTTGTGTGCCATGCCATCAAAATCCTTATACCAAAAACTGCTAAATTTCCACATATCTTTTTCTGGCACTTGACCTTGTTCTAATTGTGCTAAACTATTAGCATCGAAGGCAGGGCTGTATTTGTCAGCATGTGCCAACATTTTCTTTTTTGACCAATAGATTGATTTTCTAAAACCGTTGGTATATTCAAACATCGCATAATAGCCAATTGTTGGTGTGTTTTCTCTAACCTCATCATCTTCAATTAACTTAACTTGCAATTCTTCATCAAGTGGATTGTAACTTACAAGTTCACCCTCTTTGATTGAAATAACATTTATTTTTCTATAATAGCCACTCCTAATTGCCAATTGAATATAGCCTTTATATCCAAGCACAAAAGTTGCAACCATTGTTTCTGGTTCTATTAAATTGCCACCTTTATCAAACTTTGCCTTTTTCTTAAATGGGACCATATAGTATTGTCCTAATTGTGGGCTAGGTGACAATCTTAAACTTTCACCCAATAATGCAGCACTTAATATGGTTGGGTGGCTACATTCACTTAATGTTGGATTAGTGCTAACTGCACTAATAATTGATGTGATAAACCTTTGCCCATTTTCACCACCTACAATATTGTTAATTTGCTTTTTGATGGCATCTTGCCCAATAAACATACTAAATGTTTGTTTTTTAGCCTGTTGTGAAAGGCTTTTTTGATTTGTTGTTGCTAAACTACTTACTGCCATGTTTATTGTCCTCCTTTGTAAATTCCTTTTTTAGGTCTTCATTCATGTAGTTATGGAATATTTCATCTAACTCTGTTGTATATACTGCACAAGCACCTATAAAGGCTTGAAATTCATGTTTATTAAAGGATTTTTCACCTTTTGCAATAATTTTTTGTCCTTTAATTTTTAAGCGTTCCAAGGTGTGCATAAATGATAATAATTCCGGGCTTTTCACCTCTTTTTTGCTTTCCTTGGCAAGCCTTTGAGTAATTGTTCTTAATAAATCTAACATTAAATTATCCATACACCCTCCTACTTGTTCCTTGCTACATATTCTTGTGTGTTTGATGTAACAATTTCCAATTCGCTTTGTTTTCTCATGAGTTTGTCAAGTTTGTTTTCATATTTTTTGTTGATTGTATCAACTTTTAAGTCTTTCTCACGTTGTGTTTTGGCTATCAAATCAGCCACCTTTTGTTTTTGGTTTAATAATTTGTTATAATCTTTACATGCTAACATTTTCTAAATCCTCCTATATATTGTTAGTTGGCACCTTGCCATATTTGATTTTTTGATTATCTAAAAATTCTTTAAGTAATTTAATTTGTGTTTTTGTTGCAAAAACCCTAAAATCAACAGTTAAAACATCCTCTTGTGGTGTTTCTACTATTGGAGTTGCTTTTGCTTGTTCTTGGGCTTGTTTTTGGCTTAATTCTGCAAGCCTTTTTTCATTTTCCTCAAGCCTTGTTTTTTCGTTTAATGTAGCAGCAAGGTCAAATGTCCTTAAATAATAATCTTTAAGGTGTGTTTCTTGCTTAAAATTAAGCGATGTGATAACTGCTAAATCTTGATTAACCTTGGCTACAAAGTTGGTTATATCTTCTTTAACTTTCTTCATTGAATATGTAGCGTTTAGCCATTGCTCACTAAATACATTATCAATGTTAATTAGGCTAGCCAAATCACCAATGGCTTGTCCCCAAAACTCAATGATTTCATTTCTTTTGGCTTGTTTTTTTTGTTCTTCAAAACCTTTAACTTGTAAATCAATTGTTTTGGCTGTTTCATCAATTAAGGCTGTTATTTCCTTAACTTGTTGTTCAAACTTATCATAAGGTTGGTTGTAATATTTTTTTATTCTTTTTCTTTCATTATCAACCGCATCTTTTAGTTTGTTAAGATTTGCCCTATCTGCCTTGGCATTGGGTATATCTTCCTCTGTGTAAATGTTGTTTTTGTATTTTTCCAATTGTGGTTTTAATTGGCTAATTATTTCTTCATTATTAAAACCGATAAGTTTTGGTGTTAAATCTTCAATTGGAGTTGTAAGTATTAGTTCCATCATTTGCTAATTTTCCTCCTTAATGCAAATTTTTAATTACAAATGCTTTCGCATTTGAGATTTGAGATTATAAACAGAAAGCAAGGCGCACACAGTACGTGTAGCTCGCACTGTTGTCGCTGACATACCCATAGATGTTGACACAGCAGAAATAAGTGTCGTAGCCCGAGTAAGGGGAACGCAACCAATACCACTTTCCACACCTAACTTTTTCTGGGTCTTTCTTAAACAATTCATATTGCTTGCCCTCACCTTTCAATGAGTAGTCAATAGTTCCATTTGCCTCGATTTCACTTAATAGAAACAGGTTGTTAAGTGTTGTTTTTATCTTCTGTTTATCACCACCAATGCTTGTTTTCTTTTTTACTAAAACAATCGCATCCTGTAATTCTTTCGGTAAAAGTCTAAAAAATCTAGGCATAAGAACATTGTTCATATAACTATCATTCCAACCACCAATATTTGACCATTCATTATTCATTTGAAATTCGCCATCAATTGGAAAATCAAAGACCAAGGTTACATTTGATTTTGTTCCATCTTCTTTAACATCATGATTAAAGCCACAAATGGAAACATTTACTTTTTCCCCGGTGTATAGTTCTATGGTTCTATTCCCACCTAGACCTAATTTTTCTTTTGCTTGCCCATTTTTACAAATTTTTATAAACTCTTGTAAAGGCATATTGTTAAAGTTTTTATATTCCATATTTCCTCCTAAATATTTGGTAGCAACCTATTTGGTCGCACCCCTTTTTGAACATACTTGTCCCAAAAGGCAATTTCTTGGTTTGTTAGCCATTCAATATCCTCTTGGCATTGTTCTCTTGTGAAATAGTAATGTTTTGTTTTAAGCACAATTTTGCCATCACCAAAATCACTTTTTATTTGTGCTTTCACCCACACAAATTGCAATTCTTTATCGGTAATAAAATATTGCAACACTTGGCAATAGTAGTTTGTAGGTATTTGGTCGTTCCATTTTTCCTTTTGCATGCTATTTAATAATTCTGTGGTTTTAATTTCCAAAGCCCCTTTAATTCCTGTTGCTTTATCAACCAAATCACAATCTCTTGTGCAAAATAGGAAATTGTAGTCATCATTATAATTAACCCTAAAATTATCATTGTAACTAACTTGGTATTGTGGATAATCCAATGCAAATAGTTTTACAAGTAATGGTTCAGCATCATGCCCATATTTAACATAATCTCGATTGCTTATATCTTCTGGTTGTTTTATGCCGGTTTTTTCTTCCCATAAATCAACATTTGATTTGTAGGGATTGTAACCCACCACAGCACTTGCATCACTGCCACCAATTCCCTTGAGCCTACCATTAAGCCACTTTTCGTGATTCTCATATATCACTTGCATAATGTGTTTGCTACAAGCCTCCTTTTCTTGGTATTTCCTTGCATATTTCTTTGTTTTTGTGCTATACTAATGGTGCAAGGTGTTACATTAAGTAAGCACATTTCACTTGCGAGTCATTGCTTGGTTTCGGTTGAGGCAATGGCTCTATTTTTTTAATTACATAACACACCTCCTTACATATTTTCATTGCTATTTGCCCTCGCTTTCAAAGTATTTAAGCAAAGCAATTTTAACGATTGCACTAGCGGTAAGGCTTTTTTCTTTTGCAACATCTTTAAGTCGCTTGTGCAAAGGCTCTGTTAATTGAACACCTACACAAATACGCTTAATTTTATTGCTTGGTTGTTTATCGTCTTTCATAATTCCTCCTTTTACAATAAAAAATAGGCTCACCTAATTGGTGAACCTATAAGCAAATAATTGGGAAATAAAAAATAGGTTCAACTCAATTATTAAACCTATTATAAGACATCACAAATGGAAAAAAGACACAATTTTTAAAAGTATTTTTTTTGATTTTTACACTATGATTTTCATATGCTTAATCTATTTTTCTAAATCACTTAATTTAATGGTATAAGGTTTTTGCCCATACCATCTACCTTGATCAAAAAGATTCCCTTTAATACATAAAAATCTTTCGTCTTTCATTGTCTTAAGCAATGATATGTCTCCTAACCCAAAATAGTTTATATCTCGCCAATCACTTTCTTCCACATCATTTAATTTATCAACAAGCATCACTCTTGATGCCGCAAATTCACTTAAAAATTCAATATTATTATCAATAATTGAACCTAAACAACATACAATGTTATTGTAACAACGTTCTAGATAGAGACTTCTTAATAATTGTATTGTTCTAGCGCTTTTTAACTTTGAAATATCTTCCACCAATATAAATAAATATGTCCTTTTCTCGCCGTTTAAATTGTAAATATCGAACGTTCTACTCCTATATATATTTATAAACTCCTCTTCTATATCTATAATTTGGTCAGGAGGTGTAGTTCGAGGCATTCTAGAAATTAGTTCACCTGAGCCTTGTAAACGTTCTACAATATAGTCAAATACTTTTTCATCCGCTTCTGTATAAAATGTTTTTCCAAATAACATCTCCTTAGGTATGTCAAGTTTATCAAAATATTCTTTGTTATTCGCAAATAATAGCACTTTTACATCGCCAACATTTTTTAATTTAAATAGATTCCTTTTAATTCCATTCGGTAGCTGCTCAGGAGTCTTTAATGCCTTTAGGATTATTTCAAATACATTATCTATTTTAGATATGTCTTTACTCCAAATATTTATGCGCTTTATTTCTTCTCTTTCTCTTCTATTATATTCTTTTCTATCAAATGTTCTTCTCATTTAAGAATCTCCTTTCGCATTTTTTGATATTCATTCCTAATTTTGGGGATTAATTATAAACATTTCCATAAGATATTTGCGTATCGCTTCTTTATCTACAACATCCCTAGCATTATTATTCTTTATTATATACCCTTTATCATCCCAGTCATCCAATATTCGCGCCGCTTTTACATAGCCTATACTTAAATGTCTTTGAATAATTGAAGTTGTCACGGCATTTTGTTTGCATAAATTTTCAATTTGCTCTTCAGTAACTCTATATTTATTTTGACTAGACGGCATATCGCCACTATTTTGATATTTTTCATAAGCAGTTTGCAACTTTTCGTCTAACATTTGTATTTCCAAATTCATTTCCCCGTCCGATTGAAAAATAACCGCAATTTTGCAAATATCAGTATATTTTTCACTCGTGTTAACGGCAAAAACTATATTGACGCCGTTTGAAAGTTTTGACTTGATTTGGTCGACGCACGTATAAATATCAGCAAGAGAAACATTATACCCACAAGAAATTATTAACATAATTTGACTAACTTCCAAATGATTTTGCACGCGCTCGGCAAATGTCCCGACACATTCTTTTACCAAATCTACGCCTTTCTTTTTTGTAACTACAAATCCATCCATAATATTGAATCCATTTAATTCACTAGGTGAAATATTTATAAGCGCAGGCTCATACAAAACGCACGACAATTCGTTGCAAATTGCAATTATTTCGTCAATCGGTTTGTTATTTACATCTGCTTTAAATGTACAAATTCCAGCGGTTTGCGCCACTTCTAAGATATAATTAATTTCAGTTTCATACAAATCGGTTTGATTGCTGTAGATAACACACAAAACATCTGCATCGCCCAAAATTTTGTTTTCATATTCTGAAAAATCAGCATTTCCTTTTTTTTCATAATACTTAACGCATTTTAATAATTTTTCTCTAATTTTTTGATTCGTTAAATTAACCGCTACAACGCTTGTCCTATTATCTACAACATCGCAATCATCAATATTTCCTTTCTCAAACTTAACCAAAGAAATTATTGCGTCACGACCACCCCTTTTAGCCGCCTCTATAACTTCTGCATAGTTCATAAATGGCATTTGTTTGCCAGTTTGTTCATTCATTTTATCCATAAAAAATCTCCTTGCTCATTTCAATAGAAAACATTCAGTCTTTCCGTATAATCCGTATAACTAAATCATATTTATTGTACCATATTTGACAAAAAAGCCCAAAGGTTTTGGCTTCGATTTTGTATTTTTTTATAAATTATGAAAATATTTGTAATAAAACGATTTTTTTTGTGCAAACGTTTGACAATTATTTATAGTTTAGAATATACTATAATCATCAAATGAAAAGAGAGGAACATATTATGAAAGTTTGCCACACTGAAGCAATGAAAAAAATCAAGGAATATGAGGAACAAAAACGTATTCTAATTAGACAAGAATACGATAATTCTACAATTTCATACAAAGAAGGCGAAGAAAAGATTGCTAGCAATTATAATTACAAAAAGACGCGCGCAGACATTGCTATGATTGACAAGAAAATTCGCGATATTCGCACAAAACTTGCGTATGCTAACTGTACTGTCAAAGTGGAAAAATTTAACATCACGATTGGAGAAGCACTTGTTATGCTTGCTCAAATGCAACAGGAAAAACGCGTTGTCGAATCTTTGTCCTACAGAACACAATTGACGCGCAGACTCACGACAAATGGTATTCTTGAATACACTGAATGCTTGTACAGCCCTGAGGACGCGTCACAAGACGCTGAGGCGTTACGCCAAAAAATCGGCGATTTGCAAATTGCGATTGATAAGGCAAACCTTACTAATGAAATCGACATTTAATTGATTATAAACATTACAAATCTTTCTGCGATATATTTTCGATTTAAAAGTTTAGATTTATCCGCTACCAGTGGCATTGTCACATCGCGTGACATAGTTATCACTCAATTGTTTATAGTAAGTGTTAAAGTTATGTGAGTAATTATTATTGTAGATTTAGTTGATAGTTTATGCTTTGGAAAGTAATATACAAAAATCCGAAAATATATCGGAAAACTTAATTTTGGGGTAGAGGAAGTTCAGTTTCAATCTACCCTCCTTTTTTATGCCATATATGGCGCAAATTTGAAACATAAAAATTGCAATAATTCGGTTGACATTTGGGGATGTTTTGAATATAATTGTTAAGTGTTAAACAAAAATCAATAAAAGGAAGAAAAATTTTATGGGAAAAATGAGTGAATTGATGCTCAAGATGCTAGCAGAGATAAATGACAATCTAAAAAAATACGCGCTTCAAACGTGGGAAGATTTAGGACTTACGTACAGTGAGGTTATGATTTTATCCATCACTGCTGAGGCAGAAAAATTTCACGAACCAGTACATAAGAGCCAACTAGCAAAACGTCTTGGATTGACAAAGGCGGCAATCACTCAGTCTTGCAATAAATTGGAAAAGAAAGGCTACATTGAAAATTACGTTGCGGACTTTAATATGAAAAATCATTACTTGAGGCTAAATGACGAAATTCGCAAAAGTATTGAGAGCCGCTGCTATAATATGAACCTTTGCTTGCAACACTTCATTGACAGTGTGGGTGAAGAAAATATTGTGCTGCTAATGGATTTACTTAAAGAATTTAACAATGCTATTCTTAGGCTTTCGGAACACCGCTGCGACAGTGCGTTCATGCTGAATGGCAATGAGAGTCAAAACAACTTCCCTATTTTTGACGACAACGATGACAAATAATGCTTATTTTTGAGGTGTGAAAATGCTAAAACTTGATAATATTAAAAAAGAATACGCTATGGCGGACGCAAATGTTCCTGCGCTAAAAGGAATTTCGATTGAATTTCGCAAGAGCGAATTTGTGAGCATACTAGGACAATCGGGTTGTGGAAAGACTACCCTTTTGAACATAATTGGTGGGCTTGACCACTACACATCGGGCGACCTTATTGTCAAAGGCATTTCGACAAAGGATTTTAAGTCCAACGACTGGGATGCTTACCGCAACCACACAATCGGTTTTGTATTTCAAAGTTACAATTTGATTTCGCACTTGAATGTGCTGGCAAATGTTGAACTTGCACTCACGATTTCGGGCGTTTCTAGCAGCGAACGCAAAGGGCGCGCACTTGCGGCGCTTGAACGCGTTGGACTCAAAGACCACGTGCACAAGATGCCAAACCAACTTTCGGGCGGACAAATGCAACGCGTTGCGATTGCGCGCGCAATTGTCAATGACCCTGAAATTTTACTTGCGGACGAACCGACGGGCGCGCTTGACACAGCGACATCCATTCAAATAATGGATTTGATTCAAGAAATTGCGAAAGAGCGCCTCGTTATTATGGTTACGCACAACCCTGAACTTGCTGAAAAATACTCGACGCGCATTGTCAAGTTGCTTGACGGCGTCATTGTTGAAGATAGCAACCCTTATAACTCATCTACTCAAAGTGCTGCCGCTACCGAACAGGACACTTCCACTACACTTGAAGAATCAAGCAAAGCCGCAAAGATAGAAAAAAATGAAGAAAAGCAACAAGATATTGACGCTGGAACGCGTGTTCAATCGCAGCCGACTGGCAAGCCGCAAAAGAAGAAAAACAAAAAGGAGACGCCTTTCAAAAAGACGTCGATGTCCTTCTTCACTGCCCTAACTTTGAGTTTCAAAAACCTACTTTCCAAAAAAGGCAGGACGCTGCTTGTTTCCATTGCCAGCAGCATTGGCATTATTGGTGTGACACTTGTGCTTGCGCTTTCAAATGGGTTCAACCTTTACATTGCAAAGTTGCAGGCGGATATGCTTTCATCAAATCCGCTGACAATCAGTGAAAGTCAATTCAACTATTCGGCGCTCACGTCGATGATGAGTGATGCGGGGCTTGACAAATTCCCGACTGCCAAAGAAATCGTTGTCAAGGATGTGACGAAAAAGGCGCAGGAAATTAGACCTAGTGTCAAAATCACGCAGGATTATATTGACAATGCTATAAATACGCTTGACAAAAATTTATACAACGACATCGTTATGACTACGGGTCAACGCTTGAATGTATACACGCTTGACGCTGCTTCTAACAAATATAAATACATAAACGTCAACGATTCAAGCAATACACAATACAAGATGCTGAGCAGTGATACGCAATGGAATGTTTTGATTGACAACAAGGCTTTTCTTGAGACTCAATACGACATCATTGGTGGAACGTACCCTCAAAATGCTTACGAACTTGCTCTATTTGTTGACAAGTACAATCAAATTGGCGACAATATTCTAAAGCAGTTGGGCGTTTATGTTGACGGTGACACAAAGATTGATTTTGACAAAGTCATTGGAAAGTCATTCTATATTGCGACAAATGATAACTACTACACATTTGATTCTACGACGAACGCATTTGTTGAGTCGTCGAGAGAATACACAAGCGAAGATTTTGACAAGGCAAAGTACATTGAAGTAAAAATCAGCGGAATTTTGCGTCCGCGCGCTGATACTCAAAACCAAATTTACGGCACGGGCGTTGCTTTTAGCAAGGAACTTTCCGCGCTTGTTCAAAACGCAAACCTAGAAAGCGAAATTGTTGAGTTTGCAAAGTCAAATACAGAAACTGACCCTTTGACTGGTAAGACTTACAGATATGAGCAATTTTACGCTTCGATTAGTGCTATGCAAGAGGCGCGACTTCGCGAATTAGGCGGCAATGCAGTGCCGAACTATATTGCGATTTATCCGCTCGACTTTGAGAGCAAGAATGCTATCAAGGCACATCTTGATGCTTACAATGAGGGCAAACCTAGCGATGAGCAGGTGCTTTACAATGACATTATGGGAATGTTTATGACGAGCCTTACTGATATGGTCAACATTATTGGTTATGTATTGATTGCGTTCAGTGCGATTTCATTGATTGTTTCATCGATTATGATTGCGGTTATCACTTATGTTTCGGTCATTGAGCGCACGAAAGAAATTGGCGTGTTGCGCAGTATGGGTGCGCGAAAGAAAGATATTGCACGAGTGTTTAATGCGGAGACTTTTATCATTGGTTTGCTTGCGGGCATTATTGGTGTGGGAGTGACGCTGCTATTAACGATTCCGATAAATCTCATTATTGGTGGGCTTGCTGAGGACATTGGCAACATTGCGGTACTTTCGCCGATTGCGGGGATTGTTATGATTGTCATTTCGATTGGTTTGACTTTGCTTGCGGGGTTCATTCCATCACGTATGGCTTCCAAAAAAGACCCTGTCACCTGCCTTCGCACCGACTAACGGGGATAGCCCCGTTGCTGTGGGTTTGGCGAGTGGCACTATATGAAATTAGGTACATAGTTAATTGACTATGTACCTTTTGCGGGATAGCCCGCGGCTGCAGGTACTGTCCCTACTGCGAATTTGCATAGAGGACGGCGTTGTGCCGTTCTTTTTATGACTATTAAATTCGCGATAAGGTTAATGCAACAATCAAAAAAACAAGGTTACAGCAAGTTTGCTAGCGTAGCCTTGTTTTTATGTTTATTTTTGTGCGGAGATGCTTGCGACTGCGGACGTTGCGGCGATTGCACCGTCGGCGCAGGCGGTTACAATTTGTCGCAAGACTGTGTTTGTGCAGTCGCCTGCCGCGAATATTCCGCTTGCCGATGTTTGCTTGTTTTTGTCGACGACGATATAGCCGTATTCGTCAAGTTCCACAATATCTTTCACAAGTTCCGTGTCAGCTTCTCTACCGATTGCGATAAATACGCCTGAAAGTTCGATTTCACTATTTTTCTCGTTAAGGTTATTTTTGACGATTACTTTTTCGACCTTTCCTGCTCCGCAAATTTCTTCTATTTCGGTGTTGTGCAAAACTTCCACTTTCCCGCTTTCAATATTCTTATTGAGTGTATCAATCAAAATTTGCTGCGCGCGCAATTTGTTTTTGCGTACCAAAACATACACTTTGCTTGCAATTTTTGCTAGATAGTTTGCGTCCTCGATAGCAGTATTTCCCCCACCCACGACTGCGACGGCTTTATTGCGGAAGAATGCGCCGTCGCACACTGCACAATAACTGACACCTTTGCCTGCAAACTGTGTTTCGCTCGGCAGCCCTAGCTTTCGTGGGTGAGCGCCAAGACAAAGAATGATTGTTTTTGTTTTGTACTGCTTATTTTTTGTGAAAACTGTTTTAGTAGTGCCGTCCTCAATTTTTTCGACCTTGCAATATCGAACCTCGACGCCGAGTGCGTGTACTTGCTTTTGCATAGTGTCGACAAGTTCTATGCCACTAATTGACTGAAACGCGGGATAATTGCCGATTTCATATGTTAGTGCTGCTTGCCCGCCAACTGCATTTTTTTCTAAAATCAAAACCTTTGCACCTGCGCGCGCGGCGTACACGGCGGCTGTCATTCCAGCCACACCTTGCCCGATGATGATAATGTCGTAAATTTCTTCCATATGCTTTCCCTCTCTATTAATTATACTAAACTTTATTAGCAAAGCAAAGCATTTTTATACTTATTTTTTCGAGCGCTCTTTTAATAATTAAACTGCTATTTTTATTAATAAGTTATCATTATCTAAAATTACAAATTATTATTTATTCTCAACACTGTTGTGAAAGAACTTTACAATTTCGACAATTGGAAGAATTGCTACTGCAGCGCCAAAGACGATGCACCATTGCGTTGCCGTGAGTGAAACAAGCCCAAACACGGTGGCAACTGGCGGAACAAGCGCAATAAACAGCGTGAGTGCGATACCGCCAAGCAATGCGACAAGAAACCACGCGTTTTCAAAAGGATTGCTTTTAAATATACTGCGATGGCTTTTGACATTAAGCATATGCAGTAGTTGCATAATATTGATAGTCAAAAATACCATTGTGTTTGCGACTTCGGGGCTGAAGTGGATGTGTGCGACCCAAAATACTATCATTGCAATGATAATTTGGTAAGTCGACTGGTAGATTATCGCTTTGCCGACGCCGTCGCTAAACACACTTGCTTCAAGCCGACGCGGCTTTCTTGTCATCAAATCCTTCTCAATAGGTTCAAACCCAAGCGCGATTGCGGGCAAAATGTCCGTTGCTAGATTTATGAATAAAATTTGTAGCGGCAATAGGAATATTGATTGCGGGAACAATATTGTTGCAAGCACAAGGGCGACGACTTCGGTAATATTTGTAGAAAACAAAAACTGAATTGTTTTTTGAATATTTGCAAAAACTTTGCGCCCTTCTTCAACTGCAATGACGATTGTTGCGAAATTGTCGTCGGCAAGCACGACATCCGCGACATCTTTTGTCACATCCGTACCAGTAATGCCCATACCAATGCCAATGTGCGCCGTTTTGAGGCTCGGCGCGTCATTGACGCCGTCGCCCGTCATCGCGACAACTTTACCAAGTTTTTTCCACCCTTTCACTATACGCACTTTGTTTTGCGGGCTGACTCTTGCATAGACGCGAATTTTGTTTATTGTCTTCAAAAATTCTTCGTCACTTAGCATATCTAGTTCTGCACCCGTCATAACTTGACTTTCATTGTTTGCGATGCCGAGTTCCTTTGCAATGGCAAACGCGGTGTCCTTGTGGTCGCCCGTAATCATCACGGGAATCATCCCCGCTTTGAGACACGTTTTCACAGCATTGCGTGCTGACGGGCGTGCGGGGTCTTGCATCCCGACAAGTCCGAGGAAAACAAGGTTATTTTCGATTTCGTTAGGTTTTAAGTCGTGTGAAACCTTTGTTGCAAAGGCAAGCACGCGTAATGCGCTTTCGCCCATACTTTTGACGGCTTGATTTATTTGTTTTTTATAGCGCTCGTTCATTGTTTGGACGCTGCCGTCAATAAAAATATGCGTACATTTGCTTAGCAAACTGTCAACTGCGCCTTTTGTGTAGACAACTTGCGAGTTTCCGCACGCGTGGACTGTGCTCATAAGTTTGCGGTTTGAATCAAACGGTATTTCAAATATTCTTTCCGCTGAAACCCCGCAATCTTTGCGTCGATACCCGTATTTATGCGAAAAACTAATTAGAGCGGTTTCTGTCGGGTCGCCGTGCAAGTGATTTTCGGTCAAAACTGAGTCATTGCAAAGGAGCATACAATTTAATAATTCCTTTTGCCCGACAGTCAGTGTTTCGCTAATATTTTCAAACTGATTTCCAACAAAAACGGACTTGACGGTCATATTGTTTTGTGTGAGCGTGCCTGTTTTGTCCGTACAAATGACCTCGCACGCGCCAAGGGTTTCGACGGCGTGCAGGCGTTTGACAATGGCGTTTTTCTTGCTCATTTTTGTGACGCCAACCGCCATTATTATTGTTACAACTGCGGGCAAACTTTCGGGAATTGCCGCTACGGCAATTGCGACCGCCGTCATAAATGCGTCGATGAATGACTGGTTTGTCAGTAGTAAACTCAAAAAGAAAATTAAGCCCGCAACGGCAAGGACTATCACTGTTATGACTTTCCCTAGTTGTGACAAATTCTTTTGCAGGAGCGTTTGCTCCTCATTAGTTTCGTTTAGCAAATTCGCGATTTTGCCAATTTCGCTATCCGTGCCTGTTGCGACCACAATTCCAGCGCCACGCCCAAACACGACGACGCTGCTAGAATACGCCATATTTGTGCGGTCACCGAGCGTGGCTTTCTCGGGCAAGCGCTCCCCTGCGCTCTTTTCGACTGCGTTCGACTCCCCTGTCAATGATGATTCATTGATTTTCAAACTGACTGATTCGGTCAAATATAGGTCGGCAGGTATTATGTCGCCTGATTCAAAAACGACTTTATCCCCCACAACTAGTTCTTCGACGGGCACAACATATTGCTTGCCGTCGCGGACGACTTTGGCAGTTTTTTGAGAAAGTTTTTTCAAATTCTCAAGCGCGTCCTCCGCTTTTTGTTCTTGAACATATCCAATGACAGCATTGAATATGACGATACCAACAATGACGATTGAATCGACATAATCATTTGTATGCTCGACCAAGCTTATAACAAACGATGCGATACTTGCCGCGATGAGGACAATTATCATCGGGTCCTTGAACTGCGCCATAATCTTTGAGAATGCAGATTTCTTTTTGCCCTGCGGCAACGCATTCGCGCCGTTTTGCGCAAGTCTATCCTTTGCGACTATGCTTGAAAGCCCGCCCTCGCTCGTTTGAAACTCTGAATATATTTGAGATTTACTGTATGTGTGGTAATTTTTCGCCATAGCCGCTCCCTACAATAGATTTGTTAATCTATTATATTAGATGACTATAATTGTTATGACCGCAAGCAATAACAAATAAATTGCAAACCACTTGTACTGCACTTTTTCGACTACTTTGAGCATCAGTTTTATGCCCAAAATCGCGCACACAAATGCCGTTATGCTACCAACCGCTAATTCCGCAACACCAACATCGGCAAATGAAATTTGGAACTTACATTTGACAAGTTCATAGACAAGCGACGCCAAAATTATCGGTATACTCATCAAAAACGAAAAGTCAAGTGCGTCCTTTTTCTCGACGCCCATAACTATGCCAGCACAAAGCGTTGTTCCGCTACGCGAAATACCCGGCAAAATTGCAAGCCCTTGAAACAGCCCCAACAAAATGGACTGTTTGTAGCCTACCTTTATATAAGGATAGTTTTCTTTTTCATATTTGCGCGAAACCCACTCCGTTGCAAGCAAAAATATGGCAGACAAAATAAATCCCCACGCAAGCAGCCCGCCACTAAAGGCGCTCTCAAAAAAGTCGGAGAACAACACGACGATTGCACAAGTGATTGCCGTGGCAATAATGAGATACGCGGTAATTGGCTGAAACGGATGCTTGACAATATCCCACAATTTTTTGCGATAGAATATGACAACTGCAATGAGCGTTGCAAAATGTAACACGACATTCAAAAATAGTGAGCCGTCACTCACGCCAAAAATATTTTCAAGCAGTACCAAATGTCCGCTACTTGAAACGGGCAAAAACTCCGTCAGTCCTTGCACTATTCCTAGAATTATGACAACAAAAAAATCCACGCCTCACCTTCTTACATTAGTTTATTCTTTTTTTACATTTATTATGCAATTACGCTTCGCCTAAGCGCCCAAAATCGCGATTTTTGCTGCGTTTTGCAAATTTTTGTGAACAAATGAAAATTAATGTTTCAATTTCACTTGCCATTTTAGAAAAATTAAGTTATAATTGAATAAATAAAGGAGATATGATGAAATTAGGTGTTGTTGGACTACCAAATGTAGGAAAAAGTACGCTATTTAATGCAATTACCAAAGCGGGCGCAATGAGCGCTAATTACCCGTTTTGTACGATAGAACCAAATGTTGGAATCGTTCCTGTGCCAGATGCAAGACTTGACCAACTCGAAAAGTTTTATAATTCTAAACGCAAGGTTTACGCAAACATTGAGTTTGTCGACATTGCGGGGCTTGTCAAAGGCGCTAGCCTTGGCGAAGGACTTGGCAACAAGTTTTTGAGTCACATTCGCGAAGTCGACGCAATCGTTCACTGCGTTAGATGTTTTGACGACGCAAATATCATTCACGTTGAAGGAAAAGTCGACCCGCAAAATGATATTGAAATTATCAATCTTGAACTTATTCTTGCCGACATTGAAAGCGTCGACAAGCGCATTGAAAAGGTTGGCAAGTCCGTCAAAGCGGGCGACAAGGACGCGAAAGAAGAATTTGAGGTTTTGAACATTATCAAAGATACATTGTCAAAAAATCTTCCTGCACGCCTTGCCCCACTTAGTGACGAGCAAAAGAAAATTGCGCAAGGGTTCTTCCTTTTGACAACCAAACCTGTCATTTACTGTGCCAATGTCAGTGAGGACGATTTGGGCGCACCTGACAATGAGTACGTCAAAAAGGTCAAAGCAATCGCTGAAAAGGAAAATGCGGAAGTTGTCACAATTTGCGCAAAGATTGAAGAAGATTTATCCGCGCTTGAGGACGACGAGAAAGTCGAAATGATGCGCGAACTTGGTATAGAACAAAGTGGGCTTGACAAACTTATCACCGCTTGCTACCACTTGCTCGGTTTGATGTCGTTCCTCACAGCAGGTGAAGACGAGGTGCGCGCGTGGACAATTCCTATCGGCTACAAAGCACCGCAAGCGGCTGGAAAAATTCATACCGACTTTGAAAAAGGATTTATCAAAGCGGGAGTCGTCAACTACAAAGACCTTTTGGAACTTGGCGGGTTCACTCAGGCAAAAGAAAAAGGAAAAGTCAGACTTGAGGGCAAAGACTACGTTGTTCAAGACGGCGATGTGATGCTATTCAAATTTAATGTTTAGAAGAGGTATAGTTATGAACACAAATGATGAAATTATAAACATTTTAAATAATGGTTTTGATAAAATTACAAACTCGGTCACCGTAGACTACAAGCACAGCGCTTTGATGAAAGACCCAAAGCACATTGAACTCATCGAGCACTATGCAAAGGTTCTTTCACACCACTTCATTAGTAAATTTGCAAACCTTTGCACTGCTGTTTCAAACGCGGATATGATTGACAACGAACAAAAGGCGGCTGTTATGAATGCCGTTGAAAGAAAGGTCGACCAAATTGCTGCTGACTTCCCTAAGAAATACGAAATGACTATGAAGCAAGTCAAAAAGTATTTTGGTCACTCATACTCAGTCGAATGCTTAACAAATGTCACCGCCGAATGCTTTGTTGACGACTTTAATGATGAACGCAAAAACATTATCGAGTGGGCAAAAAACATTCAACTTGAGAATGAAGGTACAACAAAAGCAGCAAATTCTACTGAAAAAGCAACTGCATAGATTTACAAAAAAAACGCTTGAAAACTTTAATTCAAGCGTTTTTTATTTTTTGCCCCTTGATTCAGAATCGAACTGAAACATACCTTTTCAAGATTGGCTCAACCATACGTGATGTATGGTTCTGTTCCGCTACACTTCTTTTGCTTGCGCTCAAAGTGTTGGTTTAGCAGGATGCTTTGCATCCCATTCTTTTTTTAAGTGGCCGTAAACAGCGGGCCACGATGTTATTATAACAAATAGAACTTCATTTGTCATTCTTTTTTTACACAAAAAGCAATATACCATTTAGCAAATACTATCAAACAATGTAAATGCTATCTTTCTATTCCAGCCTCAATTTTAGTAGCAACTGTGGTGTTTTTGCTTGGCGCTTTTTTAGTACTTAAAAATTTTTCACTTGAAACCAATCTATCGAGCGCAAAAGTCATTTTATAAACATCACCATTAGCACGATACAACATTCCGTCTCCGTGCTTTTTGTCCTTATAGAATGTACCTACATAGACATCACCGTCCTTATAATACACCTTACCTTTACCACTGCGTTGATTGTTTTCCCAGTACCCCTCATATTTCATCCCGCCGCGATAGTTCATAACGCCAAAACCTTCACGCTTATAGTATTCTACATTTTCTTCTTGCAACACTAACAATGCTTCTCCGTTATATACCCCATTATGAAAATGTACAGTTGTATTCATAATTGCCTCCAAAACTATGCCTAGATTTTACCACTTAATTTTGCATTTGTCAAACTTTTCGACAAACATTTTTCGGCAATTTTTGTTATCTAAAATCACGTTGTGATTTAAAATTGGATGTTCAATTTCACATAAAAAAACAAGTGGCAAAACTACATTCCCGCAACGGAAAGTTTATTTTGCTACTTGTATTGTATAGTTTAATTTTTCTTTGTATTTACGCTTTAAATTTGTTTTCGCAGTCGCGCAAAAAGTCCACAAAATTGTCGATATCAGTAAATCTCTTATAGACTGACGCAAAGCGGACGTATGCAACTTCATCAAGTTTTTTCAGTTCATTCATAACAATTTCCCCGATTTGGCTTGACTTTATCTCTTGAGAGGGATAGTTTATGACATACTGTTCTACTTTATTGACAATTTTCTCCATTGACTCGGACGATACAGGGCGCTTTTCACACGCTTTGATAAGCCCTTTTATAATTTTTTCGCGCGAAAACTCCTGCCTAGAGTTATCCGACTTGATTACAAGCAACGGCGATGTCTCGACCGTTTCGTATGTAGTAAAGCGTTTTCCGCAGCGGTTGCATTCGCGTCGCCTACGTATTGCGTTGATTTCTTCAGTATTTCTCGAATCTAAAACTTTGCTATCTTCATAGCCACAAAATACACATTTCATAAAATTTTATCCTTTTTTGTTTTTCTCACAACCATTTGTGCAAACAAACTCGAAATTTACCACACATTAGAAGTCAAAGTCGTCAAATGATGATGTTGATTGTTGCAAAACAGCCTTGTTGCGCGCTTCAATGTCATAGAACATTCGCGCTTCGTCAAGCGTGCGCGCAGGCGCATACTCGGTTGGAATATTCTTCATTAGGTAAAGTTTTGGCACAGCATAAGCAGGCGTGAACACGGCTTTGACTGGGTTTTCGTGATACATTTTGACGATACAAGTATTCTTTGGCAACAACTCAAGTTCTTCAGGATAGATGAGCGGACGAGATGTTTCGCTCGTCGACTCGGACTTACTATCCTTTTCGCCTTTTGTCTTTGATGTTGTTTTGACTGTGATGTTACCGCACATTTTACTAAATTCTTCTTTCGTGCGTTGGTCGGTTGTACCGATGAACACTTGAATATTACAGTTAGTGCGGACAATGTCGGCGACCTTGTCACCATAAATGTTGTTAAGTTGAGTATAGCTTTGAACAACCAAAACCATAAATATACCACGCGAACGACCGACTGTGATGATTTTATCTAGTAAGTTTATCTTTGGCAAGTTACCAAACTCATCCATAATAAAGTAGGTATTTCGATTGAGTTGACGCTCTTTTGCGACATTTTTGTTTGCTAGTTCAATCAAAATTTTGTAAAGTTGAACAATACAAAGCGTTGCGATGCCGTGACGCGTTTGTTTTTCGTCTGGAATAATGATAAAGAACGCTGTTGGTTGCTCGTCAAATTTTTCAAACTCCATTTCGTCGGCACTTGTTGCATAACAAATACCATTGTCCGACAAAAGCCCGAGTTTTGTAGAAAGTACTGACACATATGAACGCGCAGTGTTTGGCGCAGCGCCAACGACAGTGTTTGCTAATTGCGGAACTTCCGAAAATTTGTCTCTACCTTGGCAAAGGTATTTTTTCAATGTCTTAAATTGGTCATCAGGGTCAAGGTCACGGAAGAACGCGATTTTACCAAAGTTATAAAGCGTAAACTTTTCGCGCGTCATATTGCATTTTGGGTCAGCCGAGTCCTCAAGCATTGCGTACAAAACCGCTTGCGCAAAGCCTTGCGCACCCATTTCCCACGATGGGTCGTTTTGGTTTTCGACGGGAACAAGCGTCATTGCAATATCTTTCAAATCTTCTTGAGCGTCGGAAATCAACACTTTTTTAAATGACATAACGTCATTCATAAGCGACTGCTTATCAGCATATGCGGTGCCATTAAATTCATACCACTCATCACCAAACGCTGCCGTGTCACTTGTTGCGAGCATCAATTTACAGTTTTTGTCCATTGGTTGCTTATGAATAACTACTTCGCTATCAATGTGCATAGCGCGTTGGTAAATGTCATAAGCACGTCCCATAGGGTTCCAACGTGTTGATGAGAACACATCACGCAAGTTCAAGACCTTGACATTGTAACCCTTTTGCTTTAATTTGTATGCGTGGTGCGCATAAAGTTCGCCTTTCGGGTCAGTAACGACAATCGACGGGCGAGTTTTTGTCTCCGACAAGATTTGAATGAACGGGTCAACATACATTGCTGTTTTACCTGAACCCGTTGTACCAATAACCATTGTGTGAATAGGTTTTCTAAGGTTTACATCAATCGAGCTTCCCTTCGCTTCCGCGCGTACCAAAATACCATCATTAACAGTTTTCAAATCTGCCCATTTGGCAAATGTCGTAATTTTATTTAGTTCCTTTATAGTCAAGAATTTTGAGTCAAAGAACTGCTTTTGTTTGCCGTCCTTATCGCCTTTCTTCCCCGTAAAGAACTTTGCTCCTTTCATTGAGTCTTGCAGCAAGTAACAAATAAAAAGCAGCATCAAAATACCAAAAACAGCAAGCGTCATTGAATCAGTTATTATTTCCTTAGAGAAATTAACTTCCTGCTTAGAAATCAAACCGCCCACGATTATAGCCGCAATAAACGCACCGATAACCACGCCTAAAAGTTTTAGAATTACTTTAAAAAAATTTGACATACTTTCTCCTTTTATCACAAATCCATTTTCAATGCAAAAATATGTTTTTGTTTAGAATTATACCATATAAATTATAAAATTCAAACTGATTTGGCTACTGTTTTTTGTGCTTTTTAAGTGTTGTTATTCCCCAACGTAAATTTGATTGTGCAATGTGAAGATAAACTTATATTGAATATTAG
>JBNMHN010000004.1:0-26103 GCA_050872805.1 Clostridia bacterium
GAATTCCATTTTTCAAAAGGCGCCAAACACCAGTTGACAAATAGTACCATAAGCGGCAAAAGCATTGGCGTCAAGGCGACGGCTGCATAACTAATTGGAGAGCAAAATTGTGTGAAAAACCAAATAATACAAAATGTTACGACACTGCAAAGCACTATAAAGGAATACTTAAGTCGGCTCATTCGATTTGTGATTTTTAGTGGCGTCTTTTTAGGCGCGCTATAGGCATTGACAATAAAAACAATGACCAAGTAGAAATAGAATATCAGCCCAAAATACGACCAAAATGCATCAATATCTGTCGCGTCTAAGATAACATTTGTGACCATCATCAAGGCAAATGTCAATATAGACAGCATTGAAACGCGCGACATATACTTCCCTTTGGTATCTTTTATCCAATTGAAGTACGGTTTTGTCTTGTAGTTAGAAAGTTGCAAAATTTGAAAAAACTTGTAACCAACATACCACATCAAAATTGCATTGACAACCGAAATTGCAATCGCAACATACATATGTATATTTGCCGCATCAATAAAATTCATTTCAAAAATTCCTTTATAATATTAATCACTGCTTGTTTATTGTCTAGGTACGAAAAATGCCCAGCACTTTTAATCACAAATAGTTTACTACTTTTTATGTATTTATGCAACTTTTTTGCCATATAAAGCGGCGTATCTTTGTCTTTTTCTCCCCAAAGAATTAAAGTTTCTTGCTCTATTTTTTTTGCGAAATCACTTAAATCCTGCCCAATAACCCTTGAAAAAACTTTTTTTTCATCGGCGCTTAGTTTTTTGTAGTCCGCTGAACCATACTTTTCTAGACATTTTGCATTCCGCAAGTTGTGCGCAACAAGTTTTTTGTTTACTTTGTATCTAAAAACTTTAAATGTCTTTTTTGCGCTAAAACGCGGTTTAAGACCTGCTGAATCAATCAAAATTAGTTTTTTCACGATGTCTTTGTTAGTTTCACTCAATATTAAAGCAACGCGTCCGCCAAAAGAATGTCCTACCAATATTACATTTGTTAAATTTAAATACTTTAGCAAACTAGCGACTATTTCGCAATACGAAAATATGGTAAAATCCGCAGTAGGCTTGTCACTTTGCCCAAATCCGCAAAAGTCTAACGACAAGATATTGTAGTCATCAAATGCGGAATAAATAGGCAATAAGCTTTGATAATTCCCACCCCAGCCGTGCAGCAACACAATTGTCGGCGCTTTGACGTTTACT
Organism: Clostridia bacterium; assembly: GCA_050872805.1. GTDB lineage: Bacteria > Bacillota > Clostridia > Christensenellales > UBA1242 > CAKVOD01. Next base: position 1,239 of record JBNMHN010000004.1, read on the forward strand.
TCATTGAACTCATAATGCAGTTTTTTAACTACTCTTTCTTCTTTGTCAAAGTCGCCTTCTTTAGCACTATCTGCACAAGATATTATCAAATTTTGTGTGCCACGAACTTCATATTGAAATATCATTTAATATACTCCAGCAAAATTGCATCTTCGTTTCCTGAATAGTAACCTTTTCTTTTGCCATTGATTTTGAAGCCGTTTGATAAATAAAATTGGATTGCAATCTCATTTGAAGCGCGCACTTCCAAAAACAGTTTGTTTGAGCAAATACTTTTTGCGTAGTCAATAAGTGCGCTACCGTAGCCCTTTCGCTTAAACTCTTCCTTAACGCAAATCTTATAAATTTCGTCAAAATCAATGTTTTTGTATATTATGATATAGCCACAAAAAATGTTATTTTCCGTGTTAACCTTGATTATGTAGTTAGGATTTTGCATCATTTCAATTAGTTGCACTGGCAAGTAAAACTCAGTGGTAAAATTAATTTTCTCGACTTCAGCAATTTGCTGAATGCTTATATCATCCGCATCAACTATTTGCATTGCTAGCACCCTTTTGCATCTCCGCTTGACTTAATCTCAAATAAAGCGGTTCAACATAAATTGGCTCAACTGCGTTTTCAATGTTATCAAACGCAATTTGTCTCATATCAATTTTTTCAATGCGCTCAATAGTGCACGAAAAGCCATCATCGCTCAAATCCTCAATTGTTGCAATGGTAGAATTTACTGTCAACTTTTTCAAAAATTCCTCTTTTGTGAGCAACATTTTATTTGTCACTTTTCCGTCCGTGCATTCTCCAACGAAATATTCATTAGCGATGCCTTTAATAACGACAAAATCTGGTTTACCTGACGCATTATAAGCAATCAAACTTAAAGTATCTACAGGTATTATTTTTTTCGCGGTTGCGTCACATATTCCTTTTGCGACTGCAATACCAATTCTTATACCTGTAAAACTACCGGGGCCAACTGCAACGCACACAAAATCTAGGTCGGCGCATTTCATTTTTGCTTTAGCAAACACATCATCAATTTGACTCATCAAAACGACTGAATGTTGCAAAGCGCTTTCCTGTTTCGCTTCAAATTGATAATTGTCACTGTATAGTGAAACATCACTAACCTTAAAGCAAGTGTTTATACAAAGTATATTCATTTCTTCTCCAATACAATTTCTCTAGAATTATCGTCAATTTTATTTATTGTGATAACATACTTATTTTGCGGTAGCATTTTTTCGGCAATTTGTGGCCACTCAACAAGGTATATTGCGTTTTTGTTATAAAAAATTTCTTGAAAGCCCATTAGGTCAAGTTCTTCTTCATCCTCAATGCGATACAAGTCAAAATGGTTCAATTCAACGCCATCGCCCTCATATGTGTTCAGGAGCACAAACGTTGGGCTTGTAACAGTAGCAGTGATGCCCAATCCTTTAGCAAATCCTTTAGAAAACGCCGTCTTGCCCGCTCCCAAGTCGCCAATTAGTTCAATCACTGTACCATGTGGCGTAGTTTTTGCAATCTTTTGTGCGATTGCTTCAGTTTCTTCAACACTATTAGATATAAATTTTTCCATACAAATATATTAACAAAATTTATGAATTTTGTCAATTAAATTATAATACTGATTTATTTTGTCAATAACAATCTTGAGGTAAAAACTATGTTCAAACTTGCATTTTACATTGATGAAATCTTTAAGCTTATACTAATCTTTTTCATTTCGCTTGTTTTTTATCGTGCAACATTGTTGTCTTTTTCAATTTGCTTGCTTTTGGCGGGTTTAACTACCGTAATTGTCGGGATATTATTGTTTTACTTCAAACTAAAGAAAGATGCCAAGCTTTCGCTAAAAAACGAACAAATCAAAAAGATTGAAACAATAAAAAAACAACTCAACAACGCAAGCCACCTAGAGTTGCGCAAATATTTTGCAAAATTGTTATCTATTGAACCAAATTCAAAAGGCGAATTGCTAAAAACTATTGACAACCAAAAAATTTTATATCTACCCTACTTTAAAAAAGATGTATTTGATTTGGAAGATTTGTTATCTATATATAGAGAAAACAAAAATCGCAAAATAAATGAAGTCATAATACTTTGCGCCAATTTTACTGACGATTGCTTTGCAACATCTAAAAATTATAAAAAAATCAAATACACAATAATGAATTTAAAAGATATTTATCTAAAACTAATTGAACCGACGCAAATTTTCCCCGAAATAACAATAGAAGCACCAACAAAGGAAAAAATGACATTAGTAAGGCTAACGAAGTATGCCTTTGAAAGAAAACGCGCTAAATCGTATTTCTTTTGCGGTATAGTGTTGCTATTTTCTAGTTATTTTGTACCGCTACGCATATACTACCTTATTTTCTCAGGGCTAATGTTTGTTTCCGCATTGCTTTGCATTCTAACAAACAAGCGCAAGAGTGAAATATAGTACATTTATCTTCACACTATCTCTCAAATAAAACAAAAAAAGACGCACGAGTCTTGTGCATCTTATTGTTCTTCAGTTTTGTTTTTTTCAAGGTCAACAACTTGTTTGCCATCATAGTAACCGCAAGCTTTACAAACTTGGTGATTAGCCATCAATTCGTGACAATTAGGGCATTCAGTCAACGTAGGAGTTGTAATTTTCCAACTTGATGCCACTCTTTTATTTCTTCTTTGTTTAGATACCTTCTGCTTAGGAACTGCCATTCTTTTATCCTCCTATTTGATGTTTTTTAGCACTGCGAATGGAGAATTGCTAGTATCTTCTCCACATTCGCAAACGCCAAAATTCAGATTTGTATAGCAATGTGGGCATAACCCTTTGCAGTCCGCTTTACAAAGCAACTGCACTGGCAAGGAAGTAATCAAACTATCCTCAACCAACTTCGTTATATCGACCGTATCGCCCTTAAAGTAGTACGCGTCGTCGCCAACGTTTGAATTTGCGGGCAAGATATTATCTTCAAATTCAAACTCGTGCAACGTGTCCACCTTTTCACCACATCGGTAACAATTGCCTTTTAAATGGATTGAACCTTTCCCTCTGCACTCGACATATTCGCCATTGTAGCGATACTCAACATCCACTTTGCAAATATTGTCACAATCATCACACATTGATTCCAAAATGTCACAATTTACAACAATTTCGCCTTGAGCGGAAAGAATATTGCCATTTTGCGCTTTTGCCAAATTTAGATTCAATAACATAGTTCTCTCCATATTTTGACTTATAAAGTATATACGATTTATAAAATATTGTCAATCATTTTTTCAAAAAAAACTAGAAACTACCCAAAATATTTTGCATTTAACCTTTAAATAATGTATAATGTTTGTATTATTATCAATTAGGAGTGATTATGGCAAAAAATTTGACTAAGATGCTTAACCCAAAAAGCATTGCTATTGTTGGGGCTTCACAAAAAAACGACAGCGTTGGGCTTCGCCTCATCAACAATATAATAAACAGCGATTTTAGCGGCGATATTTATCCCATCAATCCAAAGTACGATGAAATTCTCGGGGAAAAGTGCTACAAATCGGTTTGCGAATTACCTAAAACACCTGACCTTTCCATTATCGCAATTCCTGCAGTTGCTGTTTACGAAAACATTGTACAGAGCGCAAAAGTTGGAATAAAGAATTTTTATATCATTTCCGCTGGTTTTGGCGAAATGGGTGCTGAGGGCAAAAAGATTGAGCAAAGTCTTGCAACACTTGCTGCGGAAAACAATTTGAACATTATTGGACCAAATACTATAGGGCTTGTGAACAACGAAATCGGCTTGAATGCAAATTTTTCACAATCAAAATGTCACAATGGCAATGCTGTACTCATTAGCCAATCGGGCGCCCTTGCGAGCGGCATTATGAACATTTTTGACGCCACACAAGTTGGTTTGAAATATTGCGTGAGCCTCGGAAATCAATGTGATGTCGACTTTGCCGACTTGATTGAATATTTTGGCAGTCAAAAAAATATAGAAGTCATAATGCTTTATATGGAAACTGTAAAAAATCCTAGCAAAATGCTTGAAGTTTGCAAAAAGGTCAACAAAAAGATTATTTGCATAAAATCTGGCACCAGCGCACGTGGCGCACAAGCAGCATCTTCACACACAGGTGCTTTGGCAAGTTCCGATGTCATTACGGATTCGTTTTTGCGCCAATGCGGCATAATTCGCGTTGATTCCATCGATGCTCTTGTAGCCGTTGCTTCCCTTTTGTCTACCACAAAGGTAAATAAAAAAATTGATTCAGTGGCCGTTATTACAAACGCGGGCGGCCCTGCAATTATGACCGTGGACACACTCAGTAAACTCGATGTGAATTTATACGACTTTACCGATAGCGAAAAATCGGCAATGCGTGAATACTTACAAAAGCAGGCGTCAGTCAAAAATCCTGTTGATATGGTGGCTTCCGCAAGCGTAGATGACTACAAAAAAACACTAGAACTGTGTTTAAACAACGAAAATATCGACGCAATTATTTGTATTCACCTTTTCATTATGGGAACAAAAAGCCAAGAAATTGCACAAATTTTAGAAAATTTAAAACTAACGCATCCCGACAAGTGTATTGTAGGCATCTTTATTACAAATGAAGAATCATTTGACGAAATCAAAAAAATGAATACACACTTCCCTGTTTATGATTCAACCGACCTTGCTGTGCTTGCGCTTAGCAAAGCAAATTTATCTAATAGCACTGAAAAATGTAAAACTAAACAAGTTAAAAATAAAAATATTGAGAAAATCGTGTTCTCTGCAAAATCTGAAAACCGTATGCTAACTACATTTGAATCACTGAACGTTTTAAGAGAACTAGACTTACCGCTTGTCAAGTATGCACTTGCAAAGGACGCCTGTGAAGCAGTTTCCCTTGCTCCAAGCATAGGTTTTCCTATGGCAATAAAGATAACATCAAAAACAATAACACACAAAAGCGATGTCGGCGGTGTCAAAGTAGGTATTGCTAACGAAAAAGAACTGACTGTGGCTATAAATGAAATTTTAAACAACTTAAAAAAGAAAAATTTAGAAAAACAAATTGACGGCTTTATTTTACAAGAAATGAAATCAAGCAAGCGTGAGTTTGTATATGGTATTATCAAAGATAGCAACTTTGGGCTTTGCTCAATGTTTGGGCTCGGCGGCATATTTGTTGAAGCAATGAAAGATGTTTCATTTAAAGTTCTTCCTACAAATGAGCAAGATATTGAAGAACAAATAAATGCTCTAAGAACATCAAAACTACTTGGCAAAATTAGAAACTTACCCGCTGCAAATTTAGAGCAATTAAAAGATGTAATGCAAAAGATTAACAATTTTGCAACAAGTTTTAATATTTCCGAACTCGACTTAAACCCACTTTTAATTGACGACAACGATGGCAGCATTTCATTGATTGATGCTAGAATAAAAATGTAATCTATTTCATACTACACAAGATATGGGGTATTCTACAAATAGAATACCCCATATCTTGTATTTTTATAATCTCACGCAAATCAAGTTTCGATTTTAAAGTCACCATTAATTCTTTCCAAGAACTTTATCAAATCAAAGTTTTCGTCTTCTTTTTCTTCATAAAGATTAGAATTTTTAATTAGTTCTTCAGCCGACTTTTCATCAATCACGTAATACTTTTCGATGCTACCGTTGTCGTTTTTTATTTTAAATAAATCGTATTCATAAAACAAACTAAAAGGCAAAAGAGCAAAAACAATTCCACCAATCAGCACAGAAAGACATAACGTTTTCTTCAAAAAATTCGTCATTTTCTCTACTCACTTGATGTTGTAAAATCATCTGGTTGTTTGGAGGTATCCGCCTCTTCCCCTTCTTCCTTTGTTTGAACTTTATCGTCATCACTATTTTTCAAAGGTTTTATTTTCAAAAACTCAAAAAGTTTTTCAACATTGTCTCTTTCAAAATTTTCTACGCTATTTGCGATATTTATTATTTCTTCTTCAGCGCCGTCGTGATTTGCAACTACTTTGACAAGGTCAATAATACCCATCATAGTGCCAACAAGCATCATTTCAGCGATGTGCTGCGCACAAGATGAGGACAACAAATTGAGTTTGACGGAAATCCAAACTTGCGTTTTTTGAATAAAGGAATTGTCTTTCAAATTATAATCTTTTGATTGCGAAAGCATAACAGCTTCTTTTTCAAAAACGTAGTATTGACTGAGTTCGCGGCTCAATTCAACAGTTATGTCATTTAACTTTGTCGACGACAAAATATTCTCAATTGACTGAGTTGCTATCCTCACATTTTTATAGATTGCACTTAACAATTTTTGACTATCGTTATTAAAATTTTCTTTTTCCATAATAACTACCTCAAATTATTATGTGCAGTTTTCAAAAAATTATCAAATTTTTATTATAATAATTTATCTAACGGTACAAGATTGATTTTCTCAATACCATTGTGCGCTAAATTTTGGCTTTCATTATTTAGAACAATTTTATTTGGCAAATTTTTGTATAGTTCCAATTTTCTTATGCTCAAAATTTCAACGCCAAAACTATTTTTCAAACATTTGATAAGATTCATTATCTTTAGATTGCTTTTTTGCCCACAAGCAATGATGCAGTCAAATCTCCCATTGTCAAACTGTATATTCTCCACGAGGTCGCGGATATCTACAACGCTTTGTTTTTTTTCATCAAACACTTCAAAGTTCAATTTGTCCAAATTTATTTCATTTCCATTGTTGCCAACTTGAATTTCAAATCTCGCAAAATCAATTAAATTGTAAAAATCAGGGCGAGCCTCCACTTCTTTTGTCCAAACAACTTGCAATCCGCTAGGCGCATTTGCGTTAAATCTGCCCACAAAATCTATAGTGTCATTCGTATATATTGTAAAGTACTCACATTCACTTTTAATTCCTAGCGAGGTTGGCGGACTAAAATACAGTAGTTCGTGAGGGTTAAAGCCTTGCGAGTACTCAACTTGAATGCCTGCCCTTTTTATTGTTTGAATTATGGCATCGCGACAATTCAAGTATGAGCAAAAAGCAAAACTATCTACTTTCTTAAATTTTACGAGCAGCATTTTTGCACCCTCCTATTCTTGTTAGTCCACAACCCGTGCATCCACCACGACAATCGCAAGTTGTTTGCGCTTTGCGCGACAAGCGGCGCTCATTGATTAAGTATTGTTTGCTGACGCCTATATCTATTACATCCCACGGCAAATTTTGTGATTCGTCAATTTCATTTAAATACCTATCAATGTCAACATCCTTCAGTGCTTCCATCCACTTTGCTAAGTCAAAGTATTCAGTCCAGCCGTCAAAAACGCACCCAAGACGATATGCTTTCTCTATCGCATACGATAACTTTCTGTCACCGCGCGCTAAAATAGTTTCAATGAGGCTAACGTCATAGTCGTGGTAATTATAATTGACTTTGATATTTCTCAATTCAGTCCTTAAAAAGTTAATAGCTTTTTCGGCATACTCTTTGCTCTCAAATTTTTCATATTGAAAAGCCGTAAATGGTTTTGGGATGAAAATACTTGTACTTACTGTTATTTTCGGTAATTTTCTTGTTTTGTTTATTTGTTGGTATAATTGCTGTATTTTTTTTGTAATATCAACGATACCTTGCCAGTCCTCTTGTGTTTCAGTTGGCAATCCTATCATAAAATATAATTTGATTTTATCATACTTTGCCTCAAATGCGTCAGCAAGACTTGACAAGATGTCATCTTCAGTAATATTCTTATTGATGACATTGCGCAAGCGCTGTGTTCCCGCTTCAGGCGCAAATGTCAAACTTGATTTGCGGCTTTCAAATGAATATGCTCCTTTAAAACTATCGAGCCTTAACGACGGCAACGCAAACTTCACTCCTTTCAAGTCGTCCTCTGCCTTCAATTTTTCAATTAAGTCTAACAAATATGGATAATCCCCACTAGATAAACTAAATAAAGACAGTTCAGTATAACCTGTGTTTTTTATGAGCTTTTTAGAAATATCGACAATATTTTGAACAGTACGCTCCCTAATAGGACGGTAAAAATATCCTGCCTGACAAAAACGGCAACCACGTGTACACCCGCGAAACAATTCCACTGCCACACGATTATGAACGATTTCCATATTGGGGACTACAGGCTTTGCCATATAAAACGCTTCATCCAAGTTTTCTATTATGCTTTTTTTGACTTTAGCGTGACACTCTACAACCGTAAAACCATTATCTTCGTGCGTTTTGTAAAGCGAAGGAATATATATTCCTTGCAAATCCTTTATTTTTTCAAAAAATTCCGCCTTAGTCATACCTATTTTATAGGTTTCTTGAATTTTTTGGTTTAAAAGTTCGCCGTCACCCACTATAATAACATCCAAAAAGTCAGCAAGCGGCTCTAGGTTGATAGCGCAAGGCCCCCCACCAATAATTATAGGATACGAATCGTCTCTATCTTTTGCACGCAGTGGGATGTTAGCAAGGTCGAGCATATAAAGAAAATTTGTATAACTCATTTCATACTGAAATGTAAAATGCAAAAAGTCAAATTCTCTAAGTGATGTGTGGGTTTCAAGTGAAAATAGTTCAATGCCACGTTTTCTTAATAACTCAGCAAAATCCTTTTGTGGCGCAAAACACCTTTCGCAGACGCTTTGTGACTGATTGTTGATAATCTCATACAAAATTTTCATCCCCGTGTGCGACATCCCTATTTCATACAAGTCGGGAAAGCAAAAGCAATTTCTTATGTATGTTTTACCCGTTTTTATTACTGAGTTGTATTCGCCACCTAAATATCGAGATGGCTTTTCAATACTTAATAAATCTTCATAAGTTAGTTTATTCATAATTTTTCCTTTATTTATGTCAATTTGCAAACGCCGTTTACCACTAAAAATTTGCATTTGTTAAATGCAATATTTTTTGACAAATACATATAATAGGTAAAAGCGAGGTAGAAATGAAAATAGTATTAACTGGAGGCGGAACCGCTGGGCATATGATTCCAAATCTTGCACTAATAGGTGACCTACGAAAACACTTTGGCGAAATTTTTTATATCGGCAGCGGAAAGCAGTTAGAAAAAGATTTGATTAAACCGTACGGCATAAAATACTTTTCTATTGAAACACCAAAACTTATAAGAAAATTTACCCTGAAAAACTTTACCATACCATTGAGGCTAATAAAAAGCATCAATGAATGCAAAACCATTATAAAAGATTTGTCCCCCGATGTAGTTTTTTCAAAAGGAGGTTATGTTTCACTTCCTGTAGTTGTTGCAGCACACAAATTAGGAATAAAAGTAATTGCTCACGAATCGGATTTAACTATGGGACTTGCAAACAAAATCTCAAAAAGATACTGCGACAAAATTTGCACAACATTTGATTCAACCGCAAAAGGTAAAAAGTTTGTTTGCACAGGCGCGCCGATACGAAAAGAATTTAAAAAATTTAATGTCGACTCACTTTTCAAAAATAATCTTCCTACTATTCTATTTGTGGGCGGTAGTCAAGGCGCAACTGCAATCAACAAATTCATTTTAGGTAACTTAGACACGCTAACACAAAAATACGATGTTATTCATCTGTGTGGTAAAGGAAAATCTAGTGGCACAAAACACGCGCACTATAAAGAGATTGAATTTTCTAATGAAATGCCAACTCTTATCAACCAATGCGATGTAGTATTCACACGCGGCGGGTCAAATGCGCTCTTTGAAATTTTAGCCGTAAACAAACCTATGATAATTTACCCACTTTCTAAGAAAGAATCGCGCGGCGACCAAATTGAAAATGCTCAATACTTTGAACAACATAATTTGGGTACTTATCTTCAAACCCTAGAAATAAATTCGCTTATAGACACTATAGACGATTTAATCAAAAACAAAATTGAAATTGAAAAAAATCAAAAAGCGTTTTATAAAGCAGGAAATAAAAATATTGTAGATGAAATCATTACTATTTTAAATAATTAAGCGTGTCAAATTTCGTCGCGATACTTAACTTCATCAGGCAATATAAAACTATGATACATAAAATGATATAATACGCTAAATATGGTGTATTATATTTTCATAATACACCATATTTAGTATTTTGAATTATTCTCTAATGCTTTTTCTTAATTTCTCCATTAAATCAATTGCAAGCGGGAACTCCCCTTCATAACTTTGTGCAAGGTAGTTCATAGACTTTTCAAGGTCGATTTCAACGCCCTCACCTTTCGCATAAGCAAGTGACAGTAAATACAAAGCACGCAAGTCACCACCATTTGCAGATTTTTCAAGCAACGCAATTACATCAGGCGTGAAAGAATGATCCTCTTTGTGCGCGCAAAGTTGAATAGCAACCTCATATTCAGCAAACGGCGAACCCAATTTGCACGCCTTCTTGATTAGTTCCCAACCCTTGTTTTGGTCGCGTGGAACAATTTTATCATCGCCATTGTAATAGAACGAGCCCAGCATATAGACGGCGTTAGGATAATTACTCATTGAAAGCTTTTCAAAAATCTTCATTGCCTTTTCTTGATTTTGTGTAGTACCAAATCCAAACATATAGCAAAGAGCAATTCTAAATTGCGCAATTTGATTGCCTGCATTAGCGCACTTTTGAAGCATCTTGAAACCTTCTTCACTATCATTGGTTTTGAAAAAAAACACTGAACTTTCTAACATTGACTCAACTTGCCCTGAGTTTGCAAGGTCTAGCCAAATACGAAACGCCCTTTCTTCATTCTCATCAATTTTAAATCCAGCATATGAGCAGCAGGCATATTTGTACTTATCAAAATCACTTGCGGCATTCAAATTTAATTTTGACGGCTCAAATTTGTCGTATTCATTTGTATCTCCCAAAAGATAGAATGACTTTAGTTCGTTTAAAAACAAACTTTCCCCAGATTTTCTAATCATTTCTAAATCTTCTTTACTAATTTGCATAGAAACTCCCTTTACAAAGCTCCGCTTTGCTTTATAAGTAATTATAACATATTCGCTAAAAAAAACAAAATGTTTGCAATGACTATTTTTTAGTTTTTATCTCTTTCAAGAGCGTATACGATTGATATTTTGTAAACAAGGCGTCTAAGTTTTTCTCCAAAATGACAGTTTGCAAATTATTTTTTTCGTCGTAAACTACAAATATTGTGTAGTTTTGAGGATTTATAAACTTTATTAACTTATAGAGTGGCATTTCACTTGATACTGCGACCAAGTTTATATCGCATCCCTTTTTCAAGTTTTTTTGAAAATCCTTTGCGAAAATCATCCGCTTGTACACAGCATTTTTATTAAAGTTAAACGCCCCAGTCAACATAAAAATTGAAGCGATTGCAAGTGCATAAAATGGTTTGAAAAATATGCTTATTACAAAAACTGCAAAGAATAGCAATGACAAGCAAATTGCAGTTCTACTCACTATTTTTTCAGTTTGAATTGCATCCCTTTTCTTGCTAACAAGTGCCCTAAAAACGCGCCCTCCGTCAAGCGGAAATATGGGCAGCAAATTAAATACAAATGTAACTGCATTAGCAAAAACGAATATGTCAGTGTAATAATATGTTATAGGAAACATCCACCAAAGTGCAACAAATATGACAATCAATATCAAATTGACAAGTGGTCCAGCAATGGCTACTTTTATCTCATCGTTTTTGACGAATTTGTCATCCGTTAAACTTAGTTCCGCCCCAAATGGAAGCAGTGATATTTGCTGCAACCTGTACCCCAATTTGTGCGCAACAAATGCGTACCCGAGTTCGTGCAGCAATGCTGAAATCAAATAACTAACAAAAACCAGCCCTAGATTGACGCAAAATGCAAGCACACCAAAAATCAAAAACAATGGGTGTATTCTAAACTTTACTCTTTCCATAGCATTTCACCATTTGAGAAGTCTATGGAATCAAGAATTTCGTCATTTTGCGAAACAAAAAACTGTAAATCCCCCAGTAGTATGGCAAGGGGTTGCCCCTTTTGAACAAAGTCGTCATTTTTCACACCAAGCCCAATTTGCCCCGCAAAAACCGACATAAATTGAGAGCTGTGTTCAATTTTTATTTCCGTCACACCATCTGTTAGCGCATTTATGTGAACCTTTCCCGACGACGGCGCGTATAAAACGCCTGAAGCGCCCACAATAGTTATACAACCGTCGTTATTTATGAAATTATCATAATTTTTAAAACTTAGTTCATAATCAAAAGGTTGAGCAGATACCACGCAACTATTTTTATCAAACAGCACGGAAATATACTTTACCCTGCCCGTATCGTCAAATAATTCTTCAGTCGGCTTCGTAGACTCTAGCGTTGTTTTGACACTATCAAGCAGCGTATTCCAAAAATTTTTATCAATAAATGTTATTGAAGACGCACACACTAGCACAAAAATGCTTAACAATACATACCTATATTTGATTGAACAAATAATGTTTTTTATTCTTTTCATAGTACATATTATGCGCTAGTGCAAGCAATTAGAATTTACAGTTTGTCCGGAACTATACCAATTACTTTGAGTCGGCGCGCAATGGCGCAAATATTGATAATATATTCACCAAAGTCGTTAACCTCAATGCTAATTTTAAAATCGTCACCACGCACGTCTGCATACTCGTTGAGTGTCATATAAATGTCCGATTTCAAAACTTCCGCCAATTTGTCGGGCTTAAAATGCTTATCAGTTGCAATGGCGCTTTTGACTCTATCTAGCGCATTTGTCGATATATGTATTTCATTCATTTATTATATGCTCCTTTTGATTTTTCGCTTCAAGTATCCCCACAAGCCTTTATATTCTTTTTGAAAATTTATGACATCATTATTTCCGTAAATTATATTGTTCGCAATCATTGAAAACGCTTTACTTGATTTTGAGTTTAAATCGACTGCCCCACCAAGATTTAATGCCGAAATTATTCCGTCGTCCTCAGGTACAACGCCAATCAATGTGGCGTCAAAAACTTTTGCAATTTCATCAACAGATAGCATTGTTTTATCCGCTATCAAATCGCCTCTAACTCTATTAATAAGCAGGTTCACTGAACATAGTTCATATGTGCTTAATATATCAACCACCTTTGACGCGTCCTTTATTGCTGAAATATGCGGCGTTGTCACAACAATGGCTTCCGAAGCGGAAAACACCGCGCGATGAAAGCCAAGGTCAATTCCAGCAGGACAATCTATCAAAATAAAATCAAAACCATACGATAATTCGTCCACTATGGATTTAATTTGCGTTTTGCTTATTTTTGTGTTATTCAAACTTTGAGTCGACGGCAAAACAAATAAATACGGTTCGTTAAAATCCTGTATAAGCGCTTGTTTCAATCTACACTTACCTTCAATGCAATCAACCAAATCAAACACAATTTGTTGTTCAATCCCCATAACAACATCAAGATTATTTAACCCGATGTCCACATCCAAAATGCAAACACGTTGTTTTTGGCGTGCCAAACTTGCACCAATATTTGCGCAAACGGTTGTTTTCCCAACACCGCCTTTGCCACTTGTTATAACAAATTTTCTCGCCATAACCACCTCAAAAAACATTATAACATTTACAAAAAGTTTTCTTATTAAAAAATTTGGCAACTTGTGACAAAATATTACAAGTTTTGTAGAAAACAAAATTATAATAGCTTTGCACGCAAAAAGTATTTACTAAGTTGTTTTATTGAAAATACCACATATGGTGTATTCTACGTTAATAATACACCATATGTGGCATTCAAATTAGTGATTAATGTAATAATTCAATGCCCCTTCGACAGTTGCTGATGAAGGAGAATCAAGAAGGAAAATATTTGTGTTTAATTTGTTCTTAAAGTATTTTTCAAAACCGATAATTTCACAACTCAAGCCTGTAAAGAATATTCCCGTTTCTATAACCGCTTGACGATACTCATCATCCAACGTATTCATAAACACCTTTATTGCTTCAATTATCTTATCGTAACAAATGTTTAACACATCATTAAAATCTTTGTTTGAAACAACATAAAAATGGTTTGTCAAATCATCCCTATTTTGCGCCCAAATTTTACTTGTTGTTTCGTCGGTAGTATACAAACTCCCTACGGATTCTTTTATTCTTTCAATTTCACGACGCGAAACAGAAATATTATATTTGTTTTTAAGTGCTTCATAGATACCCAAATCTATTAATTCGCCCCCAAGTGACAAACTGATTGCATTGACAACATTTTTGATTGTGCACAACCCAATCTCGGTTTTCCCTGCACCAATGTCAACAACTAAATATGTATTGTTTATGTTTTCATCAAGCAATGCCGTTGTTGCAGTTAGCTGAGGAACAAGCGTGATTGAATAAAAGCCCAGCTTATGTAATAGGTCATTAAATTGCTCACGTTGCGACTTTGTTGAGCACGACGGCACGGCTAAGATAACAACAATATCTTTGCGCTTGTTCTTGTTTCCTATCAAGTCGTTTAGAATGCAGTCAAGCATTATTCTCGCAGACTCAAAATCGGCAATTTGCCCGTTTTTGATAGGCTGAATAAGTTTTTCATCCACTTGCAACTCATTGCCCATATCATAGGCGCTTTTGCCATATGCAATGACTTGACTTTTACCTTTTTTCAATTTGATCGCAAAAACACTTGGTTCACAGTAAACCAAGCCGTTGTTGCTGTCAAATATTTTCGTATTAGATGAGCCCAATTCCAAAGAAATGGTCATATTCTACCTCACAAAATTTCCAAATATTTGTTAAAAGCCTTTTTAAAATTCTTAGCGCCGTGAAGTGCGTATTTGATTTCAAAACTGACGTCACTTTCCGTGCAAGTTTTCATTATTACTGAATCGCCCAGCACATCACACGATAAGTCCGCAATTGCGCCGCAACCTGTGATGTCAAGCCCAATAGCAATCTTCAAAATAGCGCTCAAACGCTTCATTGCTTCAAGGTCGTTTTCATCAAGCAAATCTTTATATTTTACCCAATCAGTCAAACTGAATGAATCAGGGTCAACATTTTCGGCGATAAACGCACCAAGCAAAAGTTCCTTATGCGAAATACCAAAGACAATACTATTTGAAATTACATTAAAGCAGTTGCGGTAAAAGTTTTTGAAGTTTACAACTTCACCACATCTATACAATGTTGCTGCAACTCTAAGTGATTTTAGATAGGTGCGTGGCAATTTGTGTAGCACCTTTAATTGCTTAAAGATTATAATCGCTAAATCACACACTTTATTCCCATTCTTCATACTTAAGTTGTATTGTGCCTGCAACGCATCCAAACTATATTGCGTAATATCTGGTATCGGTTTTTCTTGAATATTCGGTATCGTGTTGAGGAGTAAGAGCCCTTCTTTCAAGCCGTAAGTTGTAAAATAGATATCATATTCACTTTGCAAATCAAATACTGCCCTAAAGATTGACATTGCACCTGCAAATACATCCGCCCCTTCTTCAGAAATGCCTTTTATCTTCTTTGTTCCATCCACATCAAGTGTTTCAATAAACTTGTACAAATCATCAAACTGCTTGTTGTCGATTGTAAAATTGTGTTCAATGTTGACAGGATATTTTGTCTTTTTCGCGTAAAGTTTGAACAATGAATCAGCCAAACTTCCCACACATATAAACTTGTAACCCTCAATCAATTCAGGTGTCAAGCCATAGTCAGCGAGTTGCGTTTTGAAGAAATCAACCATTTGATGGTGAACTTCAACTGGGTCACAATTAGGGCTAACAAACAGGTCTGCCAGTGCTTGTGCCCCAATTGGAATACACGCTTGGAACAAAATGTTGCGTCTAAAATACTTTACAACATTTGTGCAATCGGTTCTCACATCCACAATAACACCGCGTGGTGCATCTAGCGAATTAATTGCACTCAAATATATAGCATTGATTTCTTGGTCTTGTGGCAAAACATTAAACTTAAAGCCACTTGATGACTCAATTTCATCAATAAAACTAACTTGATTTTTTGCTTTGCCAACAAATTGCGTCACGTAGGCAAACGAATCTTCTACCTTTTGTGACTCACAAAGTCTTTTAAACATTTTCAAAATTTTGATTGCTTCATTAGTGGTTGTACTTTTGATAAGCCCACCCTTTGGCAAGTCTTTGACTATGTCAATACTTTCTTCAAGCTCGTCATAAATATAGAAATACTTATCAACCTCAGCATACGCAAAGATTAATTTTATACTTTTTTGGTTAACTAAAACCAAAGCGATTTTTCTCAATTTAACACCTCAATTACTCAATCTCAATTGCATTCACAGGGCAAGAGTTTTGGCACGCACAACACTTGATACAAATGTCGGGATTAATAACAGGCACCCCATTCTCATTCATTGTGATTGCACCGACTGGGCAAATTGCAGCACAAGTACCGCACTTAATACATTTTTTATTATCTATCATAATAAACTCCTATGTAAGTATAGCACAAATTTTTAAACTTCGCAATACTTTTTAATAAAAAGCATTTTGAAATAGTTGAATTTCATCTCCCAAAATTTGGACGACGTCAAACCGAACATATGCTTCAAGCATATCCTTTTGCATCAAATAAAACAGAGCAACACGCTTAATTTTTTCACGTTTATGCTTATCTACCGCTTCGTTAGGCAGTCCATACAACGCGTTAGAACGGTATTTAACTTCAACAAAAACCAAAAAATCTCCGTCCATTGCAATTATGTCAATTTCGCCGATTCTTATTTTGTAGTTGGTTTTCACTATTTTATAGCCGTGCTCTTTCAAGTACTTAACAGCCAATTTTTCGCCAAAATCACCGATTGCCTTGTTGGTGTGCTTTCCAACTGCTTTGGGTTTCGTAAGTTTTTTATTAAACATTAATCAAGTACCAGTTTTCCTATTCTACCTTTTCTAAAGTCATCCAAAATTGCGCGCGCGCCACGATTGTAATCAATCTCACAACCACGCAAAATGAACCCACGATTTTGGCAAATTTCATCGAAAATTTCAATCGTTTCAGCCGTATTATCAATCTTTAAATTATACCTTTCGCGCAACGCATCAAAGTATTTTCCTCTCAAATCATTGATAAACGCAAATGCCAATTCTTCAACATCCAAAACATCGTCTTTGATGCTTCCAATGTAGGCAAGGTTTCTTGCGACTTGTGGAGTATCAAAAGCTGGCCACAAAGTGCCGGGGGTATCAAGCAGTTCAAAACCATTCGAGATTTTGACCCATTGATTACTTCTTGTAACCCCCGGTCTATCCCCTGTGACAGTTTTTTTATTCCCGCAAACATTGTTAATCAAGGTACTTTTCCCACTATTCGGCACGCCGATAACCATTAGACGCAACGGAATATTGACGCCTTTATTTTTAAATCTCTCCACTTTGTCACTCAACAAACTACTAGCGCTTTCAATAATAGGTTTAGTCGCATTAGTAACTGTGCTATTCAAAGCAACAACGGGGATATTTTTAGATTTAAAATACTGTTCAAAACGGCTCAAATCGTCTTTTTCAATCAAGTCCGCTTTATTTAACACCATTATAACAGGCTTTGCCCCAATAATAGTGTCAAACTTAGGATTTAAACAAGAAAATGGCGCACGTGCATCCAACACATATAAAATTGCGTCGACAAGTTTTGCGTTATTTTTCATTTCACGCAAAGCCTTGTCCATATGCCCTGGATACCACTGAATAACCATTATTCTTCACTCCTTTCTAATAAATCTGGACGAACACGCCTTGTTTTTTTGATTTGTTTTTCCATTTTCCATTTGTCAACAAGTTGATGATTGCCTGAAAGCAAAACCTCTGGAACTTCAAGCCCCCTAAAATTAGCAGGACGCGTATACTGCGGATGTTCAAGCAAATTATTTTCAAAACTATCGTTTGTTGCCGAGTCCTCATTGTGCAAAACATTAGGAAGCAGGCGAATGACAGCATCCGCTATGACCATAGCAGGCAACTCTCCATTAGTCAACACATAGTCGCCAATAGAAATTTCCCTGTCAACGCGTTCATCAATCACACGTTGGTCAATACCCTCATAATGTCCACAAACAAAGATTAAATGTGCTTTTCCTTTCAACTCTTTTGCAATTTTTTGCGTAAAAGGCTCTCCCGAAGGTGTAACATAGACTACATACGAGTCTGCTGCTTTCACACTGTCAATAGCGTCAAACAAAGGTTGCGGTGCCATTAAAAGCCCCTGCCCGCCACCAAAAACATAGTCGTCGACTCTCTTGTGCTTGTCCAGCGAAAAATCGCGAATATTCACTGTGTTTAACACGACGATGTTGTTTTCAATCGCGCGGCCAATAATGCTGCAATTCATTGCGGAAAACATCTCAGGAAAAAGCGTTAAAAAATCAATCTTCATCAACACAAACTTCCTTGAATTTTTGTGCATCGACAAACATTTTCTTATTTTCAACATCAACATTGTTCACAACGCTTGCCAAGAAAGGAAACAAAACTTCTTTCCCGTCTTTTTCAATTGTGACAATGTCAGCCGAAGAGAAGTTGTCAATAGCAGTAACTTGCCCCAAATAGGTTTCGCCATTAGCAGAAAAAACATCAATCCCAATCAAATCTTGTACATAAAACTCGTCTTCAGGCAAAACCGCCAACTGAGAATCATCTATATAAACATCCTCATTTCGCAATTTTTCAGCAGCGTTGGCGTCGTCGACATCTTTTAACTTTGCGACAACAAGACCGTCTTGAATGCGACATTTTTCAATCGCATACTTTTGGTGTTCTTGCCCCAAATACAAGTACTCATAAGACAAATAACTATTAATATCTCTAGTATTTGCCGCAATTTTGACTTCACCTTTCAAAGCTTGAGGCTTTAAAACTCTACCAATGTAAATAAAGTTATTCATTCCTCTCACCCTCATTGATTTTCAAAACATAATTTTGTTTTTTGTTCTTATCAATGCAAGTTATGATTTTGTCGATTGATTTGATTATTTTGCCTTCTTTCCCAATAACTCTGCCAACATCGGAATCGTCTACTTTTACAAGAAAAATGCCATTCTTCCCGCGGTCAAGATATTTTACCTCAACGCTTTCTGGGTGTTTGACAAGTTCTTTCAAAATACTTTCAACTATTTCTACCATTTAAAAATCCTTAAAAAATATTATTCTGCGTCGTTGTTAGTTGTTTCTTCGCTTGCGCCTTCTTCAACCTTAGCCTTTGGTGCTGGTGGCATTTGTTTTTCTTTAGGTGCTCTGTAAACTGGTCTTTCCAAAATTCCGTCTCTAATAAGAAGTTCTTTAGCGGTGTCAGTTGTTTGTGCGCCGACTGAAAGCCAGTAATTAACTCTTTCTTTGTTCAATTTGATTTCTGCTGGTTCAACCATTGGGTTGTATGTTCCAAGATTTTCAATGCACTTTCCATCTCTTGCAACTCTTGAATCGGTTGCAACCAATCTGTAGTATGGAGCCTTCTTTGCTCCCATTCTTGTAAGTCTAATTTTAACTGCCATAATATTTTCACTCCTTTAATTTCCGTTAAAATCCAAATCGGCCTTTCTTTTTGCCGTTGTTAAATTGTTTCATTAAATCTTTAGTCTGACTAAACTGTTTCAATAGCGAATTAACTTGCTGAATTGACGTGCCGCTACCATTAGCGATGCGTTTTTTGTGGCTCGCCTTCAAAACTTCAGGGTGCAAACGCTCGTATTTAGTCATAGATTGAATTATTGCTTTATTTTTCTTCAATTCGTTTTCATCAACTCTAGCATCTCCCAACTTCATTTTCCCAGTCAATTTCGACGGAAGCATTGCTAAAAGTTCATTGACGTCACCCATTTTGTCTAGGTTTTCAAACTGTTTTAGGTAATCTTCGAGCGTAAAGGTGTTTTCGCGCAAGTTTTTTTGTAAGCGCTGCATTTCCTTTTCCTCAATCGCTCCTTGTGCTTTTTCAATCAAACTGAGAACGTCGCCCATACCCAAAATTCTTGACGCAAAACGTTCGGGATAGAACGGCTCAAGGTCACCCATCTTTTCACCGACGCCGCAAAACTTGATTGGCTTACCAGTGACCGCCTTAATAGAAAGTGCAGCACCACCGCGAGTATCGCCGTCAAGTTTGGTGAGTATAACACCAGTGATTTCAAGGTCGTCATTGAACGCTTTTGCAACGTTCACCGCGTCCTGTCCCGTCATAGCGTCAACAGTTAGCAAAATTTCGGACGGATTAGTATTTTCTTTGATTTCCTTGAGTTCGCCCATCAACTCTTCATTGATGTGCAAGCGTCCAGCCGTATCAATAATGACGGTATCAAGCAAATTCGCCTTTGCATACTCAATCGCTTCAAGCGCGGTTTTCACTGTTTTTTGTGTACCCTTTTCAAAAACAGGAACTCCCGCATTCTTGCCAACAACCTGCAACTGTGCTATCGCCGCAGGTCTAACAATGTCGCAAGCAACTAGTAATGGCTTTTTACCCGTCGATTTCAAATTATAAGCAAGTTTACCGCACATAGTCGTCTTACCTGCGCCCTGCAAACCGCACATAAGAATAACTGTCGGTAAATTTGACGAAACAGCCAATTTGGAGTTTCCACCGCCAAGAAGTTCAATAAGTTCTTCATTAACAATCTTGACGACTTGTTGACCCGGTGTCAAACTCTCCAAAACTTGTTCGCCGACTGCCTTTTCACTCACTTTCGCGACAAAGTCTTTGACAACCTGAAAGATGACATCCGCCTCAAGCAGCGCGACGCGAATTTCGCGCATTGCCTGTTTTATCTCAAGTTCGGTCAACTTACCGCGATTAGTGAGTTTGCTGAAAATGTGGTTCAATCTCTCACTCAAATTTGAAAATAACGCCATTCTAACTCTCCCAAATTTTGATAAACCCATTCAAATCAGTTTCGCCAACAACTTTTGACAAAAACTTTTTTGATTCACTGTATTTTTCATACAAGCCAAGTTTGCTCTCATACTCGCTAAGTGTGGACTTGACACGTTTCAAAATATCATAAACCGATTGCCTTGACAATCCATAGAAATCCGCAATTTCGCTCAAACCATTATTTTCGTAGAAAAACAATGTCGCAATTTCTTTTTGCCTATCGGTCAAAAGATTTCCATAAAAATCAAGAAGCCTACTATACTTTAAAGCGCTTTCAAAATCCATATTAGCCCCACTTTGCTTGTAAAGGTAAAATACTTGACATAAGTATACAATATTTTTCAACCTATGTCAAGTATTTTTCTATGATTTTTCTTTAATCACGTATAAAATTATACACTTTGCAAAATATAAGGTATGTTTATTATATTGTTGAGAGTTGCCATCATATTTTTGGTGGTTTTGCTGCTAATTAGATTAATGGGGAAACGCCAAATCGGCGAAATGCAGCCTTTTGAGTTGGTGATTATGCTTATCTTTGCGGATATTGCCACGATGCCTATGGCGGATATGTCTGTTCCGCTACTAAATGCAGTTATTCCGCTAGTTACCCTTGTGCTACTGCAGTTTTTCCTCAGTTTTCTTGCACGCAAAAGCTTGTTTTTTAGAAAGATTATCAATGGCAAGCCCGTTGTTGTCATTGACCCAAACGGCATTATTTTTGAGAACCTAAAGGCGCTCAATATGACGCTTGATGACTTGACTGAGGCTTTACGCGGTTGCAATGTCGCAAGTTTCGATGAGGTGCAATACGCGCTCATCGAAACAAATGGCAAGGCTAGCGTTATACTAAAGGCGGCAAACTCCCCCGCTACTTGCCAAGATTTGAAGCTGAAACCAGCTGAGACAACATTACCTATTTTACTTGTTAGTGACGGCAAAATTAATAAGGAAAACCTTTTACTAGCCAAGATTGACTTAGATTTCATTTCCAACATTTTGAGAAAAGCAAAAATTAAAAACTTGAAAGATGTTTTAGTAATGACAATTGATAATGACGGAAAAGTTTACTTGCAAGCGAAGAAGCAAAGTTGTCAAGTCTTGAATGTCAACTTCAAAGGAGGCGAAAATTGGTAAAAAAGCTAATCATTTGCATAGTTTTACTTGTTTCACTTCTCGGTTTTTGCAGTTGGGAACAATATTATATTGATAGCACGCTTGACAAAATGCTAGAGCACATCAGCGTTGTACAAGCGTCCGTCGAAAGCAATGAAACAAACTTATATAATAATGATACTATGCTGCATTTTGACAAAATGCAAAAATATTGGGAGAGTCGCGAAGCGACGATGAGTATGTTCATTGACCACAAAAATCTTTCGCAAATCGGTCAAGGAATTGCACGACTCAAAGCCTCACTTGAAGAAAACGACTACACCCTTACAATTACCGAGGTATATCTCCTGCAAGAAGTAACATTCGTTTGCCAACGCATTTCAACCTTTAATTTACACAACATTATATAAAAAATTTGTGTAAAACAAAAAAATTGTCAAAAAATGCAATAAATTATAGTTGACTCACTATCTCCAAAAATGTTACAATGTTTGTATGACTATTTAGGAGGAAAAAATGGAAAATCAAAAACCTAAACTACCCAAAAAAGTTTGGTTACCTATTACAATAATTGGTTGTTTATTACTTGTTGGGATTATTGTATTCATACTTGTTTACACAATCGCACTAAAGGTTGACCTTAAGACATCTGCAGAGCAAATTGAAAAATCTCAATCAATTACTGTTAAGTGGGATACATCAAAACCTGTTGACGAAGTTGTTATCACCGTTAAGCACGGAAACGACCTTGTTGAAAAAAAATACATTACAAAATACAATGAAATTGCACAAGGCGAGGCACAGCTTCCCGTTTATTACGGAAAATTGACTGTCAAAGTCGAAATTAAAAAAGGAATTTACACAACAAGCAAGCAAACTAAAGTTGATGTTTTCACCGACGAATACAACATTGCCCCTATAACGGCAACAATGCCTGTCACAATCTTTACCCTTTCACTTGAAGATATCACAAACAAAGGGCAAATTCCTACATTTGTTTGGTTCAAAAGAAGCGGCGCGTGGGATTGGTCAAAACTTCCAGAAAATGTTTACCCTATGCCAGTAGCGTCAACAAGTGAACTTCTTAACAGTGGCGAAGGTACGATGTACAAAAAGACTAGCGATTATGTTAAAGAACTTTATTCAATGAACAAAGACTCAAAATTCAATTTCTATTACAATGATTACTTTGCTTTTGGCGCACTTCAAGCAACAATTGCAAATGGTATTCCAACAGAAAACTACCATATTACTCTTCTTTCTGACGGAACTGCATCTTTCAATTACTTTAACAAGCATTTGAATAACGCAAACTATGAAGCAGAATATGCTGAAATGGTTGCTGATTACGAAAAACTTAAAACACAAATTGCAAAACGCAAAACATATGACCAATCAGACAGTGGCTTTGCAATTTCAGCAAACAATTTGAGAGAATACGCATTTGTAATGGCAAACACCGAAGAAAATGTTGAATGGTGGCTTACAAGAGCAAGCGGAACGCTTGGAACATTTGTTAACGAAACAACAGGAAAATCAGTGTATGACACACTTGTTGCCCCAACAATTGGAACAGCAATTATCGTCAAAGACTTAAAGACACTCTTAGTAAAAATCGACCCACGCGTTGACAACTCAAACGCAACTAAAACTGATGAAGAAATCAATGAAATGACAAAAAATCTTTGGTTTAAAAAAGCCGACCTGAAAGCGCTCTACAAATTTAGCGACACAATGTTCGATAAAGCCAAAGAAGAAAACAAACAAGTTATGGTTATTCTTGGAACTTGGACACAAACTGAGCAAGAAGAACTATTTGACAATTATGTAAAAGCAATTATGGCATACTATGGCGAAGGCTTTGAATACTACTACAAAGGACATCCAAAGAATCCTACTGACACTGTCGAAGGAAAACGCGCACACCTTGAAGAACTTGGGCTCACAGATATTGATTCAACAATTCCAGCGGAACTTATATTCTTCTTCAATCCTGAAGCGTTTGGTTCGGGGTATCAATCATCAACATTCCTTTCAGTAGCAGCTGAAAAAACTTGCGCTATCATAAAAACAAGAAAAGACTCATTCGCTGAGTCATACAAAGCAAATGTTGACATCTTTATGTCGCTTAACACGCTAAATTCTACTAACAACGGTTTCACCGCTTCGTCAACATGCGTCTTACTAGAATTTAACGATACAACAAAATACGACATTGCTATTTACGACACAAAAACGAATAAACTCACCTATTACAAATTAAATGCATCATCTATTTATGAAAAAGTTGAAGCATAATTTGTCTTTACAGTTTTGAAAATAAAAAATCTAAGCACCAATAGTTGGGGTGCTTAGATTTTTTTATTATCTACATCATTTTTCATCTATGCACGCTCCCCTACCCTAAGATAAATTATTTTTCCTTTGGAACAAATCATTTATAAAAAGAAAACAAGTTGCAAAATTGACAACCTGCCAGAAACTAAAAGTACAAATCACATTAATCTACAATTACACAAAAAAGAAAGAGAGCCGCTAAGGCTCTCTTTCTTTATGGGGCTAGCGAAAGGAATTGAACCTTCAACCTGCTGATTACAAGTCAGCTGCTCTGCCAATTGAGCTACGCTAGCATTCATTTGAAAAATTTTGGTGCCTCGAGGCGGACTTGAACCACCGACACGAAGATTTTCAGTCTTCTGCTCTACCGGCTGAGCTATCGAGGCATCTAGTGGAAACTAGATTTTTCAAAAAAAATAAAAAATGGCGACCTGGAAGAGACTCGAACTCTCGACCTCTAGCGTGACAGGCTAGCGTTCTAACCATCTGAACTACCAGGCCATTAATTTTTTTGTGGTGGGCCTTCAGGGATTCGAACCCCGGACCGA
>JBNMHN010000005.1:0-23809 GCA_050872805.1 Clostridia bacterium
CTTTGCCCATACTCCTTCTTTTTCTCATTCGCAACATTTTTAATGTTTGCATACAATTCTTTCAGCACATCCTTGACGCTCTTTTCCACGCTGTCAACATTGCTTTCGTCAACAACGCCGTCAAGCAATTCTTTCATTTTATCATCCATACTGTATAACTCCTATTTTTCGTGATTATTTTGTGTATTTTTTTATGCGCAAAATCAACTGAACATATGGCATCGCACAAACTTTACATTTCCAATTTGAGAGTAATTTTCCAAAGCGCCCGCATTGTTTTTCCTTTTTAAGGGGGGGGGGGGAGTGCGTCCGCACAAGCTTTGCCGCATTGCTGTGACTTCCAAAACAAAAAGCCGCCCCTACAATCATAGGGCGACTTTCCGCGCGGTACCACCTAATTTTTGGAATAACTCCAAATCTCGTTTGCATTTTCACAGTTTTGTCTGTCCGCGACTAACGCCGCAGCAACTCCAATGCCGAACTTCGCCTACCGCCTGAACATAAGTGTCTTCCAGCCACGAACACTCTCTCTATATGAAAACGGCACACTACTAAAACATTTTCTTCGTCTTTATTCAGTTGCCCTTATTTTACACCACAACAATTTTTTTGTCAAGCGTTTTGCCCCACAAACTTTGCCTACAAAAATATCAATTAATGATGGACTCCTCTTGTATTGCCGCTCACTCCATTGTCCCTTTTACTAAAGCGGTAATAATTAATAGCGTATTGTGTTATTTTTTTATAGACTTTTCATTTTTTTCCCATTGGTATTGCAATTTTAGCAATAATGTGGTACACTAAAGGTATAATAACACAAAAGAAGGGGTATTTTTATGAACAATCTTGACGTATATGATTTGGAGTTTATCTACAAAAACTGTCCAGAGGGAGAAGTTCCCGTGTTTGTCATTAAGGGGAAATTAAAAGAAGCAGTTTTGCATCAAAAAATTAAACAAATATATCTAGAAGTAGGCAACAAATTAGGGCGTCACATACCTTGGGCTCCAGTGACACATAAAATCATAGTAGATAAGGCGCATAAGAACGATTACGTTTACGCTTACTATGCCACACCTGTGGAACGTGATTTGCTTCGCGGCGAAAAGCACAGACTTATGAACCTAAATTTCCGCGAAAAAATCAGCATAACAACATCTTGTTTTGCTTTTAATGACCAAGGCGAATCCAGTGACGCTTTCCACATCCCGCTTGGCAAAATCAAAACAACAAAAGATATCGATAAAATAGTT
This sequence comes from Clostridia bacterium, assembly GCA_050872805.1. Classification (GTDB taxonomy): domain Bacteria; phylum Bacillota; class Clostridia; order Christensenellales; family UBA1242; genus CAKVOD01. The sequence goes on from JBNMHN010000005.1 coordinate 1,254, forward strand.
AATAAAATTCAGAGAAAAAAAGTATCTTCCATCAAAACATATGTTAAATTAATTCAACGCGACGAAAATGATTATGTGCTCACATTTTCAGCATTTACACCTAATAGCAGAAAAGGCTATGACATAGGCAAATTGAAATATGCCCACGCATGTTTACAGTTGGAACTTTTGAAACACTTTGAAAATTACGAACTCGAACTTTGCGACACCGATGGAAACTATTACGTTGCTGACGATATGAAAACATTTGTAGAAGAAAAGAGAAACTCAACAAATTATTACTTGCGAAACCAACCAAAGAAAATGGACGAACCTTCAATCGACCTCTAGTCTCTAAAATGCATTTTAGATGTATTCATCTATTATTTGCATTACACTTATTTAATTGCATAGTACAATAAAAAACAATAACAAATAGGAAGGAATTATATGATTAATAACTTAGATATATACGATATGGATTTCATCGACAAAAACTGTCCAACGGGGCAAGTTCCTGTATTTGCTATTAAGGGAAAATACAAAGGCTCTGAACTTCACCCATTGATTAAAGTAATCTTTGCTCAAGCAAGTAAATTGGTAGGGCATAAAATTTACTGCTCGCCTATTAGGGGAAAAATTAGTGTGCCCATTGAAAATAAAAGTGAATTAATTTGGGTTTTTTACGTCACACCTGAGGAGCGTAAATTGATTCTTTCAAAAAGAAACAGACTTATGAACTTTAATTCGCGCAAAAAAATTGATTCGTACCTGTCTTGCTTTGCTTTCAACGAAAGCGGCACATTTAGCAATGCTTTTTTCATCCCTATTGGTTCAATCAAAACTGATAAATGTATTAATGATGTTATTGAGAAAATTAAAATTCGTATTCCTAAAATAGAAATGAATATTTATGCAACTAAAAAAAGCGGTTGCGAATACTATCTTACATTTTCTTCGCAAGAAAAATATTTTAAAGATTCATTGCCTCTCCCAAAATTAAATAGTGTTCAAGCCTGCGTTCAACTCGCGCTTTTAAATAATTTTGAAAATGAAGAAATTCATCTTTGCGACACAAATGGTAATTATTATGATGATGTTGACGATTTAAAGACATTCCTCGAAAAAAGAATAATTGATATAGATTATTACCAACAAAAAAAATTGAAGAAAATGGACGAGCCTTCAACTGACCTCTAATTTCTAAAATATATTTTTAGATATATTCGTCCATTATTTGTATTGCACTTTATCTAATTATATGGTATAATTAAGAATAATGACATATGAAAAGGAGAATTATATGATTAATAACATAGACATATACGATATTAATTTTATTAATAAAAACTGCCCTGAAGGTAAAGTTCCCGTATTTCTTTTAAAAAGCGAAGAAAAAAACAGCATAATTCACAAGGAAATCAGAGCACTATTCAAACGAGTCGGAAAAAGTATGGGGCATCATATTCCCGACTTACCCGTTAGTGAAGAAATTGTCGTGAATAAAATAGATAAAGATGACCTTGTTTCGGTATATTACGCCACCCCTGAGGAACGCGACTTGATTCGCGAACAAAAAAACAGAATTATGAACATCAACAATCGTGAAATGATTGCATTGAGAACGTCATGCTTCGCTTTCAATGATAAAGGTGATTACAATGATGCGTACCGCATCCCACTTGCTAAAATTAAAACAGATAAAAATATCAAAGAAATCATCGACCAAATCAAGATGCCACCATCAGCAAATATAACTTTGTTTAACATTCTTCCACTCAAAGCAAATGAATATCTACTTTCCTTTTCCTCATTCACACCATCTAGGAGAAGTATTGACATTACTAAATTGAAAAACTTCCACGCACGATTTCAATTAAAGCTTTTAGACCACTTTGCAAACAACGAAATTGTCCTTTGTGACCATAATGGAAACTATTATGATACTAAAGACATAAGAGCGCTATTAGAAAAAACACGAGATAAAAACGATGCTAATTTGCAAAGCAAACTAAGAAGAATGGACGAAACATCAACAAGCCTTTAATTATAAAAAACACCATTTAACAAAAAATTAAGTGGTGTTTTTAATTTTCCAAACAAAAAAACATTCATTCTATTGTAGTGATTCCAAAGCGGTACAAGAGCGTGTGGCAGTTTAGTAGTGAGCAGCGCTTGATTGTGTCAATCAACGTTTCGCAATCTAGTTCGCTAAATAATGAGTAGCCCGAATCGGGCATCAGGTTTTTGGCGTAAAAGGACGTTTTTTGATATAGGCTTTGAAAGGACTCCGCCAAGTTTTGCAAAAGGCTTGTGTATACCTTATAAATATAGTTGAGTTTTTCGTTCATATTCGCAGGAACTTTGGAAAGCGCTTCCGCATACTGCCCTAGCGTCACGGTTTGCTCAAAGTCGTCGCGAACAACATACAGTGGCGAATGTAGTTCGTTTTTGAAATAAATTTCGTACAAGACCGACAACATTTGCGCGAAAACAAAATTGATTTTGGCAAAATCTTTAAAGTGACGCACACTTTTTGCCAAATATGTTTGCGTGAGGTAATACGAATCACAAAACGGCACGCCGTCGCTGAGCCCGTACTGCACGACAAGTAGTAAGTTGAGTTTCAGCAAAAAATCGCGGTCAGCGGGCGTCTCAAACTTCCCATTAGTTTTCAAAAATTCAAGATAAGTGTCAAAGATTGTTTTAGTGTTCAGCGCGCAAGAGGTTTGGAAAAATTTTTCACTGAGATAGTTTTCAAATGTTCCAAACAAGTGAGACATTGTTTGAGAAAAGGCGTCCGCAAAATCAAGCTGCGGCGTCGCGTCGACTATTGTTGCGCAAAGTTTTTGTTTTACAAAAACGGGCGCAGCGTTCATCATCGCGTACGGACATTGCGTGTACACAGAAAGGTGCGTGTCCGCGATGCACACGTACGAAACATCTAGTTTGTTGCTCAAAAGTTTTACCAAATTCAGCGCGTGCTCATCCCCAAACGCCACCAAAAGGCGCGTGTTCTCCTTGAGTTGCAGCCGCGCGAGATTGACGCCAGCGAGACTGTAGCAAAGTTCGGGCGGGATTTCCACAAACGCGATTTTGTAAAACTTTCGCAGTTTGTCCACTTTGTCACACAAATTTTGCCCCACAATCGCAATTTCTTGACACTGGTAGTTCGCAAAGATTTCGCAAAAGCGCGACTCCACATCGTCGGTCAAAAAAATGTTGTTTTTTTCAAAATATTCGTCTAATTCTTTCATATGCGCATTATACCGCATTCATTACGAAAAAAAATGCCAATTCTTGTTTCAATTTGGCATTTTTTGTTGTATTTATATTTGATTATAGATGAAGACACAAAACTTTTTGCGATTTAGAAAAAATCAACGCATCATTATAATTATATAGTTTACTCCGCACATTTGCGCGCAAAATTTTATAAAAATATTTTGTTATAACATTTTGTCATTTTGATGCTTTTATCACTCAAAAGAGTTTTCCACAACCGCGCGCCGCATTAGCGCGTTTTGAGCGTCAAAACGGTCAAAGATTCGATACTGTTTGTTTGTGGGAACATATCGAAACTTTGTACATAGTTTATGTCGTATGCCGCGGACAAGTCGCGCAAATCTTTTGCAAGACTTGTTGGACTGCAACTCATATAGACGACCTTTTTCGGCGCAAGTTTGATGATTTCATCCACAACTTGCTTGCCCGCGCCCTTGCGCGGCGGGTCTAAGAACACGACAAGGTTTTCGCGCTCTTTTTCCGTGAAGTTGAGCGTTTGCAAAACCTTTCCACAATCGCCCGCGTGTGCGATAAGCCTATCCGCTACGCCGTACTTTTGCGCCATTTGCTTTGCCGCTTCAACACTATTTTCAACGTACTCAACACTGCACACATAGTTTTGATTCTGCGCAAACAAAACGCTTGTGACGCCCAGCCCTGAATATAAATCAAGGACAACCTTATTTTTGCCGACTTCGCCGACTATTTGCTTGTACATTATTTCCGCAACCTCAAAGTTTGTTTGAGTGAAGTTGAGTGGCGTAACATTGATGTTGAGACCGCAAAGCGAAATTTCTTCGCTAGCGTCGCCCGCCACGCACTTTGCGTCCTTGTAGTTTAGCAAAGTCGAAGTCGCAAACTGTTTTGCGCTCCAAAGCGAAACAATATCAAATTGCGCTTTGAGGTAATCATAAAACGCCTTGTCGCATTGCCCGCTGCTTGTTTGCACAAGCACCAAAAGTTTGCCATCATAGTAGTTTGCAAACACGCTCTCAAAATCGGCGTCCGTATCAATGACAAACTGCCTTATCGCGCTAATCAACTTTTGCGAATAGTCACCACAAATCAAACACTTGTCAATGTCGACAATGTTGTGCGTTTTTGTCTCAAAAAAGCCGACCAAAACTTTCCCGTCGCGTTTTTCAACTTTCAACTGCAGCGCGTTGCGATACGCAAACTTTTGCTTGCCGCAAACAGTTTCTCTAACGTCAATGTCAAAGTTTGTGACCTTTTTTATCGTCCTTTGCAAACTCAGTTTCTTAAACAATTTTTGCGTGTCGTCAGTCAAATGCATCAACTTGCAGCCCCCGCATTTGCCAAAATACGGACACTGCGGCGTTGCACGACGAAAAGACGGCTCAATGATTTGCACCATATTGCCCCAGTGCAAATTGTCTTTTTCTTTGACAATTTCAGCAGTGACTGTTTCGCCCTCTACCGCGCCGTCGATGAAATAAACTTCATTGCCGATTTTTGCGATGCCTTCGCCCTCAACTGACATATCAATAATTTTAAATTCTTTTGTTTCCATACAATTCTCTCTAAAAATATATTTTTCTAATTATAGCAAATAATCAAAAAAAATGCACTTATTTTTAACATAGTTTTCCACTTTTTTTACCAAAACGCCCATTTTTTACTCCTATCCCCACCATTTCAAGCACCATTCTTGCACTTTTTGCTTTTTTTACACTTCACTAATACAGAAAATAATTTGACAAAAGCATTTAAGTACTAAAAAATTACAGGGTCATCGCTTTCATATAAATTTATAATTTTTAGTCCCTTTTTTGTCGCATAGTTTAATGCCCTCTTAGCACCGCTTTGGTGTTTGTTTATATCAACATAGCATATTAGAGTGTCACAAAAGTCAATTATATTTTTGTTGCTTACTATTATTTTCGTTTTAAAATAAACATCTTCAACCTCATAAAACACTACCTCAAAGTCATTTTTTTTTATTTCATTGAAGTATGATTGTTCAATGATGCTAAGACTATGTAGGCTTGTTACTACAAGTTGTATTTTTATATTTTTATATTCCCTTTTCAAATTACAACAAATACTTAAAACTAGTCTATCAAATTTTCCGTGATTACCAACAATAAATGTAGTGGCTCCTTCACATATAGATTTTTTAATCGCTGAACGAAGTCTACTACAAATGACGTCCATATCTACATTTCTATGACCGAAAAAACATACATTATGCATATTTATCTCCTATGGTTGTTTTCACAACCATATTACCATATTTTAAAGCAAAATGCAATTGTTTGGGGTTGTAGATATGTCCTTATGTCAAAAATTATCTTTGCTACAATGTGGTTGTAATTAAAACCGTAGTGCAAGGAGAAAGATTATGAAATTAAGTACGGCAGTCGCAATGCGCATAAGCAACATCTTGAGGCAAAAGAATATGTCACAGTATAGGCTAGAAAAAAATATTGCAATGCCTCACAACACAATGAAAACACTAATGGGCGAACGCAACCAAAGCGTGAATTTAAGAACAGTTATGCAAATTATCAAGGGGCTTGAAATGACTGCTGCTGAATTTTTTGATGACCCCTTGTTTGAAAGCGATGACCTAGAAATATACAATTAAGCACATTTTTAAAAAAAGTGGTAAACTTACCACTTTTTTTAAAAATCAAACTTGGCTAGAAATTGAGGCTGTCTTTGTTTATATAAGGCTTGGACATTATTTACTTTGCAAAAATGGTTGACTTTGTATCATTGTAATGATATAATATTATAAATTAAAGGAGAGGTTTATGACAAAGTTGGTTATTTATCACGGTTCAAAAGACATTATTCAAAAGCCGTATTACCACGGCGGCAAAACTGCAAACGATTATGGTTTCGGCTTTTATTGCACTGAGAGTTTAGAACTAGCAAAAGAATGGTCGTGCAGCAATACTGAAAACAATGGTTTTGCAAACAAGTACTCGATTGATTTGACTGGTCTCAAAATCTTAGATTTAACAGACGAAAAATATTCTATATTGAACTGGATGGCGATACTTTTAAAATTTAGAACTTTTGATTTAAGCAACGAAATCGCCGTTCAGGCAAAAGAATATTTGCTCAAAAACTTTTATATTGATGTAAATGATTACGACATAATTATAGGCTATAGGGCGGACGATTCTTATTTTAGTTTTGCACGCGACTTTGTCAATAACACAATATCAGTCAGGCAACTGAGCCGCGCGATGGAACTCGGGAACTTAGGCAAGCAAGTGGTAATTATCAGCAAACTTGCGTTTGAAAAAATTCATTTTGAGAGTTTTGAAACTGCCGATAAAATGGAATACTTTACAAAGAGAAAGGCGCGCGACGAAAAAGCACGCAACGATTATTTGAAAGGAACGCGAAAGTCGGCGCCACTAACTAACGACATATTTATAATAGACATTATGAGAAGGGGGCTAAAAAATGGTGATTCAATCATATAGTAGTTTATATTTACCTTATGTGGCAGAAAATTTGGGCGTGATGTTTGAGCACGCTGTTGACATTGGAATCAATCCTGTGATTTTTTGGAACACATTTATCAACTCAAATGTCGCAAAACAAATTGAAAGAGGAAATCCAAAGTATCTCACTTGCTCGGCGCTAGATTATCTAAACGAAATTTACGGCGACAAAAGGACTATTCCAACTAAAGAGGACATTAGCAAAGACAAGTACTATTGGGCGGGCTGGATTTTGGCGCAATTTCAGCACGCGAAAGGATATTCATTTTATAAGATAAACAATTCCCTACCCATTGAAGAAGTTTTGAATTTATATCCAACTTTGCACGAGGCGGACGCAACCAAATTTTTTGATGTAGCAAGCGCTTATTTCAAAAAACAAGAAATTCCCAACCTAAAAAAAGTGAGACAAGCGCGCGGCTTATCTCAAAGTGAACTTGCCAAACTTGCGGATGTTGAACTCCGCTCCATTCAAATGTATGAGCAACGACGAAATAACATAAACAAGGCGCAAGCTGAAACCCTTTATAAACTGTCGCACGTTTTAGGGTGTAATATTGAAGATTTATTAGAAGATTAAACAATAGATTTTTCACTTTAGTACATAAACTCAAATTCAATGCTTTTGCAAGTATTTTTTAAAAAGTGGTAATTTTACCACTTTTTTTAAAAAATCAGTTTCTTGCAGTTGGCAAAAATGCAAGAAACTGATTTTAAATTCTATTTTTAAAAGTATAGTGATTTTTTGTTTTACTGTTTTACTGTTTTTTTTACTCTTTTGTGCGGCTAGCCAACTTGTTTAGGACTCCCAAACAAGTTTTGGATAGTTGCCAGCATTGTAGGCATAGTATTCTTGCACTTCATTAAGCAAGTCGATGACTGCGTCCGTCGTGCCGCTTTCCGCCTGCAACTGCGCAGTTGTGACAAGTGCCATACTTCTGCCACTAGTTTGAATTTGTTGTTTGCAAGAGAGCGGAACGCCGACATCTGCGATGTAGAATGAGTTATCTACAAACGATTTTTCACTGTTTGTATTCCAACCCACAATGCCACCGACGGTAGTATCAAATTTTTCGTTGCTAGAATTGTAGATGTACACAGTGCCTACATTGTAGCACGTGCTGATAGTTCCACCCGCGATAAGCCCGACGATGCCGCCGACCTTTGTGCCTGCTTCGGATGAGTCGTCCCCGCTTGCTAGCGCGTTGACAAGCCCCGAATTGTAGCAAGCCAAAACTTGCGGCATAACAACGCTCGTTGTGCTGAGTTCGTCAAACTCAATCATACCCGCGATACCGCCCGCGCGCGCAAATGCGCTACCGTGCTCACCTTGGCTTGGCGTTGCGTTGATTGACGCGACGTTTTTGCAACTTTCAATCGAACTTGCAACCCCGACACAGTAGCCCGCGATGCCGCCCGCGTACGTTCCTTGAATTTGCTTATCAATAGGTTTTATACTGCCGTAAATTGCGCGAGTTTCACTATTTTTAATGACACCCAAATTGTACCCGACGATGCCGCCCGCATAAACATACGTTTTTTTGTTTGTCGCGTTGATTAAGATTTGTGAAACGCAACCAATAATTGTACCCGTTCCAGTGTTTTCGCCCGCAATACCGCCGACGTATGTTTGTTGGTTACCGCCTGCATAAGCGGACGTAATTCCAACTTTTGCTGTGTTGATGACAGTCACATTTCTAATGACTCCGCTGTTTGAAGCGGTCACAACGCCGATTTTGTGGTACGAACCACTGACTACAAAGTCGCGCAAAGTCAAGTTGCTGACGGTTCCCGATTCCGCGATTGATGAGAACAATCCAAATTCGCCCACGCCGCCGAACGCTGTTGTGCCGTCGGCACTATCAAACGTAATCGTGTACCCGTTTCCGTCCAAATCCCCCTCAAAACTATAGCCGTTGTTGACATTAGCAAAACTCAATTCGTCAAGTGTGCCAAGCGGCGCAAACTTTGAGTCGATTGTAATGTTTTCCATTAATTTAAACGACTTGTCATACATATAGTTCAAGTAATTCAATTGCTGCAAAGCGGTATAAGTTTTTGCCGTAACACCTTGTCCTACGGTAAACTTTTTGATGATGTAAGGGTCATCTTTTGCGCCGCTGCCCGCACTAAAGAGGTCGAACTTGTAGTCGTCGCCAAATTCCGCCTTGTCACTTTGAATACAGTTGACGCCCACTGCATAGACAAGCAATTTGTACTTGCCCAGTTTATTAAGCGTACGGAAATTGATGTTGCCCGCATATTCAATATTAATTGTGTTCATATCAAACTCTTTGCCGTCCTCAGCATAGTAGTAACAGAACATATACCTAACATCAAGTGTACTAGCACTTTCCGCAGGACTCCAGCGGAACACGCCGTTTGAAACACTCAAGCCAGTTGGCGCAGCAAGTTTTGCCGCGTTAATTTCGGTTGGGTCAGAGTTGACGCAAACAAAACTGTTTGCACCTTTGACAATCGTGTCACCACTCGCGCGCACTGCAAGGACATATTCGCCGTCAAGCAATGCACCATCGTCAAACCTATAGTAATTGTCCACAACGTCTATAGGGTTTAAAGTTATTGTTTGATAGGTACACGTGATAAAGTACTTTGACGTGTTCTCAACCGCATTCCACTCAAGGTAACCCGCACGCGCCAACTGCTCAGGGTCAGTCGTAGTGAAATTGGAATTGATGTGAAGATTTTCAGGCGTATCCATTTTGTAGACGGCAAATTCGTCCGATACATCCGAGTTCAAATACCAATCCGAACCGCTTGCCTGTAGCGACCCCAGTTGTCTAATCTTGACATAATAGTAGCCTGACTCAATCCCTTCAAAGTCGTATTTGAATTCCGTCGTCTCAAAGTTTTGAACCTCAACACCCTCGTCCGTGACAATCGTAATATCATACGCGCGCGCGCCCGTATCTGCCCAGTTAAGCACACCATTTTCGGCATACAAAACAACCTTTTCAAGTTTGCTTGCCGAAATCGCGTCAGATACGTCACTTGTCAGCGTGGCATCGTTGTTGCCGAGGCTGCGAACGCGAATTGTATAATTGATTGCGCTAAATTCTTCATTGAGTTCAAAAGTATTTGTGCCGCCAACTTTAATGTAGGCATCGTTGACAATGAGTTCATAACCATTGGTCGCATCCGCGTTGCTTGTCCACGTTACTTTACCCTCCAAGACACCCAAATCGTTTGGCGCATTCAGTTTCTTGAGCGCTTTGTTGTAGTCATAGACATCCGAGTCGATATACTTTGTGTCATCGCCCTTAACGCTGATTGAAACTTTATATGTTCCTCTTTCGCCCGTTGGCAAGTACCAGTTTTCTTCTTTTGGCTGCAGATATGTGTCGTAAGAAAGAATGTACTTTTGTGCAAGCGCATCATAGCAGTAAACAGAAATACTGTAGAGCGTCGCATTTTTGACCTCTTTCCAATATAGTTGTCCGTTTTTGACCTCAAGGTCAGCGTTTTCAGTTGTCGACGCAACAGGAGTGCGCAGTTTTTCAACCGTAAATTCTTCACTCGTCTCGCTTGAGAAAGTCGACGTCCCGTTGCCAGTTGCCGCGATTGAAACATAATATTCTCCCGCCGTGAATTGTGTACCAAACTCAAACGTCATCACGTCCTTGCGATTTTTGTAAATTGTCGGCTGTGTTTCGGACGGCTTTTTGATACCTATTTCGTACTCGACTGCCGAATATACTTTCGTATAATTGAGTATACCATTGACAACCGACAAAACAGGAATTCCAAGTTTTTCGATATTGATTGCCTTTGAATAAGAACTATTCAAGTACACTTGCTGCGCCGAGTCGTCGATTGAGCGCATAAATATGGTGTAATTGCCTGCATCTTTGCCCTTTAGGTACGCCGATATATCAAATGAACCGCGCGTTTGTTCCTCAACAGGCGCGATGTCTAGAGTATCTTGCTCTTGTGGTTGCGAGAACACAATTTCATACTTATTTGCATTTGCAACGTAGTCAAAATACAAAATATTGTTTTCAATTCTAATATTGCGCGGTTCCGCAAGAACTTTTATCTCAAAAGTCTTTGTACCAAGCGCCGCACCAAAATCGCCACTGACAGTGTCGCTGTCGTTTCCATTAGCCTTAATGCGCACATAATAGGATGCTCCACCGTCAACCCCATAGAGCGTGTAACTTGTCGCAGCAATCGATTGCGCCCTCTTGACGACAACGTTGTTTTCGTCGACGACCTCGACATCATAACTATTTGCGCCTACAACGCCGTCCCACATAACTTGCGCATCCTTTATGTAAAGCGCAAACACGTTGGTAAGTTTTTTGACCTCAATTTGATTGTTGACCACCACCGAATCAAGCACGTTTGCTTGATTTCCGCGCGCGATGACGCTGACCGTGTGCATTCCCTCACTGCCCGTAACGACATATGACGTCGAAACACCGCACGCGCTGCCAAGCGAACTGCCGTCTAGGATAACCTCATAATATGTGACTCCGTCGACAGGCTCCCAAGTGATGAGTCCACTTTCAACTTTCAGAGTCTCAACAGGCGCAAGTTTTTTCGCCGAAACAGGAAAACTTGATTTGCTCGTAATGTCGTAAGTATATGCCGTGTTCGTGATTTTGCTCGTCATACCAACTGCCTTAACAGTGATATCATAGTCGCCCGCGCTTTCAAACAATTTTGAACTTATGAGATTTATAAAAGTGACATTTGCCCCGTCAATATACATCGTTTGCTTTTTTATCGTCTCGTTTGCGCTATACTCGACTTCAATTTCATAGCCCGTTGCACCGTTTTGCACATTCCAACTCAAACTGCCGTTTTCAATCTTAAGTTCCACATCGCTAGAAATTTTGTGAAGTTTGATTTGTTCGCTAAAGTTAGAACTAATCGTGTTTTGCCCGTTGCCGATTGCTTGCAAACTGACTAACTGCTCCTCATCGTCCGCTAAGTACTTGTCAAAATCTAAAAACTCGTCATAGATTGAATCGTAATCAGTATCGCCAACGCGCAAGTTGTAGCCAAGATAACTTGCTCCGCTTGCCATTGAGTAATACAAAATGCCGTCCTGAACTTCAAAATTTGTCGGGCACGCCAGTTTTTCAAATGTGATTGCAGCCGATTTTTCGCCACTAACTGACAAATTGTCCGTACTGATTGCGCGAATTTTGATGCTATAGTTTCCGCTATCATAATCAGCAGTCGAAAAGTCCATATAGTTGCCACTCACACGTATCGGCTCGCTTGCGTCGTTCACAAACACGTCGTACAAAATCGCATCACCAAGCCCTTGCCACGTGACTGTTCCACCACTCAAAGTGACTTTGCTTTCGTCGATAGTTCTAAGTTTTCTAAATTCAAAATTTTGGCTGTACTCGGAATCAATGATTTCCTTATTATTTCCTACCGCCTTTGTACTAATGCTGTATTTTTTTGCGACATAGGTTCGTGTTGCAGTATCAAAGAAATCAATATAATTCGGTGTTTGAACAGGCAGCGTGAGCGTGTCGTCCAAGCGGACGATATAGCCGTATGAGAAGTCGACCGCACCCCACGTGACGTTATCCCCCCTGACCGCAAGACTTTGCGGCGCAGCAAGTTTTGTCACACTCAATATATCGGAAGAATCACTATTGACAAACTTTGTCTTTTCGTCGATTATTCCGCCCGTCGCAGTAACTGAGAGGCTATAGACGCCGCTATCAGTGTACTTTGACGCAAAATCAAAGCGCGCATCGGTCAAGTCTTCCTCAGTTGTTATTTTGCCGTTATATTCTATTTTTAGTGCATAACCCGTCGCGTTTGAAACTTCATTCCAAGTGATAATGCCGTTATTGATGTCGATATTTTGCGGCTTTGACAACTTGTCAACTGCAAACTCGCTTGAGTACGCCGAATCTAGCGTTGTGCGCTTGTCGCCCACTGCCATAACATAAACATTGTACGCGCCTGCCTGATAGCCCTCACCAAGGTCATACTTGACATACGTCGAAGTCGCCGAAATTGACTGAATTGACTCCTCATTTGTTTCTTTGTTAATTATTCTAATGTTATAACTTTGCGCGCCAACAACACTCTTAAAGGTCAAAATTTTGTCCTCTACCTGCGACTCAATCGGCGCAGTAAGTTTTGTGACCGTTATAGTGTTAGAAAAAGTTGAATTGTAAGTGTTGTTGTATGTATTTCCAAGCGCGCGCACCTTAAAGGCATAAAAGCCCGCGTCAAGGTTATTTTCGATAATATAGTTCAAGGATGTAAAACGATTTTTGTACGTCTGCCCGTTCAAAAGAATTTCAAACGCGCTCGCGTTTGAGTTTGGCGTAATCGAAATTATGCCTTGCTCAATCGAAATGCTAGGCGCCGCAAGTTGCGTGAAAGTGAACTCCGCAGAGTCCTCCGAATTTATAAATACTTTTTGTTCTTTATCCCCAAGCGCGCGCACCGAAATCACGTTTTCAATGCCAACTTCAAAATCAGTAAAGAACTCACTGACAATCGTCTTTGAATACGGCGTGCCGTTCAATGTGATTGCGTATCCATAGTTGTTGTCGACCCTATCCCAAACGACTTTTTCGCCGTCAAACTTCACGTTTGTGACCGTGTCAAGCTTTTTTGGCTCATTGAAAACAACCACGCTGACAACAGCACTCGCGCCACCTAATGTCGCCGTAACTGAAACAGTCGTTTCGCCGCTCGCAACGCCCGTCACAATGCCGTCCTTGCTAACAGTCGCAACGCTCGTGTCCGCACTCGCAAACACTAAGTCCGCATTGCTAGCATTCGACGGCGATAGCGTCAAAGTCAACTGTTCGCTTGTGCCAACAACCAACTGCACCTTTGACTGTGTGATAATGATTTTGTTGATTTTCCTGCCCTTGTCACCGCCGCACGCATATAGCGTCAAAGCGGAAAACAAGCCCACCATTAAAACAATCAGCAATTTTGCAATCGCACTAATTTTTAGCCTTTGTCCTTCCATTTTTTTGCCCATCCTTTGTATTATTCGCTAAAGAGCCGCCCGCGCATAAAAAGCGAACCTTGCACAAACTCAAACTATGCGCACCCGTTGCATTTGTTTTTCAAATGCTTAATCGAACAACGCACACCCGCACGGATTTATATGCGTCATAATTAGTACAACGCAACTCAAATGCCAGCACGCTATACACGCACGCGTTTTGCCAACACAGCGTACAAAATATTATTTGCAATACCTTGCAAAAATATTTGCGCCCGCCGCACATTTCGCGCAAAACGATAAATCAAGTTTAGTATACCAAAAATTAACAAAAAATCAAAGCATTTTGCCCGTCAATTTCATCATTCTTTGTATGCCATTTACCACACTTAAACTTATAATTGACAACCACGCCGCAAATATGGTATAATGACACCAAATATAAAGTGAGGCAAATATGAACAATACACCAAACAAAAAAAATACAGGCATTGCGAAACAAATTTGCAGATTGTTTTGAATATAATGATGAGACAAAAGTTTTACGCATAAAAGACGGCGTCAAAAATTCTTACAACATTGGCATATTGAGGTACTTCCATTTTGAGGATGTGGAAGAAGTTATATTGCCGACAAGTTTGGAAAAGATTCCCCAACAAGCATTTACCGACGCAAAATCACTAAAAAAAGTATCTTTTGCAAAGGATGGCAAACAGCCACAACTCAAAGAAATTGGCATTAACGCTTTCAATGGATGTGAAAATCTTGAGAGTTTTGAATTTTGCGATTCAATCACAACGCTGAAACCATGCGCATTTTTTGAATGCAAAAAACTGAAAACTTTTGCCTTTTCTAGCAAAAATGAGCCAAAAACTATTGAAGATTCCGCTTTTGCGTGGTGCAATTCACTTGTGGGCATCAAAAACCTTGAAGGGGTTACTTCTATTGGAGATAGCGCGTTTTTACGCTGCAAAAGTTTGCAGCGCTTCACTGTACCTGAAAGTTGTACCGAAATACATAGCAACGCTTTCGCTCAATGCGAAAATCTTGAAGATTTGACACTTTCAAGCAATTTAAAATTGGTAGAAGAGTCGATTGTTTTAAAATGCCCCAAAGTCAAATTTGATATGGATAACAATTCAAAAGACAACACTGTTTATATTCACAATGGCTACCTTATGCAAAAGAAAGATAACGACAATATTGTTCTAGTTGCCGCCGCGAGCAACGCTTCCCCCGCACTCCCGCCCGAAACAACTATCATCGGCAAAAAAGCCTTTTCTCACTACTCAATTCCAAAACTCACACTCAATGACGGCTTGAAAGAAATTGAAAACATTGCTTTTTATAACACTAAAGGGCTAAAATCGCTCGTTATCCCCGATTCAGTCGACGAACTTGAAAATAGCTGTTTCCAAAATTCCGATATTGAAGAGTTGACTTTGGGCAAAAACTCTTTAATTCAGTTTGGAACTTTTGCTGATAGCAATTTGAAAAAGGTGATTGTTCCACAAAATTGCAAAAACTATTACACTGCCCCCGACGGCGCAGTTATAAAAAAAGAAAGCTCTCAATTGATATTTTGCAATGAAAACTCATTTCCTGATGACGTCAAAACGTGTGCAGCAGATATTCGCTTTTCAACAAATGAAGAGGAGTACCATTTGCCTAACAACCTTATGTATTTAAGTCGCTATTTTATGTGTAATTGCAAAAATCTAAAAAAAGTTTATATCGGCAGTCAACTGCGCGCTGACCTTTTCGGAAACACGTTTAAAAACTGTCCAAATTTGACTGAAATTATAATCGACCCAGATAATCAACGCTATAAATCTATTGATGGTTGCGTCTATAGCACAAACCAAAATGGACAATTTACTAATTTAGTTTTCGCTACCACACATTCGCGCATTAAGGATGGTATAAAATCAATTAACTACTGTTTTATTCCGGGTGATACAACAATTGAGCGCATTGTTCCTGTTGGTTATGACAAAACACCACAACCAAATACTGTGTACCTCCCTGAATCCGTGGAAAATTTCGACATTCAAGCATTCAGTGATTTGCCTAATTTAAAAGAAATCATTTCCCCAAACGCTCTAAAAATCGTCAATTCAACATTTCTTAATAATTGTCCAAGTGTTGAAAAAATCTTTATTCCTGCAAATGCGAAAACTTATAAAGGCAAAAATATATATTTTATGTATGAAGATGTAAAAAATTGAAAACAATACACTGCGCCATTGTTACCACAGTTCTTTCGTCATGCAATATTAGAATCAAATGCCGAACTCTTTGCACTCACACAAATTAATGGCAAAAACACTGAGGTTAAATTACCAAAGAACATTTGTATTTGCCTTGACAAGGATATGGTTCTATTCAAAAAAGACGACGGAAAATTTGCCATTGCGCGTGTCGATGCAAGTTGTCCACAAACAGGGTATTTGAATATAATCGACTATGAGGACGCGCTTGAAAATGCAACAAAAAAGAATAATTATACTAACATTTGGGAAAATGAACTATACAAACTTATCCCCTTCAATAAGGCAAAAGCAGATAATATCGCAAAATTTTTGCCCGCAGACTATGTTGTCAAAAACTTACCAAAAGAAGAAATTATTGGATACTTCAAAAACGCGTCCGCAGCAAGCCGCGGCAGCAAAAACGCAGGCAACAATGTGCTAAATTCGTGGCAAGATGTTATGACAAAATGTAAGGTTTTGGGCGAAGATAAACCCATTGCTGAAATGGCATCAAATTACAAAGTCGCAATTTTCAAAATTGCGGAAAGTTTAGGTATGTTTGTCGACGACGACAAGCGCTATTTACCACTACCAACTATTTGCAAATGGCTTAATGAGAACATTTTGCAAAGGTACAACAAAGAAACAATAGAACGCGTATTCTCAAACTTTGACACATACAATCATCCATACAACAAAGATTTTGCAATTTTATTCATAAATTGCGTCGAACAATATGCTAAATCAGTCGATTATAAACAAAATATCGGTAAAAAATATCAAAACGCTAAAAATTATCAGCCCGCTTTCCTTGATTTTGTGCGCGCTGAAGATTTAGGCACCGTCAAGAGCGCAATGAGCGATTTCCACAATAATTTTGACGAATTGTTAGAAAAATTTGACAAAAAAGTTGTATCCCCAGATATGCGTAGACACACAAATGCAAACTTTATTCAAATGCACGACGTCGAATTCTATTTTGCAAAAGTATCGGATTTTGACATTTCAAAGTATTTGACTGCGCAAGATGATGAACGCCGTTCTACCCGAAATGCACTTATTAAGGATTTTGCGAACACTATTGCACAAAATGCACAATACACGCAAGTAGAGTTTGAAACGCTCTTAAAGTGGTATATGCTAGGAATGAAAAACTACGCTAGCGCACGCGTCAAGCAAGCGCGCGGCGAAATTGCGCACCTAACACTTGACATTGCCCCAATGGACACCGTTTGCACACCCGATGAAATTGCAAGCGCTAAAATTAGTTATCATTATCTTGACAAACGCACGCCAACCGCGTCAATTTTGGGCGAACTCTCAAACTGCTGTCAAATAATCGGCGAAAATGGCGAATAGTGCTTGAAGTATGGAATGGTAAAACCAAATTCAGGTTTTCTTGAATTTAGAGATGCAAACGGGAAATTTATGGGACAAGGCTGGATTTGGTATAATCCTAAAAACAAACAAATCACAATTGACAATATCGAAATTCCAATAACATTGTTGAGCCAAATGAATGACCTTGAAATGCAGTTCAAAAAACTTCTGGAAAATGTCAGCAAAGGCATAATCAAAGGTATGGGAACACAAAACGTCAACCGAATAACAATTGGACTCGGTTACAACGACCTCAGCCACTTGCTAAAAAATGAAAAATTGTATCAAAAATATACACCTAATGAAGACATCAAAGAACCTGAAAAATACACTGAAAACGAAATCTCAATTTTAAAAGGCGGCGCACCCGACGACTTCGTTATCGCAGAAATTCAAAAGGACGACGACAATAATATAGAGTTCGTTTACTCGGACGCTCGTGAAGGAATCGGGCAAGTTCTCCTTTGGGAAAACCCAAAAGTAAAAAGTATCGAAAAATAAACATAATAATATCAAACAAAAAAAACTTAGAAATAAAAAGTTAAAAATCAAATAACAATAATAATCATAGTATATGCATCATTAAACAAGAATAGAAAGAGTGAAATCAAATCAATAACCAAAATAAAATGATAAAAAAATGCAAAAAGCCAGCAATTATGCAGGCTTGAGCATTTTTTTTAATATTAAAATACATTTTTTAAGTCATTCGTAATATACGCTAAATTTATACTAAAAACACCAATAATTCATTTTGTGTAGTATAGTTGCAATATTTTGTAGTTATACTATCACTTTTATGTACTATAACTGCACTTTCTGCATTTATACAAATAATAACATTGCAAAATTCAACAAAATTTGTTTATATTGAAAAAAAACAACAAGAAATTTAAAATTAAGCAAAAAAATGCAATATACCCGCGATTTTGTGCAGGTATATTGCTAATTTTGCATAGTATAGTTATCAAAAATAACAATTTGCATAATAATTAATGTATATTTTCTTTAATATCATAGCAACTTTTACGTAAAAAGATTAACAAAATTCAAAATATGCAACATACCCGGCAATTTGTGCAGTTATGTTGCATATTTTATGGGGTATACCCACATTTTTTGCGTATTATAGACATTTTTAAATCACACAATTTGGGTTTTTATGTGGATTATATACGTTTTTTTTGTTTGAACACGCGCTTTCGTATGTGTACTACGCGCTTTTGTTTGTACACGTATTTTCATACGCGTAATATGTGCTTTATGTTTGCAATTATAGTTTTTATAAATATGATTAATAAATATGATTATTCATTTTATTATTTTTTCAAATAATTTCTTAATAGTGTTTTTCAAATAATTTCTTACATCTACAAATTAATTTTAACATATATAAAACTATTATTGGTTAGCACAAAGCATATATATAACACACTAAAAAAATACTAAAGCACGCAAAAACTCTAGGTTTTACACACTTTAGTATTAAAGCATAAACTATCAAAGAACTATCTAGTAATTGAAACAATCTTAAACTTCAAAACACCAGATGGGGTGCGAACATCCACGACATCCCCTTCACTTCTACCAAGCAATGCAGCCCCAACAGGTGATTCATTGCTGATAAGACGGTTCTTAGGGTCACTTTCTGAAGAACCTACAATCTTGTATTCCAATTCTTCATTAAACTCCATATCCAAAATTTTTACCAAGCAACCGATAGAAACTTTTGAAGTATCAATTTCGTTTTCTTCAATGATTTTTGATGTGCGCAACTTATGTTCAATTTCGGCGATTTCAGTTTCGATAACTGTTTGTTCGTCTTTTGCGGAATCATATTCAGCGTTCTCGCTTAAGTCCCCCATTTCACGTGCTGCTTGCAATTTTTTAGCAACCTCGTTTCTCTTATCCGTTTTCAAGTAATTGAGCCTGTTTTGCAATGCCTCAAAACCCTCTCTAGTCAAATAACTTTCCATAATAACCTCCAAGGAAAACAAAAAGTGCCGTCGGCACTCGTGCAAGTAAAATGTATTACTTACAATTGTTGGTATATTATAATCTATTTTGGCATTTTTGTCAAGTGATTAGACATATTGCATTCCATTAGAAAATTATAATAAAACAAATAAGCAAATCACACTTAAAAACGCTTGTTTTTAAGAATGAAATACGCTATAATGTGCAAACAAGTCGCTTTATTTATCTCAAAATATAATTAAACACTTAACTATTTTTATTGTTAAGCACTTAACTATATTATCCACATTTTATACACAAAAGTTGATAATGCAATAATTTATAAAATTTAATAAAAAAGAGAAATCCACAATTTGTGCACAATTTTCTAGAATTTAGCTAAAAATTAATAAAAATTTACAACAAAAAAGGGCAACAAAACGCAATATTTTTGTGTTTTTTTTACTAAAAATCTCTGTATAATGCAAAAACATATAATTTTTAATTATATAATATTCAGAAAATTACTTATAATTCAATAAATTTTAACCAAATAACATAAAATTTACATAATTTCGCATAGAAATATTTACATTTTTAAATAAATGACATAAAATCAAATGATTTGGGACTAATTTAGATGTAAAAATTTTTGTAAAATGAATTTTGAGCGATTTTTTGTTGCAAAAACAAGAATTGGGTCGTCTATTTCAAAAAAAATGCGTCAAAATGCATTTAGTAAAACTAAAACTTATCCACATTTTTAAATAATAAATGTGCACAAAACAAATATAATTGGATTGTTATAACTAATTTATGTGCACAACTGCTATACAAGCAAGAAAATAATGATTGCAATACATTTTATATTCCATATATTATAATAAATATTATAATAACAATCCTACTTTAACAACATAATTTATATGTAATTAAATAACACATATATTGTACATATAATGTGAATTTTATGTGTTTTTACAAATATTCTTTAATGAAATGAACATTTTTGCAACTGAGTATTTGTAAATAACAATGCGCTTCAATCCTTTTTTTTATTGTATATAGACAAATATACACACAAAAGTAAAAATTATCTTAATTTTATACCAATTTGTTCCTCATTTAAGCAGGGCAGGGGAGTCTACAGTAGCAGAATTATGCGCAATGACAAAAAAAAGCAGTTATACACAATGTTTTGTATTAAGCGAAATTGTTTTTTTATACGCTATTTGCACACTGAAGCAATAAAAGTATATTTGTGGCTAATAAGTATAAACCAATGCTTATATACCCACTTTGCCATACAATATTATTCGTTTTTATTTAAATACGCATATTTATACACAATTTGCAATATTGTTATAAAGATTTTTGTTCCCAAAGACGCTTAAAATTACATACATAGTTCATTTATATTCTATATTATACACAACAATTTATTATATTATGAAAAGCATAATATATTAAAGTGAAAATATATTATACTATAGCAGGTAAGTTGCTTATAGCATTATAACGCAAACCACGCCAGTGTTTCACGTGAAACACTTTTCTTTGAACTAATTGATTTATACTATATTTCATTTTATACTTAAATATACCTACATCACAATGTTTCACGTGAAACATTTCCCATTCCATTGTGATATGTTGTTTAAAATATATTAAACTGTATGTATTGTATTATGTTATGTTACAATATCATTACATTTTGAACAACGTAGCGTTTGTTTCACGTGAAACATTCTAATATAATTATATCTAATCTTAGTCAGCACACCAACAAATGTTTCACGTGAAACGTTTTATTAGAACACTATTCATTTATTTTGACCATAATTAATTATAGCAAAAGTATGATGTTTCACGTGAAACATCATACTTAAATAAAATATTTATTATAATAGATAGCACAACAATTGTCTCACGTGAAACATTGTAAAGAAAAACGCTATAAATGGCAACATTTATAGCGTTTTCTATAATATAAAGTGATTTTTGAGATTTAATTCATTCTATTTTTCAAATAGTCAATCAAATCACATATTCTGTTCAAGTCGTCTTTACTAAAGTAATCAATGTAAATACGTCCTTTGTGATCACTGCCAAGCACTGAAACCTTTGTAGAGAACACTTTTTGCATATCACTGACCATTTCTTTGAGTTCCAAAGATTGTTCACGTTCGAGTTTGCGCTTCTTTACAGGCGGATTCAATACGTCTTTGACGGCTTTTTCTAGGTCACGTACTGACATTTTGCCTTCACTTGCACGCAGGGCAAGGGCATATTGAGCTGTGGGGTCACTAATTGCGACCAAGGTACGCGCGTGTCCAGCGGAAAGCTTGCCGCTTTCAACCAATTTCATTACTTCACTTGTCAATGAAAGCAATCTAAGAGTATTCGCGATTGCGGAACGGCTTTTCCCTATTCTATCAGCAACTTCATCTTGTGTCATATTATACTCAAGCATAACATCTTTAAGCGCACGTGCCGTTTCAATAGGGTTCAAATCCTCTCTTTGCAAGTTTTCAATCAAAGCAATTTCTTTGATTTGTCTTTCAGTGTAGTCTTTAACTATAGCAGGAATTGTTTTTAGTCCAGCCATTTGGCTCGCTCTAAAACGACGCTCACCAGCAATAATTATGTAGCCACCGTCAATGTGCTTTGCAAGCACAATAGGTTGAATAACACCGTGCATTTTGATAGAATCGCGCAGTTCTTCAAGCGCAGTTTGGTCAAAGTTTTTACGTGGCTGATTTGGATTCGCTTGTATTTTATTGAGTTCTATCTCCAAAACACCTGTATCAACTTGTTTTATATTGTTTTTAACTTCATATTTTTTTATTTGTTCTTCTTGCTTCTTGTTGTCATCATCTTCATAAACTGAAAACAACGCGTCAAGCCCTTTTCCTAATCCCTTTTTAATCATTACGCTCTCCTTTTATTTTTCTTTAGAAATTCTTCAGCCATTGCGCGATATGCAAGCGCTCCAGAACATTTACTATCATACAAATATACTGGCACGCCGTGACTAGGTGCTTCCGCAAGTCTAATGTTGCGCGGAATAGTTGTTTCAAATACTTTTTTGCCAAAGTATTGTCTAATTTGTTCCGAAACTTGTTGCACGAGATTCGAGCGGTTATCTTTCATTGTCATAACAACGCCTTCAATTTCAAGTTCAGGGTTCAAATGTTTTTTGACAAGTTTGACGGTATTCATCAACTGACTCAAGCCCTCAAGCGCATAAAATTCGCA
>JBNMHN010000006.1:0-22915 GCA_050872805.1 Clostridia bacterium
CTTTGCTAGTGACCTCGATGAAAGTGTGTTCTGCGACGTCGAAGTTTTTGTCGTATACGGTATCACAAGTATTGATGTTGACAACATAAAAAAGCGCGTTGAAAACGATCAAACCTACAAGGAATTGAAAGTTGCGCTTGACGGAACATTTGACTTTAAAATTTCAAACTATAATGTCGAAACAATTAATGAAGTTAAAAGCCAATTTGCAGCACTTGCAAGCGGCGGATACTTGTTCTCATTCAATGAGGCAAACATTGTCACATTTGATAGATTTGAAGTAAACGACGACAAGTCATTCTTTGTGAGATACGATGCAAGTCAAATTATGACCGCGCTTTCTGCCGTTACAACAAGCGCTAGAATATATCCATATATTGCCGCGCAATTCTCAAACGGCACGGAAATCGTCGAAACAAAAGTCGTTTTGTCTGACATATACTATGACTTTGACTTGGTAATTTACGAGGGTTTGAGCAACTTTAATTTGCAAAGCACAAGTGAAGAAATAATGCCCGACACAACGCTAAATTACGATGTCACTTTGACAACCGACCAAGAAAATGACGTCATCGACTTTGTCAAAATCTACAATGGCAGCAAGTACGACGCCGATGGCAACGTCAAGGAATGCGAAGTATACGACATTTCGCAAAGTACTATGCACAAAGGAATTTCGCAAAACACAAAGTTTGCAATGGAAATTTTGCAAGCGCAATTTGACGAAATGCAAAATACAAAAACATTCACATTTGAAATCGCGCCAAGCACATATGTTGACGGAAGCCTTGCAATTTTGCAAAGAGAAACCTTTACAGTTGAGTTTGGGGTGACATACGCTAACGGAACAAAGGCGACAAAATCATTTACATTGACGCTTGTTCCGCAAGTGCTTTCAAACATTTTGGCAAACCACTACAACGACGGCGCCGATTTTGATGTAAACTTGACTGGCGCAGGCGAAGAAGTTTCGACCAAAATCATTCCGGGACAATATGGATTGCTTGTTGTAAATCTATATCCTGACTATAGTACATTTGATAGACTTGAAATCACAAGTAGCATTGTTCAAAATGATGCAATTACATTTGAGCAAGTTTACTACAATATCGACGCAAACAACTATGATACTAAGGTTGAAAATACTCAAATCATTGCAAATGGTATCAGCGTTAAGCGTCAATCAACAAAACGCTTGCAAGAGGATGGCAATTTTGAATATGCCTTTGACGGCAGAATATTCTTGCGCACCTTGACAGGCTCGGCTATCACAACAGGGCAAGTGTTCACAATCACGATTTCAGCATACAAAGAGGGCGAGAGCGCACCTTATATCACAAAAATGATTGAATTGACGGCTTTGCAAACGCCATATTTGACATTTGATTTGACAAATGGTAGAACATACAAGAGCGTCGCGCACGAATACTTTGTCGCACACCAAGTAAATAATGAATTTACCGTTGTTACCGACAGTACAGTCAATGAAACATCAGGTATTTCGAGCAAAATCACAGATGCTAGCGGTGCAATCGTTACAGGCGTTTCACTCGTGAAAACTGGAAACACAATTTTTTCGGGCGAAAGGCAAACAATTAAATATGTTATTCTAGCTAACGCCGCTTTTGAAAAAGGAAAGACATTTAATGTCGAACTCGTTGTTGAACGCTCAGTCAATGGCGTGAAAACAAAGACAAGAATAGTTAATAAATTGCACGTTGTAGACTTCTTGGTAACAGGATTTGACATTATCGACGGGCAAACAGATGAAATTCTTGTCTCGAACGGCACTTTGTCACGTCCACTTTCAACCGAAGGCTGGCAAATCGAAATCAAATTGAAAACAATCAGTAGCCTTGAAAATCAAGCAAACGTGCTTCGCATTGAGGACCAACTTAACGGTAGGCAAACGCTATACAACGGACGTTACTACAATCCGTGGAAGTACAAAGTTTTGTCAGGAATGGGCGTCGGACAATTTGCAACAATTGACAACGACAGCGTTTCGCAAAACTTCACGCTCACAAACGCGGGCGACGGGAAAGGGTATCACCTAATCGGGCGCAACATTGCCAATGTCGACACATTGATGATGGACTTTAGTTACTACTACGACGCGCAAGGTGCGTTCACACTACCAACAAGTGACCTCATTTCGCTTGATGGGAATCCAAGCACGCAATTTAGACTCGACTTCAGCCTCTCAAGTTCTGTGGATCACCCATTGCCAATTACCAACAAAGAAGAGTTTTTGGCTATGGAAGAGGGCATCGACTACATATTGCTTGCCGACATCAATCTCGGCTACAACTACGTGCCACTAAACACAAAAATTAGTTCGCTCGACGGAAACGGTTATACACTTGAAATTGAATCGTTCTCAACTGAAATTGACGATAAAAATAGCACGGAAATCAACCTTGGATTGTTTGGAAGTGTCGACACTGACACGGTTTTGAAAAACGTAACAGTTAGATTGTCGCACAAAATGACATATGATTTGCAAAACTATTCTACAATCAACTTTGGCGTTATCGCGGGTACAAACGCTGGTACAATCACAAATGCTTGCGTCAACCAAAAAGTCGACCAAACAAGCGAACTTTTGGGGCAAATTGTTTTGACGCAAAGTAGTTCCGAAACTTCGACAATTTCCGCAAACATTGCAGGACTTGTCGGGACAAACACAGGAACAATCACAAACTCGCGCGTTGAGTACCTCAACTTGACTTCAAGCGGCAACGTCGCAGGTTTGACCGCCCAAAATACGGGCGTCATCGCAAGTTCGTACGTACTCGAGCCAATAATTGAAAGCACGAGCGGCAACACTGGCGGATTTGTTGCAGTCAACGGCGGAACAATTAATACAAGTTATGTCCGCGGTAAGTATGTAGACGATAGTTTGCGCGCGCAGGACGGGCTTATCAATGCAGTAGGGCAAGTTGGTGGATTTGTTTACCAAAACGGTGGTAGCATCAACGACTCCTACGCAAACATCAAGATTTCGTCACAATCTCGCAGTGCAGGTTTTGTCTATGAAAACGCAACAAATGGTGAGATTTACAACTGCTTGAGTTTGTCTGATATCATCCAAAATAGTATCGCACATATGCCATTTGTCGGTACGGACTCTAGTGATAGATTCATAAATAACGGAACGCTCACAAATGCGTACTATTATCGTTGGAACGACGCCAACGGCAACGCCGACCGCTTTGTCGACTATGACCGCGACGGGAACAAAAATCCAGCGCAAGTGATGACGGCGGAGGATCTAAAGACAACAACTTCACTCGCAGGCTTTGCATTTAGCCGCAGCGACGCTGAGTTCTCGGGCGTTTGGGTTCAACCAACAAACAACGTTTCAGCATACTTCAATGGTGAAACAACCTTTGGCGCTGTTGGAACAATCGCAGGCTTTGATAAACTTGCTTTCAAAGTCGGCGTTCCTGAATTGGTGGCGCCGAACGTAATCGCAAGAAGTGTTCGCCGAATTGACTCAATTGATACTAACGACGTCACAGGCGAAAGTATTTATAATTATGTCTACGTCACACAAAGCAACGCAAACTTTACGTCAAATGAGAAGTATGGTTACGCGCTTGGCACAATTCACAACCAAGCATTGATTTCTTCAGCGCAAGACTTTGTGAATACCTATGAAGTCGAACAAAATGGGCAACTTGTCGCAACTTCAAAAATGAATGCAAGACTCATCAAAAACACAGACTTCTCTACATATGAAGAGAATTTGAGAACGCCAAAAGTTTCGCTTTCAGCAATTTTTGAAGGAAACGGGCTTTCAATGACAAACATTTCCGTCGTATCTAATGTAGATGAAAAGGCGGAACGCTTTGGACTCTTCAAGAGTATTATCGGAGATTCCGATTCTCCCACAAACAACGTTGCAGCAGTCAAAAACATTGATTTTGCCTTTATTGAAGTCAAATCAGCGACAAGCAACATTGTCGGCAGCGTCGCAGGTTCAATGACAAATGCAAATTTGATTGATGTTAGCGTTTCAGGTAACCAAGTTGCCGTCAAAGGGGCAAACATTGTCGGTGGCGTTGTCGGACTTGTGGACGGAAACTCAAAACTTTTCCACGTTTCATCAAATATTTCCGTCAATAGTGGATATAGAAACTCGGGGAATGAAGAGTATAAAATTGACGACGAAACAAGCATCAATACAAGGAATGCTCTGTATACAAACGACGCAATGTTCTATGGAGCCGACGACTTAGAGAACAAAACAATTAAGAATACGCTTGAATACGTCAGTTATGCAGGTGCTATCGCAGGTGTCGTCGACACGAAAAGTGACGACACAATAATGGAAAGTTATCTTGCACCGAATGTGTATGACATCGACGTTTCAGGAAACGTCAAAGTTATCGGGGCAACAGCAGGCGGCGTGTTTGGAATGATAGGGCTTTATACATTCGCTTCAAACATCGACTTTGAAATTGGCGGCTCAAGTTACATTTCAGGCGACGAATACGCAGGCGGCATAGTCGGCGAACTTCGCGGGAAATTGTCACAAGCAAAAATTGCGCATACAAAGCAAAATGACATCGATAAATTGTCATTTGGCGCAACAAGTGACGACATAAATCTTGAATTTTTCAAGAAAAACACAACCACAAAGGCAAGTGGCGGACTCGTCGGGTTCAACTTTGGTGGTACAATCCTCGATTCAATCAGTCACGCTTATGTTCGCAATCCATATAGCAATCTAAGTGGCGGCGCAGTCGGTGCAACAATTTCAGGTGACATCAAAGCAGTCGTCGCAACAGGTAGCGTCGTTGGCAGAACATCAGTCGGCGGCTTGATTGGCGGTATCATCTCAACGTATGAAACAGGTAGTTCAACGTTCTATAATGAAGAACTTTTGCCACTATACTTTGATAAATCTCTAAACATAGAATGCACATTGAACTTTGAGCCTGTCATTTCGGAGGGAACAGTTGTTCAAAAAGACCAAAACTCAATGGTTTTGAGTTATGTTATGGCGGGGAACAACTGGACAACAGCCGACCAAGCAACGCTTTCAGAAGTTAACTGGGGTGGCTTGATTGGAAACTACGACACCAACTTGACCCGCGCATACATCAACACTACGCACCCTAAAGACAAGGAAAGCCGTGTCAACCTCATCAACTTCTATGTTGCTGGTGGAAACGACACAAACATACTTAGAGCGCGTGGTAATGAGGACGAAAGCGTTGACTGGATGCACATCGCAGAACCAATCACGTTTGCAAGCCTCACATATGAAAACAAACAACAATATTTCGGCAGTTACTATAGATTCGTTTGGGATTTGACAAACGATAGTAAGTACCCCGAAATCGACATCAAAGCCGTTCCTGAAACAATCACAATTGAAAGCGCAAGTGATTTGCTGCAAATCATTTGGAATTTGTCGGCAAACTACTTGATTATCGACGACATTGACCTTTCAGGCATCGACTCGTGGTTGCCACTCGGCACGGAAAAGGAGCCGTTTAGCGGAACTCTCCGCTCGGAAGTCAAAGTTAGCGACGGTACCTATCAAACAAAGAATACCTACTATAAGATTGAAAATTTGAAAATCGTCGCAAGCAACATCCAAAATGTCGGCTTGTTCGGCGTGACAGGCTACAACTACAAGACAAAGAGTGGAGCAACGTTTGAAAACCTTGTCATCACTGTCGACGAAATTGTCGGTAAAGACTTTGGGACCAACTCAGCATATGTCGGCGCACTTGTTGCAAATGCGCGCGGTGCAACAATCAAAAACGTTGTGACAACAAAAGCGACAAAAGATTCAATGATTGTCAGCAGTAGTGAGTTTACAGGTGGCATTGTCGGTGTTATGGAAAACTTGCTTGTCGATGACGACGAAAGCGAAATTGAAAACGCAAAAAGCATCTTCACTTCAAGTATTTCGGACTCACTTTCAAGCCTCGATATCGGCATTTTGAAGCGCGAAACTGGTGTCGCGGGCGGTAAAACTGCCAAAGTCGGCGGTGTTATCGGGGAAATTAACGCGGGCGAAGTTGTGAGAACTGTAAGCAACCAAAAAATTGGATTATGCTCTCAGTCATACGACGAAGTCGACGGCTCTATTAAGTACACAATGCTTGACAATAAGACGAACTATAACGGCGAATACTACAATATGTCGCTCTATGTTGGCGGAATTATTGGTTCAAACAGTACGCAAGTTTTGACAACGCAAGACGGCAATTTGACTCAATCTATTGAACTCAAACAATCATTCAGCAACACAAAAATTGAAATACCAGTACTCAACTTGTATTCAGATAGCAATATTGATACAATACTCGGCGGTTTCTTGGGGCGCGTCGACCAAAATGTTAAGATTTCAAACTGCTACGCATCGGGCAGCATCACGGTCAACGGAAAAGATACGGGCGTAACAGTCAAAAACACCCTCACTATCGGTGGTTTTGCAGGGCAAATTGTTGTTCCGCAAGAGAATAGTGAACAAACAGTTGTTAATAGTTGCTATAGTTTGACAACATTGACAGACAAATCAAACGTTACAACAATCAAAGGGTTTGGGCAAATTGTCGGCTACGATGATTCAACCCTAGTCGACATCACAGACAAACCAAACGCAAAAATGATTGCAAGAGATTGCGTCTATGAGCATTACTATGCTTTGGTTGTAGATTATGACAGTAACTTTGGAACGTCAAGCGCGGGCATTTTGGACAAGTTTAGAGGTGTCAATAGCTTTAAAGATGACCCAACATTGCACTATCCTGTTTTGGGAGTTGATGCATACACTCTAGGTATCAACGACCGCACGCAAGATTTTGCCGTCTACGGCACAAAACTTGGTTCAAAAATCAACCCAATTTTGCTCACACAATCGCAAGATTTGTTGAGCATTACGGATTACGCAAATGGCAGTGAAGAATATAACTACTACCTCGTCACAGGTGACGTCGAAAATGTACCAACACACGTCTATGACGCGAAAGGAAATGTTATTTCTAACAACAGTCCAATGATAACTGAATTCTACGGGTTCTTGAACGGTAACGGACACTCACTCAGCGGCTTTACGGTCAAAGAATCTCCAAAAGTGTTCGATGACGAATTTAATGTTATCAGCGACCCAGTCGACACTGAAAACGTCGGGTTGTTCAAACTCCTAAAAAACGGCTCGTGCATTTCGGGTTTGAGCCTTACGGATGTGTATATTGATTTTCAATCAAGTTCTACAGTCAACAACTCGACAATGAACGTCGCAGGGCTTGTCGGCGAAATGGAAAGCGGTTCTGTCATCTTTGCAAGTACGGTTTCGGGCGAAATCTTTGCAAAAGGGGCTCAGTACTACAAAAATGTTGATGGAGTCAAAACTCTTGTTTCCCGCGAGCAAGCGCTCAACATTGGCGGGCTCGCAGGTGATGTCAATGGCGGAAGAATCATCAACAGCGCAAACTACGCGCGTATTGCGTCATTTGACTACAAAGTGTTTAAAAATGCTGGCGGCACATCAACTGAAAGTCTAAAGACACTCAACATCGGCGGGCTTGCTGGTAAAATTTCTAACAACGCAAGTATGCTCAACGTATTCTCGATTTCACAAGTCAACTACAGCGATGGTAATAGTCAGCATACAAATGTCGGGCAAATTGCAGGTTATGCAGAATATTCGACAATCAAAAACTTCTATGGTAAAGTTGAAGTTGTAAAACAAGAGTATACAAATTCAGTTCACCTTGAAGACAATGTCGGCGTCGCCGTCACAAGTGTCGAAGGGCGCGCGACAAACATCATCACTGGTGAATCGATACAAGACCTCACCAACGTCAAGGCTGAGGCGCTCGCCATAAACTATGGCTATGAATACAACCCAATCTTGAGTGAAAATGTTCCAAAAACGAGTGTCAAAGAATCTGTCAAAAAAATTGTCAATGACAAAGAATTCACGGTAGAAGTCACGTACTATATCCCAGTCAACACCGAAACATTAATGCACTTGATGAAAGGCAATTATAATATCAAACTAGAAAATGATATTTATATAGATAGTTCATCCGTATTTATGGAAGGCAAGGACGGCGAAACAGTGCCAGAAAATACTGTGACAGTCGACACATATAGTGCAACACTTGATGGCGCGTACAACACCATCTACGGTGTCAAAGGCGTGTTTGCACTCGACTTTGGTGGCTCAATCATCAACACTGCATTCAGCGGAACAAATGGTTATAAAGGCACCTCAAACACTATATTTAAAACAATGCTATCAGGTTCAAATATTTCTGTTGTCGACCTCAGCGTCACAAGCAACAATTTGGGGCTTGCAAAAGAGCGCAACAGCGGGCATAATATCGGTGACTTGAACATTGACGATAAGAATCTCAAAAATAAATTTAACGGCGAATTGTGGATGAATATGAGCGTCACAAACGACGAATCTGAGGACAGACTGCGTCCATTCGTCAAGTATTGGGACGACTTGGATGTCCGTGGCGTATTCTTGGAGAAAAATGAAGCAACAAAAACTGTTATTATCGAAGATGAGGACGGGAATGAAGTTTCTTCACAAGAAAAAGAGTGGCGTAACAACATCAAAGACATATACCAACTTTCAAAATACGCACGACTTATCAATGATGGCGACGTATTTGAATTGAAAGTTACGGAACTTGACCACAACTCAACGTTTGACCTCGGCGGAAAAATTTGGCACAGCCTCCAAACATTTGAAGATTCAATCTTGTCAACAAGTGAAAACGCAGATGAAAAGGCGAAAATTCAAAATATGTACGTTGAGGGCACGAACAATCTCGGGTTTATCGGCACATATAATTCGTCGGAAGGCAAACTTTCTAACCTTGAGTTCACAAATGCAAAGATTGTGAACACTGAGGCAACAAGCGAAACAACGCGCTATGAAAATATCGGGGTTGTCATAGGTAACTTTACAAATGGTACCGTAAATGACATTGACGTCAAAGGAATTATCAATATCAACGTTCCAAAAGCAAACAATGTCGGTGCAGCGTTTGGTAAAGCATATGGAATATTAAATAATATCAGCACAGTCGCGGAAACAAGTGAAGATGTCGAGAAGTCAACAATCAAAGGACTTGACTTTGTCGGTGGTATTGCTGGAGCGCTCACGCTTCCAAGCAAAACTGCAAGCAATATTGACAACAACTACAATATCAGCGGTCGCGACTTTGTCGGAGGATTGATTGGTTACTCAACAGGTAGCAACAATCCAAACATCTACTTCTATGAACAAGTTGTCAACGACGGCGTTGCAACCAAAGTGTACCACAAAAATGAGGGAACAGTTCAAGGGCGCAACTTTGTCGGTGGAATAGTCGGCTACAACGACGCTGTTACATTGAACTTGCCAACAAATTTCGGTAATGTTGAAGCAATCGGTTATGCAGTCGGCGGAATCACTGGTTATTCCTCAGCGCAAACATTGAGTGCTGAAAATGGAGTTAGCAGCGGCACAAAAAATAGCGTCGCAGTCAATAATTTGATTAAGGTCGACACTGAAACTGAGCAAAGTGAACTAGCAAAAACATTGTACGAGGGATTTGCGAAAATCGCACTTACTGGTACAACATATTCTAAGAGCGAACTTGAAAAAGGATACTTCTACGGTGGTATTGTTGGGTACTTGAATGGTTCTGACATACGCGCCGATATCTCAAACGGAGATACAAATTCAAGACTAAACAAAAACAACGCAACAATCAGTGCAACGTCCTTTGTTGGCGGAATTGTCGGCTATAATAGGGCGGGCAGCTTGTATGCAAAAAATGTTTACCTTGAAAGCGTCGATAACTCACTGCTAGGTTTGCGAAATTATGCAAGCGTTATCGGTAAAACATTTGTAGGCGGTATCGCGGGCATCAATGTCAATGTCGAGGGAAAATCTGCAACAGTCAAAGACAGTGTCGTCGAAATTTCAGACGGTGGTTCCGTGATTTCTGGAGAATACTGTGTTGGTGGTATTGTCGGTGCAAACTATGGTAAAGTTTGGTCAGTTGCTGCCGTTGGGCAGTTGTACGGACAAACCACAAACTTTGGTGGTATTGTCGGGTTCAACGCTAGTGACGCTGAAGTTCAGTATGCAAACTCATCTATGATTATGACACTTAGTGCAAACGAAAGTTCTATGAGCACAACAAGTGGCGTAACAATCTCAAATGTTAGCGCAAACTACTTTGTCGGCGGAATTGTCGGCTACAACTTGGGTAGTGTCAAGAAGTCAACTTATAACAAAGGTAGTAATAACAAAGATAGTAACAACACCGCTGCAGATGCTGGAACAATCAAATTTGCAGTAGACACAAGCCTTTCAAGCGCTCAAATGAACAATATCTATATTGGTGGACTTATCGGCGTCAATGAAGGTTCGCTTGATGAGGCGTACACCGATGCAAACACAACAATCATTCAATCATTATATGATTGGTTTACGGTTGATGGAACAATCCACATTGGCGGACTTGTTGGACTAAATAGCAAAAACGCAACAATCGCCGATTGCTACAGTCTCGCTAAAATTATCCAGCGAACCAACTATAAGACACAAGGACTATATAGTGATAAGGAAATAGCGGCTGTCGACAGCGAAATTGCAGGCGGACTTGTTTATGAAAACCTTGGCGAAATCAAATCATCCTACGCAACCTACTGCTTGTACGCAAAGAACAGCGGAACAATCAGCAACGACTGCTACGTAATGAAACTAAATAATGGTAGTTATACTGTCAAAGATGATAGCGGTAACCTTGATAACTACTATAGATTTATAATGACAAAATTCACCCTTGCGGATGTTGAAATTGCTGACGTATCTATCGATGGGACAGCACAGTCAATGGAATATGAAGCTAAGAATGTTAAATTGAAATTCGAGTCAGTTGATGGTAAATTTGCTGATACGGATTGGCTTGTTAATGTCGATCCAATTAAAGTATCAAAAGGATTTGCATATTTTGACGACAAAGTGTTTGAATGTGATTGCGAATTTGGTGAGTGTGATTGTAAAGACATTGATTGTTGTTCTAAAGAAGTATCTAAGAATGTCTATGTTTATTGCTCTTGTAGATCGATATTGGGGGTGGGGAAATTTATTGATTGTGTTCATAGGCACGAAAAGTTGTGGCGTGAATATTACGGCGTGGAATCAGATAGTAGAGCAGCGGTAGTAAACGAATTTGTTAGATTGATGCTTAGAGAGGTTGTGTTCTATCTTTCATTTACTGGACAAACAACACCAACAAACGTGAACTACGATTCAGGAGGAAATACTAATACAGTTTCACCATCAGTCGATAATATGCCAACAACAGGCTTTATGGGTGACGGCAGTTTAGACAATCCATTTAAAATTTATAGTGTTAATGACTTTGACACTTTGAATCGTCAGCTTGAATTTGGTAACACATTTGTTGGTAAGACATTCAAATTGATGCGTGACATTGACTTGAACGGCGGAAGCCTCACAATTAGCAGCGCGGCATATCCTTTCCAAGGTGCTTTTGACGGTAACGGCAAGACAATCAAAGGGAATGTGCTAAAGGGCGGCGCAAATGATAACATTGGTTTGTTCCAAGTTCTTGCAAGCGGCGGACAAATCAAAAACTTGATTTTGGTTGATTGCAAATCATCGGGCAACAACAATGTTGGTTTGGTCGTTGGTAAAAACCTTGGAACAATCCAAGATGTACAAGTCTATTCTTCTAGTACTTCAAATGAAGACTATGCTGTACAAGGAAAAGAAAACGTTGGTGCAATTTGTGGTTTGAACCTTGGTTACGTGAACGGATGTTCGATTGCAGCAAGGGTTAAAGGTTCAAAAAATGTTGGTATAGTAGTTGGCTCAAACTCAAATGGTAGAGTTTATGCTTGCGAAACATTAAATACAACTATTGAGTTGAATTCAACAACCATTAATGTCAGCAGTTATGTAACTGGTGATACCAACGTTGGCGGAATTGCTGGTTACAGTTCAGGCGTTGGCACTATTACGGAATGTTCAAACAATGGTGGAGTCAATACCAATGGTTATGGCGGCGGAATTGTTGGACTTTCGGATGCGAAAGCCATCAGTGGCAATTACTCAATCAGTGATGTCATTAACAGAGGAGCACTTTCAGGAAGTGACAAAAACGAAAAACTTGGACAATTAGCAGGAAAGATTGCTGACACGGCGAACAATGTACTTTTGTCATCAAATGTCAAGGCATTGGGCGAATCATCTTCATCTTCATCAGTTCAAAACTGCTATGTTGTGGATGGTTCAAACACTGACCTTTACCAAAACAACGCACTTAAATCGGAAGTTTATAAAAACTTCAACTTTGACACTGTTTGGGGAATGTCACCAACGCAACTTGACACATCAACAAACATGTATAGTTATCCATTGCTAAAATCTGGCGAGTATAACTATCCAAAACTTCGCAATTTGAGAAGTAGTAGAGATCTAGTTGCAGGCAAGGGCGGCTACTTTGTAAATCAATACTTCAATGTAGATAGTTATACATCTCAAACACCGACATTGTACATTGAGTCACAATATCAATTTGAGATATTCATCAACTACTTCCTTGGAGAATTAGTTGCTCAAGATACCTACATTCCGCTTCCATCGAAACCGGGATCGGAATTGAAAGAAACTAGATGTGACGAAAAATTACTTTCATCAATAAAGGCAAATGATCAGTACACAAGTAGTGGCGTAACATTCAAGTTGTATAAGGCGGCACTAAGTAATATGCGCGCATCAAATAAACCTAGTGTTTATAACGATTCACAATCATATGGTGACTGGGTCGCATTGCCAGGGATTAGAAACAAAAATATTGACTTTAATAATATTACTATAAGTATCAACAATTTCAATGATAAGTACTTCGCAATCGGCAATGAAGGTTGGACATCATCAGGCTTCATTTCAAGCTTTGATGGAGACAATTATAACGGTGAAGGGAAAAATTCCCACTCTGATTATACAATCAGCAATTTGAAGTTAGAGTTTAAGAGCGCAACTGGGGGTGTGTACTTTGGTGGAATTGTCGCTTACTTAGGTAATGCAAACATAAAAAATTGTGAAGTGTCCACAGGTACGGCACAAATCAAGTATGAGGGCTCATATGGGGCTTATACCTATGGTGGCGCAATCGCTGGCTTCATAAAAGGAAAAGCCGACGGCGATGACACCTATGGCTCTATCACTAATTGCTCACATACAGGCTTTAGCGAATCTACATTTGTCGGCTACAAGAAGACAAATTTGACAATTAACTCGTAATGTAGTTAGTCAATGTAAATATGCTGTTGTGGCAATCGCCACAAAAAAAAGAAGCACACAGTCGAAAATCGACTGTGTGCTTTTTTTTATATATTCAATTATCGTGACATTTCGTCATCATCTTTTGCTTTATATTCAACGTGTTGTAGAACTTTAGGTTTGCACAATTCAGCGAGAGGGTAGTACTCTTTTGCATCATTAATACCCATTTCTTTGACGGCTTTTTTCAAGCGAATGACATCGCTCACATCAAGTTCTTCAGCAATAACTTTGCAAGTCAATCTGCGCAAAGTCTTCAAATCTTTGAATTTGATTGCTGTCTTTGCACCAGCATAAACTGCAATACCAAGCGCAGCGGCAATCATAGCGGACTCTGTGTTAGGTGCATAATTGTGAAGTTTAGTCAAATTATATTCAATTACAGGAATAATTTCAGATACGTTAGTTGGTGTTAAACCGATATAACCTTCGCGAATTATGTTAATTGGAGTCAAGATAATACCAGCAATTGCGGCATACTTACCAGCCTTTTGAATGTAGCGCAAACTTGTGCGTTTTTTGTCACTTTTAATCATTGCCTTAACATTCTTTTTCACTTTCTTGAAATATTTTTTGTCGTTTTTGTCTGCATAAAACTTTACTTTCAATTCTTTATAAAGTTTTTTGATTTCTGCGTCGTCGAGATTGCTAATGTTTTGTGCGTCTGCCATAACAGAGCAAAACTCTCTTTGTTCCGCATTCAATTTTTTGGTGTCGATTTCAAAAAAATCGTCTTCTTTGTCGCCGCCGATTTCATCTTTAGCAACGTGTTTGTTTTCATCCATCTGTTCAACGATAGCGTTTGCCATATCATACAAAAATCTCGCATCGTATTCATAGATTTCATTTGTGTCAGTCATAATCTTTTTACTCCTTTATAAGATTTATGGTTTGATTATAACTCAAAAACGCCGATTTGTCAATACTTTTCGGCGTTTTTATTTGGCGTTTTTTTATTCACGAACGCCCAGTTGATTTATCTCATTTGTACCAAAAATTGTAAAGTAAGCAAAACAGTTGTCTTTCAAAAGTTCCAGTTGGTGCCCAAGATTGTTTGCGCGCGGCATAATTGCGACATCATAGTCTTTTTTGAGTGAG
The DNA here is from genome assembly GCA_050872805.1 of Clostridia bacterium. Classification (GTDB taxonomy): domain Bacteria; phylum Bacillota; class Clostridia; order Christensenellales; family UBA1242; genus CAKVOD01. The sequence goes on from JBNMHN010000006.1 coordinate 14,450, forward strand.
TCGGCATAACGCTTGACGTCGACAAAATCGTCGTCCTTTGCGTAAATTACCGCCGCCTTAGGAACAGCGTTCAAACAAAAGTCGTTTTCATTAATAATAGTAAATATCCTCTCAAAACCTAGCGAGAACCCAACCGCAGGGCAGTCCTGCTTAGTGATTTTGCCAATCATCTTATTGTAGCGTCCGCCGCCCCCGCACGCGCCCTCGAAGCCGTCAAGATAAACCTCAAACACGCAATCCGTGTAATAGCCTTGCCCGCGAATGATTGAAATGTCAAAGCACGCCGTATACAGCCCGTCACTGAACGCGTTAACCGCCTCAATGAGCCTTTTCATATTTTTAATGTCGTCATTTTCTTCTAGGTATTTATCAAGCGCGTCAAAGCCATTTTCTTTGATGTCGACAATTGTTTCAATGAGGGAAGTGACGGACTCCGCATTGTAATTTTCGAGCAACAATTCATTTTTGACGCCCTCATAGCCGATTTTGTCGTACTTGTCAAGCACAACGCAAATGTCCTCGCACTGATTTATATGGAAACCATTATTGATAATTAATTGATTCAAAACCTTTCTATTGTTGACCTTGAAAACAAAGTTTTTGAACCCCAAGCAGGTCAGCGCCTCGCCGCCGCACACAAGCAACTCAATCTCAGCATTAATAGACGGGTCGCCCAAAATGTCAATGTCGCACTGCGTGAACTGGCGCTTGCGCCCGCGTTGTGGGCGGTCGGCGCGAAACGCCTCATCAATTTGTAGTGCCTTGAATGGCATTGGCAAAAAGTTGCGATTGTTTGCAAAAAAGCGCGCAAGCGGAACTGTGAGGTCGTACCTAAGCGCAAGGTCGCTAACATCCTTTATAGATAGGTTATCCTTTGACAAATCAAGTTTTTCGCCGCGTTTTAGTACCTTGAACATCAACTTGACGTTGTCGCCGCCCTCGCTGCCAAGCATCAAATCTAAGTCCTCCAAAATCGGCGTCTTTATTTGCAAAAAGCCATTTTTTGTATAAACGGACTTGATAATGTCATATATGTAGTTACGTTGCTGCATTTCTTTGGGAATATAGTCCTGCGTGCCACGTATGGGTTCAAAATTTTTCATAAATTGCTCCTATTATCTCAAAATCTAATAAAATATATGGTATTATAATACATTTTTACGGAAAATGCAACAAATTGTACGAAAGAAAGGGCGAACGCATCCGCCAACTACAAAAAAAAGAAAGTAAGTTATTAAAAAACTTGCCAAATGGTATTGACAAAAATGTCATAAAAAAGTATAATATATGCAAAGTAAAAGACGTTAGGAGAGAATTGAATGAATTATCAAAAATTTATCGTATTCTTAGTTTCATTGCTAATGTGCGTCGCAATCGGCGTCACAACCTATTACTTTATGAAAGATGAAGAATACATTTTTTTGCAAACGCAAGAAGTTAATGTCAACGTCGGCGAGAAATTCAAACTTGAATTTAAGCACGACAACCCACTAAAGAGTACTAAACTTTCGTGGGAAGTTCAAAACAAGGACTTGCTTTCTTATGATGAAGAAAGCGGAGTTTTCACAGCAAAAGCAGGTGGTACTACCGAAATATGGCTCAACACCACTAGACGCGGCTGGAAAGTTCAACGCTGCTTTGTCAAAATCGGGGAAGGCACTGCCGAAAATCCTACAATAATCAAAGATTTTGCCTCACTTGAAAGCATTGCAAGTGACGGGCACTATATTTTGATTAGCGACATCGATTTACAAGGGAAAGAGTGGAAACCGCTTTGCACAACTGGCGCATTCTCTGGCGAATTGAACGGGAACGGACACACAATCAAAAACTTGACTATTACTGCTAATGCAGAACTTGTCAACGCGGGCTTGTTTGGCGAAATCTCGTACACAGGTTATGTTCACGACCTCAAACTTGACGCAGTCAATATCGGCGGGAACATCACAAATGTCGGTGCAGTAGCAGGTACAAACAAAGGTTTGATTGAAAAAGTCAGCGTCACAAACGCAAAACTCAGTTCTTTGCGTGAACTTTCAACCGCATATATCGGCGGTATCGCAGGCGTTTCATACGCATACGCTGAAAGCACAGACGCAGCACTCAACTACAATATGTTTGGTAGAATCGACCGTTGCGAAGTTACAAGTGCCGAACTCTTTGCAAAAGGTAGCGCAAAAATCGGTGGCTTGACTGCAAGAATTGAAGGTGGATTTGTCCTCAACAGTTACTTTGTCGGTAAAATCGCAACAACGCAAGATTCCGACGCAGTAGGCGCAGGTATCGCAGCGCAAATGGTCGCAACGCAAAAGTCTAATGCGAAAGTTAAAGATAACTATGCAGTTGTTACATTTGAAAGCATTAAAAACAAAGCAGGTGTTGTATACTCAAACGACTTTAGTGCATATACCGAAAGTGGCACAGGCAAATTGATTTCCGAAAACATCATTTGGGGTCAATACTTTGATGCAACTGTTTGCAACGACCCTAGTGTCAAAGCAATCGTTGCTACAGGGTACGCAAGCGAAACTGAGTTTAACTTGCGCGTTAGTGACGAAAAGGTTGTCGCAAAAGGCGTTTCAACAAATTACTTGAAGTTCGCTGAAAGCGGGCAAGAGGCTATCTTCAGCCACAGAAACTACAAAGGACTCGAGTTCTTTGAAAAAGCATACAACTATGATTTCCTAGTCACGTGGAAAATGGATGCCGAAGCAAACGGCGGCTATCCATCGCTCCAAATGGGCGGGAAAGCGGATGACGGCATTATCAACATTACAGGAACCGAAGAACCAACTGAGCCAGACGATCCAGAAGACCCTATCGACAATCGCACGCTTCTACAAAAATTGCAACAATGCAAAGAGGGCGAAACAATCGCACTCGGAGCCGACCTTGATTGGGCTTACAAGAACTGGGAGCCAGTTGGTAGCGACGACAAGCCATTTAATGGAATCCTCGACGGGCGTGGAAAAACAATTAGCAACATTACAGTTGTCGGCGGCGAAGGCGTCAAAGGGTTGTTTGGCGTGCTTGGCAGCAATGCAAAGATTATGAACATCACATTCAAAAATGTTAAAATTGTTAGCGCGGACGGCATCCAATATGTCGGTGTCATCGCAGGTAAAAATAGTGGTGGTACAATTGTCGACGTCACGATTGAAAATTACGACATTACAGGCGGCATCAACATCGGGGCTGTAGTAGGTCTCAACGGCGGTATTATTGAAAATGCCAAAGTTATCAATACTGATAAAACATTTAAAAACATTAATACAAACAACAACCAAGTTGAAAAGGTCGGTGGTATCGCCGCAATCAACAAAGGCACAATTTCATCATCTTCAAATAGTGTAGAACTCACTATCCAAAAGAATGACGACTCTAATACCTATGTCGGCGGAATCGCAGGCGAAACCAGCGGATATATCAGCGAAACAACTTGCACCTCAAGCATCTTGAGCAAGGCACCAAGCAACCGCGTCGGCGGAATTGTCGGCTTCAATACAGGTAAAATCAATAGAGTTGCGTATAAAGGTTCAATCACTGGAAATACGGACAATAACAACAACTATGTCGCAGGTATCGCAGGTTACAACGTCAGCGGCGGACAAATTGAAAAGAGTTCCGCACAAGGCACATTGACTGGTTACAACGTCGCAGGGCTCGTCGGCTACAACGCAAGCAACGAAGCAAGAATTTCGCAATGCAACGTCAGCGATATGACGCTTGTAGGAGAACAAGTCGGCGGACTCATCACAACAATGAGCCTCGGTAGAATGGAAAATTGTTCAGTCGTTGCAACTGCAAGAGGATTGAGCAAAGACTCAACCAAAGCAGGCTTTGCAGTAGTCGTCGCTGGTGGTACAAACGCTAGCAGCAAAGGCGATTGCGCACGCATCGAAAACTGCTTTGCAGGTGTAAAATACGAGGGAGAAGGCAAGAACTGGGCGGAAACAACAAGCAAAGTCCGCGTCAGCCTCGCAAACTCAAACGCACTCAAACAAGGCGGATTTATAAAGAATTGTATCTATGATTCAACGCTCGCCAAAGGCGCAAGCACACAAGGCGGCTCGTCAACAATTCTCGGCAATAACAATAGCGGAAATTATGACGGCAATAGATACGACAATTTGGACGGTCGCACATCAACCGAAAATTGTTATCTCGCTTCAACATACAGCAAAGACAATAGAAACTGGGATAACACCAACATTTGGACACTCGGCAACGGCGAATATCCAAAAGTTAAAACCGCAAAAACAATCGACTAACTTTAAAGAACTATGCACATCCGCTGCATAGTTTTTTGTTGTGTATTTGTTGTGTAATGGTTTGATATTGATATAATAAAAATATCGCGCAATATTTGCGCCATTGCTGTAATAAAAAAGGGAATGCGGTTGCTTTAGTGCAAAGTGCATTCACTTTTTTTTAATATTGATAATTGATTTAATCGTTGTTTGGTTTATTTTTGTAAGTACAAAATGCCGATTGTGTTTTCGCCGCAGTGGCTAGCAACGGTTGCGCCTGCGGTTGTTAGGTAAATGTTTTGGAAGTTGCCGAATTTTTTGACTGTTTCGACGGCGTTGTTCAAAACATCTTCACTTGCTGTTGTGTAGGTGATAAAGCAGCAATGGTCGTCGTAGTCGGGATATTGTTTCAAAATATCTTCCATATATGTTTTGACGCATTCTTCAAACTTGCCGCGATATTTGCTATCGACGCCCATTTTGCCGCCGTGTACGCCGATATGAACTTTCAATCGCAAAATGTTCGCACCAAACATTTGCACCGCGCTGCATCTGCCGCCTTTGTAAAGCAATTTGAGATTGTCCAAGATAAATGAACATTCGGGCTTGCCCTCATTTGCAAGCAGTTGTACGGTATTAAAGATTTCTTGTGCGTCTTTGCCCTCGTCCGCAAGCCTACGCGCCTTGATAGCAAGTAGGGCAATAGCAGTTGACAAGCAACGGCTGTCTACAACATATACGTTTTTAAATTCCTTGCTCGCTTGAACCGCGAAATTGTAACAAGAACTCATTTCGCTAGAAATAGTGAAGTGAATTATAGCCGTATCGTCGTTTGCGATGCTGCCAAAAAAACCTTTGTCTCTCTCCACGCTAACCGCGCCCGTCTTTGGCAAATTCTTTGTCTTTTTAATGTATTCAAAGATTTCGTCAGTTGAAATACCTTCGCCGTCGATATAATCTTTGTCGCCAAGCGTAATCATCAAGCCGATAGTTTTGATGTTGTATTTTTGTTTTAATTCTTCCGTAATGTCAATGGTACTGTCCGCTGTAATTTGAATGTTCATTTTATAATTCTCCTTGTTTGTTATATAGTTTATTCTTTCCGTTAAGACTCGTCTTAACTGCCGATTTATGTGAGAAAGTCCGCAACAAATGTTTCAGTTGTCTAAGTTTTAAATTATAATGTTACTTTTGTATAGTCAAAGGTTCAGCCGTCTTTGCAGGCTTTTTGGTTGGTTTCTTCTTTTTGACTTTGCTTTGAAAGTACTCGCTAAATGTTTGCACAATCAGTTTTTGCCCAGCAACATTTGGATGAATGCCGTCCTCGCAAATGAGGTTTTCAAGGTCGTTGGACTGCAAAAACTTGCTTCGCACGTCCACAAGGTCAACATTTTGCTCGCGCGCAATCTTTACAATTTCGTTGGAGTAAAGTTCGTGTCGCCTGTAAATTATCTGCACATCGCCCAAAAACTCCTTGATGTTTTGCGGGTTGTTTCCAAGTGAAACAATAAAGTTGAAATATCTCTCCGCAATGATAGGGGGCAGGGTCATCAAAATAGGGCGAATTTTCTTTTTCTTTAATAGCGCAATCATCGACACAAGGTCGCTGTGAAATTCGGCAAGCACCGTCTTTGGTAAATTATCCTTGCTCGGGTTTTGTGAAACCTGCTCCCAAAAGTAGTCGCTATCATTTCCGCCGTACTCCAAAACCACGCCGCGAACGCCCTTGCAGTCTTTCAAGAACTTTTCAAGATTAATTCGTCCGCTTTCAATGCAGTTTCCCATTTTGGAAAAATTCTCAAGTTCAATGTCCAGCGAATCTTCAATGCCGCGCCAATCAATCTCCTTTGAAATGTGATAGCGCTTGTCGTCGCCGTAAATCACGCCCTTGAGTATAGAATCGCCAAACAACGCAATTTTCTTAGTCATAGACTACCTCTTTATGCTAAATTGTAATTTTCAAAGTTATACAATCTAGTATTGATTACTATATTACACGATAATAATAAAAATGTCAACTATTTTATATCAATATTCTTGCATTTTAAATTTTTTTGTGTTACTATACTAATATAGTGAAAAAAACGGAAGAAAAATCAGCAAAAATTGCGTTAATTTCTTATAAATTTGACAAAATTTGTAATAACACGCAGTAATTTCGGTAATCCTTAGCTAATCAGTAGGGGAAAGGAGAAAAAATGGGGATAGCAGAGAGTTTGAAAGAATTTGAGCAAAATTTAAAAGTATATAAAATTCCTCGTTATGAGGAATTGCCCGACATAGAACTTTATATGGACCAAGTTGTCGCGCTGCTCAACAAGAATTTCAAACTCCTTTCAAATGAAGAAACATTTTTGACGCCGTCAATGATAAACAACTACGTAAAGTTTGGACTAATACCCGCGCCGAACGGCAAAAGGTACTCGCGCAGACACCTGTGTTATATGATAGCGCTGTGCTTTTTGAAGCAAATTTTGAGTATGAACGAAATAAAAACTCTCGAATTGCAAATGATAAGTCTTAGCAACGAACTTAACGCGTACAACCTACTTTGCACGCAACTTGAAAACGCGTTTCAAAGTTGCTGTAACCAAACAAGCAACAACTTTGATAGTGTGCCGCTTGAGCATTTGAGCCTCGCTTATTGCGCACAAGCAATCGCAAACAAACTACACGCGCAAAAAATTATTGAAATCACGCGCGCTTGTCAAGCATAATGCTATTTTGCCAATGTTTGGCAAACAAGCGTTTGTTAGTCTGTTAAACATTTGTGACAAAACGCACTGCCATTTCGACCGAAGACATACCCGAAGTGGAGAGTGCCTAACGGGACAAGGGCAGGCGTGGTTTGTTATATATAATTGTTGTGAAATGACAAACCCCCTTAAGTAAAATCAGGAGTAAAATATGATACATTCACTAGCAGGCGGCGACATTCGCGGCGAACAATTTTACGACTTTGCCAAAGTCGAACTACTCGACGGCGCCAACGCCCACGACATCCGCTGGTACACTTTTTCAATCTTTGACCTGCAAGTAGGGGATACCGTCGCCGTGCCAAACGGCTACTTGACCGCAAAAGCCAAAGTCCTACAAATCGACAAAAATGTCTCCTCATTCAGCGCGCCCATCCCCCCAAAACGCGCCAAAGAAATACTGTATAAACTATAAAAAAGGCGCACTAAATCGCGCCTTTAAACATATTGTTTCATTTTAATTTTGAAATAGTTTTTCGTCCATAACGCCGTCAAGAAAGGCAAGTATCTGCTCTTTAGTAGTCTTGCCCTCGTGCAACAAATACCACTCGCCAAGCGACGCAAACGCGCCCGTCAAGTATGCCGAAATTGCATCTTTCGGCAACTTATAGGACTTGCTTGCGTTCTTTTCATTGAGTATATACTTGATGTTTTGCTGCAGCGTCTCCATAATCTGTAAAATGATGTCACTTGATTTTATATTGTCAACGATGTTTATCAAAAAAGTTCGCTTTTCATCCACAAAATCAAGCACATTACTCGCAAGTGCAAGGTAAAACGATTTTTCACTGTTGTAGTCCTCTTTTAAACACTTGCTGACAATGCTGTCACGCAATTCGCCAATAGCGAAAGTGAGCAAATGAAACTTGCTCTCAAAATGCTTGTAAAATGTTGTCCTATGCATCATAGCCCTATCACAAATGTCGTTTACATTAATCTTTTCAATCGGCTGTTCCGTCAGCATTTCAAAAAGAGCCTTGCTAAGCATTTTGCGCGTCCTAACTGCGCGTAAGTCCTCTTTAACTTCAAAATCTTGTTTTTCCATATTTTTATTTTAGCAAACTATGCGAAATTTGTCAAATCTTTGCAACAAAAAAGGGGTATTTAGTCAAATATCAATTATTAAGTGAATATATGGAATGAATCATATACGAAAAGTCGCGCAAAATAATTGCAATTTGCGGCAAATGGTGGTATAATATCCCCAGTGAGGAAATTAAAATGTTTGATATTGAAACAGTTAGACACTCGCTTGCGCACGTTATGGCGTATGCAGTGCAAGAATTATATAAGGATGTCAAGTTTGGCATAGGACCCGCAATTGAAAACGGTTTTTACTATGACTTTGATGTCGAAAAACCTTTTGAGCCTGAAGATTTGCAAAAAATCGAGGACAAAATGCGCGAGATTATCAAAAAGGACGTTCCTTTTGAGCGCATCGTGCTTTCGCGCGACGAGGC
>JBNMHN010000007.1:0-22836 GCA_050872805.1 Clostridia bacterium
ATGTGTACTTGAGTCTTGCAAATAACGCCCTCAAACAACTTGATTTGAATAGGGAAAGTACCCACCGTCTTAATGCTGTCCGCCAAAACAATCTTGCGCCTGTCAATGTCGTAGCCCATCTTCTTGTATTCAGCCGCAATCTCCTTGTTGGTAATCGACCCAAACAACTTGCCATTCTCGCCAACCTTGACCGACAAAACAACAGGAACATTTTCAAGTTTCTTTGCCAATTCCTGCATAGCCGTCTTGTCTTGCGCGTAGTGATATTGTTCCGAATCACTCTTGTTCTTGAGGTCGCCACGCGCGCCCGCATCTGCAACCTTAGCAAGCCCGTTTTTCAGCAAAAAGTTCTTTGCATAACCGTCGGACACATTCTTGATTTCGCCTCTTTTGCCCGAACCCTTAACATCTGCCAAAAATATAACTTCCATAATACATTACCTCCATAACCGCAATAAACGCACATACCGCACCGCATCACTCGCTGTAACGCAAACCGCACCGCAAATATCACAATAGTACGTATACCGCAATAGCATAAATATCTTTGCTATCAATATTATACAATCTCGCACCCCGACTTGTCAAGCAAAACGCCACGAACGTTGCCGTCCGTGACGTTTTGTGCATAAAGAATGAAAATCTTGTTTTTAAAATTAATTGTTTATTTTTTATCAAAATGAATTTTATTTTGGATCGTCCACTTTGAAACTGTTTTGGTAATATTCGGATACTTGTTTTTTTTAAAGTCCAAAAGGTCAGAAAAATCGTCATCATCGTAAAGATCTTCAATTGAATTAATAAATTCTCTTTCAAATGTCTTTTTTCTAACTTTTCTATCTATGTATAAACCACAAGCAAAATTTATAGTATTTAAAAAATTCTCGCGAATTGTTTTTCTTGTATTAATTTCGTTGGGATAATAAGAAATAAAAATTTCATATGCTTTGTAATCATTTCGTGTATTTTTATTTCGTTATTGATGCGCAAATTGCGATAAGTTAACCACGCACTAAAACTCGCTAGGGCAGTTGTTAAAAATGTTAAAACGCCTAATATTATTTCTATTTCAAGACTCATTTTCTTCACCATTTAAGTTAGTTTGCGAGAGAATTGGGTTTGTTTGTTTTTTTTATGCTTCAATAAAGCAGGTACTGAATCCATTGTTTTTTTATCTTGTAGAATACCAGAAAAGTCCTCAAATAATAGTTCTCTTTCTTCAGTTTGAGGTTTATTATCATTATTTTGTACTGGAGTGTTACCATTTGGTTTAGGCATTGTTGGTGCAAATGTTTCGTTCAAGGTGGTGTTTGATTTGTTGTTTTTATTGTTTTGATTGGTATTGTTTTCCATTAGTATTTTTTCTCCTGTAAGTTTTAATTGTTGTGAAATAAATTGTCGGTCGCCTTTGAATAGTCTTTACGTATGGGCTCCATAGCTTTGAGAAAATTTTCATTCAAATCGTCGTCAACAATTTTCTTAATTGTTAAATTTTCCATATCATTGTCTTTAAGAAATTGTTCTAATATTTCTAAAGTTTCAACACGATAGGAATCAAATTTGAACGTTATACCTATTGTGTATTCATTTTCTTTTTTAGGTTGTATATTTGTTTTGATTTCATTTAAATTATTATTTTTAAATTCAGTTATTTTATTTGATAGGTCTTTGTCAGCAACTAAAATTGTTTTATTTTCATTGCCGTAAAAATTATAGTTTATGATATAAACAAAGTACATATGATCAATCTCCTTTTGCATTTTAAATTTCTTTTATTGTAAATGTTATTTGAAATGTTCGATTCATTCTTTCAGAGGGAAGGAGGTATAACGGGTCAAATTCTTTTTTCAGTATAGGTAGATTTTCTTTATATTTCATTTTTCTTTTGTTTGTCCAGTTTGACATCGATGGATGCGGAAAATATATTATATCATAAAGATTGTTATCTAAATGACCTTTTATTGTTTGTTCATTTATTGCTTGTTCGAAGTAATTTATTGCAGTTGCTCCAAAAACAAAAATGTATATATTATTTTGTTTGCTATCGCGAGTTTTTAAAAAAGTTCCCAATTTTTTCGTAAAAAGGTCTAATAAACAATCAAACCCATCTTTCTCGCTGCTTGCATTAGGTTTCCTTAATGCTTTTAATTCTTTTTCTAGTGCATTGTACTCTGCTTTGTTTTTATCTGTTTTTTGTAGTGGAACATTAGAGATATTCATAATATTAATATATTTTGTTCCAAGAATTTCAGCTTTATTTTTTACAAGCTTGCCAAAAGAATTAGAAACTGCATCTCCGAACAAAAATTTAGTAACCGCTTTCCCAGAATTCCCAGCAAGGGGATATTTATTATTGACTTCCTCAGTGTGAAGTGATTCAAAAATAAATAAATATTCGTTTTTATTTTTATCTGCCTCGGTATTTTCGTAATTTTGAACATCGGGAACATAATACTCTTTATCAGTGCTTCGTAAATACTCTTGAATTGTGATTTTTGTTTGCTTGACTTTATTATTATTTATGTTATTTTTTTTGCTCATATTTTCCTCCGTAAATGTTAATGTTGTACTGTTGATAAGGTATAAAAATAACTTGTATGGCAGGCGCCACACAAGTTATTTGTCATATAGACCATTAAAGTTTTGATTGATTAACGTTTGCAGTAATTGTGATTGTGAAAGTTACGTTAGTATCATCAGCAAGGTTATCCAAATTAAGTGTGATTGCGATCAAATCTGACAATTTAACATTTGAATCTGCTTTAATTTTTGCTATAGAAGTGAATGTGTTTAAACTTACATCTTTTTGTTCGTAAAGTGAACTAAAAGCAGTAGCCTTACCAATTGTAACTGCACTTGCGTTAGTTCCTGTTGGTGCACCAACAACAATCTTTACATAAGCATCTACACCAGATACACCGATTGTCAAGTCATTACCTAAAGTTACAGTGCCGTTGCTTTCAGCAAGTGTAAATTCATATGTGTCTGTTTCTGAATTTTTAACGAAATCAGCACCCATAGTGATTGCAAGGTTACCTGAGAAAGTAATAGTACCTTTTGCATTTTTGCTGTCATGAAGTCCAGCGAAAGTGAATGTCAAAGCGATTGAAATTGCGAGCAAGATTGAGAGTGCAATCATTGCCAAACTTTGTCTTGAAACTTTTTGCATTTTTAATTTTCTCCTTCTTTTTTCTTTTGTTTCAGTTTTTTACAAGGTAAAATGAAGGAATAAACGCAAATTCAAATGCTATTTTTATAAGTTAAAATGGAAAAGTGAACACACTTTTTAAGTGCTACTTTTACAAGATAAAATGGAAAAATAAACACGTTTTAGAATACTATTATTACAAGGTAAAATGAAGAAGAAATGTCTTGTTTTTATGTTTTTTCGCGATGAAAAGTGAAGTAACAACGACTTTTTTTATAATTATTTTTTGTCTACAGCGTATAGATGTTTTTTGTGGTGTTTGTAAGGTAAAAATGCTTAGTTACGTGAAATTTTTGTGCTAAAACGCAAAAATTTCGTCTAAGTCCTTGATTTTTAGTCTAAAATTTGCTATCATAGCATATGATTAGGGAGTTCTATATGGAAATTAATAGAGATTTATATTTAAATAAACTTATAAGGCACAAGCATAATGGAATGATTAAGGTCATTACAGGTATTCGTAGGTGTGGAAAGTCTTATTTATTGTTTGAGTTGTTTTATAAACATTTACTTGATTGCGGTATCGCGGACGACCACATCATTAAGATTGCACTTGATGATAGAAAAAACAAACACTTGAGAGACCCCGATGCTTTATGCGATTATATTCACAACGAAATTAAAGACGACAATATGTATTACATTTTGCTTGACGAAGTGCAGTTTGTTGACGAGTTTGAAGATGTTTTAAATAGTTTTTTGCATATAAAGAATGCAGACACATACGTAACGGGTAGCAATGCAAAATTTTTATCTAAAGACATTATTACTGAGTTTCGTGGACGCGGAGACCAAATTCATATTGCACCGCTCTCATTTGCGGAATTTATGTCTGCTTACAATGGCAGTAAAGAAGACGGTTGGAAAGAATATGTAAACTTTGGTGGACTCCCAAAGCTATTTGATTTTACAACTGAAGAAGATAAAGTGAATTATCTAAAAAATATATTTACTGAAACCTACATCAAAGACATAAAGGAACGAAACGCCATTAGAAATGATGCTGAGTTGGAAGAACTCTTAGATATTCTAGCGTCAGCAATTGGAGCACTCACAAACCCTAAAAAATTATCTGACACATTCAAAACGGTCAAGCAGGTTTCAATAAGTCCAGAAACAATAAAAAACTACCTTGATTATTTTGTTGACTCATTTCTCATTGAACAAGCCGTAAGGTATGATATAAAAGGCAAAAAATACATTGGTACACCATTGAAATATTATTTTACCGATATTGGTTTGCGCAATGCAAGATTGAATTTTAGGCAGTCGGAAGAAACCCACGCAATGGAAAGTATTGTTTATAATGAATTAAAAATTCGCGGCTTTAATGTCGATGTAGGCGTCGTTGAATATTATTCACAAAATGAAAACAAAAGAAGCCAGTTAAACTCTGCAGAGGTAGATTTTGTTTGTAACTTATCCGACAAACGCTACTACATCCAAGTTGCGTACTCCATTCCGACAAAAGAAAAATTGGTTCAAGAGCAAAACTCACTTGTTCGTATTAACGATTCATTCAAGAAAATAATAATTGTAAAAGACCTCTCGCGCTCGCATTACAATGAAGACGGTGTTTATATGCTGAACCTATATGATTTTTTACTCAATCCAAATAGCTTAGACTTATAACACAAATAAATGTTCTTTAATAATACGTTGTTTCCACCCCAACATTTTTTATACAACCATATTTTTTTGTGCATTATGCACAAAAGCTACCTTTTCTCAGTTGAATTTTATAGTTTTTTATAAAAAAATGTAAAAAAATATAAAATTTTGTAAAATTTTTTTAAAAATATTGTACAAAATGCTTGCAATTTGTAAAATTATGTGCTATACTAACGTCGTAACAATAAGGAGAGCGAAAGAACTTGCAAGCGCTTTCAATCAAATTGTTGTTGCTCCCGGGATTACGTTTAGTAGGGATAACGTAAGTATTTTGCATTTAGTTAGGGGTAACTTGAGTAATTGACATTAGGGGAAAATGGGGGAAAAATTTGTAAACTAGAAATCAAACAAAGGCTTGCTAATCTCAGTGTAAAAATGGGTATGTGAATTTCTTCTCTTTCACATACCCATTCCATTATTCGTGCACATCCTCTCGTTTTTGAATTGACCTGCATAGATACAAATAAAAAAGTCGAATAATGGAAAACAAAAAAATCTTAGTGCGTTGAAGTACTTTGCGTACCTCACTTCATTGCACCTAAGACTTTTTTTAATACTTTTTGCTCTCATAAATTCCTATCGTCAATCTTTATAATATCTTCCAACAAAAAAATACCCCGTAATGGCTGATACCATTAGTATGGGGTATTTTTTTTAATAATTACGCTTGTGTAGGAGCGATTGATGCTGTGATAACAATTGTTTTATCACCTGAAATTGAATCAATATCGTTGACTTTAATTTCTGGAATGATGTCTGCAAGTGTTTTTACAACAGTTCCAGCTTCAGTAGATTTTACAGCAACTGAGCCTGTCGCATCTTCACTTTCAATTGTGCTTACTGTCAAACCATTTGCACCTATTACATTAACGTCAATTTTGTATGTCATTGCAACTGCTGAGTTATTAGTAAATGTTACTTTAATATTTCCCATTGCAGTTTTTGTTGTTGAATTCAAGAGTGTATCTCCACTTGTTTTGAAGTCAAAATTTGTGTTGTCAAGTTTAAATGTAATATTTCCGTCACTATCAGCAGCGTACCCAAACCTGTGCCTGACCAAGTTACACTTGCGTCACCACTAAATGTAATTGTACCAGTTGCAGTTTTTCTGTCTTGAAGAGCAGCGAAAGTGAATGTCAAAGCGATTGAAATTGCGAGCAAGATTGATAGTGCAATCATTGCCAAACTTTGTTTTGAAACTTTTTGCATTTTTAATTTTCTCCTTATTTTTTCTTTTGTTTCAGTTTTTTACAAGGTAAAATGAAAATATATATGCAATTTTAAATACAATTTTTACAAGGTAAAATTAAAAAGAAAATGCAATTCAAATGCTATTTTTACAAGGTAAAATGAAGAAAAGAAAACAAATTTTTAATGTCATTTTTATTTTATAAGGGTAAAATGAAGAAAAATAATACTTGCTTTTACAAGGTAAAATGGAAAAGTGAACACAATTTTTAAGTGCTACTTTTACAAGATAATATGAAAACATAAATGTAAATTAGAATATTATTTTATAGGGTAATTGTATATAGTATTTGTGGGCGCGGTAAGTTGCAAAAAAAACACGCAAGTGAGATTTGCGTGTTTGGGCGCTAACTGCGCGTATGTGTTTTATACAAATGTTGAATTTATTATGTTGATGTTTGTGGCGGTGAAAGATATTGTGTAATTTATAGATTCCTCTGTTGGTATAAATATGGTTGTTGTGCTGCCTAGGGTTGTTTGCGTGCAATCGGCGGTTGGTAGGGTTAAGTTTAATTTGTTGGGAGTTGTTGTTTTAATTTTAACATAGTACCCATTGCTAGTTGTTTGCGGAACAAATGTGTATTTATTTGTTTGCATACATATACTTGAAATCAATTTCTCATTTTCGTCAAATATATACACCACAATGCACTGTCCGGTAAAATTTGTGCATTCTATTGTTATTGACAAACTTTCTTCTTCTTGAACGTTTAGTTCAAACACCGCAATATAGGTTCTATCTCCGTACGAACCCGCAGGTATAGTTATTTCTAATTGCGGCACATCGTCTTCAGCAGTTACCCAACCGACAAAAGTATAGCCAGCCTTTATTGGCGCAACTAAGGTTATTGTTTCATCTTCTATGTTATACTGCGTCGGATTCTCGCTTGCCACCTCGCCGCCATTGAGTTCGTATTTTATTGAATACTCAATCGGCGAAAATTTAGCAGTTAGCATCGCATTGCCAGCAATATCCCACGCGCGAATATTTTTGCCCGCGCTGTCAAAATACTGCACGCCGCCCTCGCTATAGTATCCGTCAAACTTATAATGTTCTTCGCTTGCAGGAACTTCCACCGTATCGGTTGTCGTTGAACCAAATGTCATCGAAATGTTTTGCGCATTTTCGCTATCGCCGCCAATAATAACAGTATAGTTATTCGCTTGCCAACACGGCGTACAATTAAAATCTCTGATAATCGGCGTACTTTGATTTACCACTTCGCCATTTTTATCTTTCCAACTTTCGTTGATATATGTATAACCATATCTTGTGGGAGTTGGCAATGTCCCCATAGTTGGTATATTTCCTTTCCCATATTCAAACACGTGCATAAATACTTTTTCACTAATGCGCTGCCACGCTTGGGGTAGTGATTTCTCCTTGTCAAGTTCGGCATCATCTTCTAGTGTTAAAGTTACAGTGTATTTAAATTCTGTTACCTCTTTTCCTATTAACCGCATATAGCCGCTGCCATATCGTTCATCAATAATATTGTTGGGCGTCTTTACGCCTCTGTCTGGTTCATTCTTGCTGTACCAAGCATAAACATCCCCAGCAGGCAAGCCAAGTTCTTCATTTGTTGGGAAATCAAAACAATCTTTAAAAGCGCAACCAAAGTAGCCTAATTTTGTTGCTTTCAAGTCGTTGTTTATATAAAACTTAACTGCAACCTCTAAGCCCACCCAATTTATGTACAACACTTTTGGCGAATCTTCCAAAATGGGCTTTAAACCAACGCCGCCCGCGTCAACATATTGTTCGCCCCATTCTTTGTTAGGCAAACAAGTAGTAGGTTTTTCCGTCCAACAACCATTGAAAACATAGTTTGTTTTTGTCGGTATCGTATCTAAATTTATAACTTCGCCATAAGTAAATTCAACAGAATCAATAAGCGCTTCAGTGGTACTGATTGCATCAAACTCCATTATTGATATCGTCGAAGCCGTTGCACTGAATGCATCTGCATTGTCGGGCAACGAGGTGTCAATTTCTGCGCCAATATTTTGCGACTGACTGCAGTCTATTAACGCAACGTGAAGTACACAAGACATAGATATCACTATCATTATTGCAACTACAAAACGCACCACAATAGCGGAACGATGCCTTAATTTTTGCGTCGGTTTTTCAGTATCTGTTTTCGCCAAAAAAATAAGCCCCTTTTATTGCGCATAATCATTTCCCCTGTAATAAAACGCTTGCTCCTCATACACTTTTATCTATTTTACTACACGCATTATATACCAATATTTGCCAATTGTCAATAGGGAAACCGCATATTTATTCCGCTTTATGCAAAAGAACAAATAATTACTATAAAATCCCATTTACCATAAAACTTCTTTGAGATTTAACACAATACAATAAAAATGGCAAAAATTCGATTCAAACTATTGATTTTTTATTTGCAGTGTGCTATAATAATGCACAATAAATACACAAAATTAATAAACGAAACAAAAATAAAGTGCTTTTTATTATCAATGTGTATAAAAATTGCACAAAATGCAAATAAATGCAATATATTATAAAAGAGGTGCATAATGATTACTTCGGTACGAATCGAAAACTTTAAAACTTTTAATAAACCTGTAGAATTATCTTTGTTAGCAAATAATAGGTCAAAGCGTTTTTTTACTAATTACAACGCTATAAATCATTATAATGTTCTTAAATCTATCGGCATTTATGGAAAAAACAATGTTGGCAAAACCTGTGTAATTGACGCTGTTTATGCAATTCGTAATGTATTGCTTGGCATAAATACTGAAATTTTTTCAAACATTTTTGAAAAAAACACGGTTTCTTCGTTGGGTGTTTCCTTTATCGTAGATGACGTCGGCTATGATTTTGATTTCAAGTTTGATACTAAAACGCGCGAGTTTATCTATGAAAAATATTCGTGTTTTGAGACTAAATCTAATGGGAAAAAACAAGTATTGATTTTGCGAGATGTGCGAAACAATAGTTATGATTGTAAAGATAAAAGTTTCATACCAATATTAAAAATGCTATCTAATAATAACATACTTTTGTATACCGCAAATACTAACAGTTTTCCAGACGTCGAAAAAGTCAAAAGCATTTTTAGAGAATTTGCGCGAAAAATTTATGTTATTAATATGAATAACATCCCACTGACTAACACAATTGAAATAATGAAAAAGAACACGGAAGAAGCGCAAGAAGTCGCAAAGTTTTTGAAAGAAGCAGACTTGGAAATTGACGGCTTTGAGTTTAAAAACGATGCGTTAGTTGCACCGGGGGTGCCTCAAGAACAAATTTTGTTGTTGCAACAACAGTTAGACCCGTTCAAGTTGATAACATACCACAAAGATAAAGCCGTGCCATTTTTGTTGTTTGATTCTACAGGAACAAAAAAGATAGCTGCAATTGCAAGTTATGTTATCAAAATAATAAAAGAAGGCGGCGTGCTACTTGTCGACGAATTAGATAGTAGTCTACATTTCAAATTGTCGCGCGCAATTGTTGCAATGTTTAACAATATGGACAACCAAAAAGGACAACTGATTTTTACAACGCACGATGTTAGTTTAATGGACTGCAAAACACTATTGCGCAAAGAGCAAATTTGGTTTGCCGACAAGGACGCGGAACAAACATATCTATACTCACTAAACGATTTCAAAGCAAGAGACGGCGTTCGTGAAGACGTCTCCAACATTGCTAACTCCTACCAAAACGGCGCGTTTGCAAGTTTGCCAGAACCCGATTTAGTTTCGTGCATACTGGGGGCGGATGATAATGAATAGAAAATTACCCAATATTTCAACCTCAAAGCGCGTGTGCATTGTCTGCGAGGGAGACGAAGAATATCACTACATTAACAAATTGAAAGATCTAAAAGTATTTCATCGTAATTATTCCGTAAAGCCCGCCAATGCCAAGGGTTTGACAAATGTTTTCAAAAAATACGACAATAGTGTCAAAAGTGGCAATTATAATATCGTTTTAATATTCTGCGATACTGATAACGCCCCCTTTAAAGAGTTTAAAGATCTGCAAAATGATCTCAAAGATACCCACGACAAAAATAAAGTGGAAGACTTGCCCCCAATCATCTATTTCGGCAATCCTTGTAGTATGCAAATCATACTATCGCATTTTGATAAAGTTAAATTAAAAAGCCGATTAAAAAGCGCTAATGCCCCATTGATTGAAAAGCTGACAGGCATAAAAAACTACCGCGCACAAGAAAGCGACATCAATTCTTTGATGAACAAAATTAACAAAAGCAACTACAACACAATGAAAAATAACATTGCAAACTTGCCAACCGATTTTAATATAACGCCAAGCACAAACATCTTAACTTTATTTAAATATCTTGAATGCGATAAAACAAAATGGATTAACGACATCAATAAAAGATTATAGCAAAATAATTGAGTCATAAATAAATGACTCAATTTTTTATTTGGCGGAATTATACTCATTTCAACAATTTTTGTCAATAGTAGTATAATGTTTTTTCTATTATTATAAGATTTTTAGTACGGGGGGGGGCAGGCATATAGAAGTCAGTCATATAGAAATCAATCATATAGTCGGGCAAGCATATTGAAGGCAAGCAAAATTAGAGGCAATTTAATGTGTGGGGCGCGAGTCGTTGTGTGTGGCATCAAAGAGGTGCTATATATTAGAATAATGCGACATTAGGGGAAAAGTTGGAGGTTACCACAATCGACTTTTGCCCTGTGATATATAAAGAATAATGTGTCCGCGGGGTGAACCCAGTGCGCCCAAATGGGGTGCGCGGCGGCGTGTTGGCAAAGATAAATTCAGCGTTCCTTTTTCGGCTTTATACTTACGCGTTTTTCGGCTTAATACATACACGTCACACGCGTTTATTTTTTGTATACGCGCAAATCGGGTGAGTTTTAGCGCGGCGGCGTGTGGCGGGGGCTTGTTGTCGACTCCTCATATCGGGACTAGGCGGTATATATTTTGGTGTTGGTTTATGCGAGTATGCGTCTGTGGGGCTGTGCCCAAACCTGCAGTCAAGGCGAGCCTTGCGGGAACGGCAACCCACTACATTATGGATACGAACCCCCACCACGACCGCGCTAGCCGTTAGCAGTCGAGCGCTTTCGCACCCGCGCTAGCGTCGAAAAGAGACGGGATTTTTTGTAGAATTGACAAAGTGAGACAAAGTGAATGGACGAAAAATGGGAAGAATTTGTGCAAAGTGACGAAAAATAAATTTTTTTTGATTTTTATGCCGAAAATTGTTTGACTTTTTTTTCTCAATTAAATATAATGTAGCCAAGATGAACGTTATGGGTTTCTGTAACTTCGTCGTCCTAACACTGGGACTGAAAATATAAGGGTACATAACCCCACTCTTGTCGTTTCAATTTCAGTGTAAAAAACTGAAACAAAAGAAAAAGAAGGAGAAAATTAAAAATGCAAAAAGTTTCAAAACAAAGTTTGGCAATGATTGCACTATCAATCTTGCTCGCAATTTCAATCGCTTTGACATTCACTTTCGCTGCTTTGTCAGCACAAAAAGAAATAACTGGTACTATCCAATTTAGTGGCGGTAAAGCCATCGTCTTGAATGGCGCTGCTGATGATGCTACTTACACATTCAATATTGCATACACTGTTGGTGATGAAGACACTGCTACAGCTGTAATTACAAAAACAGGAGAATACACAACAGCATGGGCTGATGCAACAATTGGGTTGGCTGCAAGTTCAGCAAACGGCACATTGAAAGTCGCAATCAAGTATACAGATACTACCACAGAAAATGTATTGAAAAATTATGTTAAATTGGCTGCAACTTCATACAATTTGACTCAAGGTTCTGCTGCAACGAAAAAATTGTCAGATATTATAGTTGCTAGTGATATCAAACTTGATAACACAAGTTCTGATTTCGCAACATTGGCAAACGCAACAGGATTGGGAATTACTGTAACATTTACTATTGAATAATTACCATTACAAATTAAAATGCCCCACATTAATGGTATCAGCAATTGCGGGGTATTTTTTTGTTGGAAGATGTTATAAAATTTGACGATAGGAATTTATGAGAGCATAAAGTATTAAAAAAAATCTTAGGTGCAATAAAGTGAGGTACGCAAAGTACTTCAACGCACTAAGATTTTTTTGTTTTCCATTATTCGACTTTTTTATTTGTATCTATGTAGGTTTAATTTTAAAACGAGAGGATGTGCACGAATAATGGAATGGGTATGTGAAAGAGAATATAAGTCCACATACCCATTGGTGTTATTTGCTAGGAAGTATCTATGTCCCGCAAATAACCATTTTACACTGAGTTTTGCAAGCCTTTTAAATTTTGTTCACAAAAATGTTTTTCTCCCCATTTTCCCCTAATGTCAATTACTCAAGTTACCCCTAACTAAATGCAAAATTTTTACGTTATCCCTACTAAACGTAATCCCGGGAGCAACAACAATTTGATTGAAAGCGCTTGCAATTTCTTTCGCTCTCCTTATTGTTACGACGTTAGTATAGCACATAATTTTACAAATTGCAAGTATTTTGTACAATATTTTTAAAAAAATTTTACAAAATTTTTTTTTACATTTTTTTATAAAAAACAATAAAATTCAACTAAGAAAAGGCAACTTTTGTGCATTATGCACAAAAAATACCCCATAATGGCTGATACCATTAATGTGGGGCATTTTTGTTAATGATTAGAATGCATGTCTTGTATCTGCTTCTACGACAATTGTAATTGTGCAAGAATCAGTAAGAGTTGAATCTGCATTGAATGTGATTGCGGAAATAATATCGTCTACTGCAATCGTTTTTGCTGTCTCTGCTGTGTTTACAGTACTTGTAGACTTAAAGGTTTTGCTAGCTGACAATTCTTCTTCTGTTGCTGATGTGTTGAATGGATCTTTAACCTTTACAGTGACTCCATTAGCATTTGCAACTGTTACTGTAACTTGTGCGTATGCAGGTGATCCACTGATAGTGAATTTTTTATTATCTGTAGATACTGTTGCACCATCGTAATCAACAGTGAACACAATTGCACCGTTTTCTGTTGTTGAACCATCATATTGAACAGTTACGTTACCTGAGAAAGTAATAGTACCTTTAGCAGTACTTTTTCCGCTCAAAGCAGCGAAAGTGAATGTCAAAGCGATTGAAATTGCGAGCAAGATTGATAGTGCAATCATTGCCAAACTTTGTTTTGAAACTTTTTGCATTTTTAATTTTCTCCTTCTTTTTTCTTTTGTTTCAGTTTTTTACAAGGTAAAATGAAGGAATAAACGCGATTTTTAATGTAGTTTTTATAAGGCAAAACGATGAAATAAACGCATTTTCAAATTCTATTTTTACAAGAAAATATAAAAAAGTATAACTTTTTTAATTATTATGCTTGATATTATTATAATTTTGAGTATAATAATATGTGTATGAATAAATTACATTTGTTTAATTGTGTGTTTTATTGTTTGGGGAGGTTTTGCTTACTTAAGCGATAAAGGAAAATAAGGATTAATTGTTAAAGGAGAGATTATGCAAAAAGAGTTTGAACAAGGGTTTGTAGACCACGAGAAAGAGTTGCGTTTTTTGGAAGAACAATACGATAGTTCCGCGTCTTCATTTGTTGTCGTGTATGGACGACGTCGCGTCGGCAAAACCACGCTATTGCTGGAGTTTCTAAAGTCGCACCGCGATAGCCTTTACTTTCTTTCCACGGAAGAATCGGAATACCAAAACAAACAGTATTTCAAGGAGCAAGCCGCTGTGTTTGTCGGCAACCCGTTGCTTGCGCAAGCCGACGTTGACTGGAGCACAATATTCGCGCAAATCGTCGCGCATGATACGCCGACAAAAAAGGTTATCATTATCGACGAGTTCCAGTACATCGGGCAGTCAAACGCCGCATTTCCGTCGGTTATGCAAAAAATTTGGGATACCCAACTAAAGGACGCTAATGTTATGCTCATTCTATGCGGTTCGCTTATCTCGCTTATGCAGTCGCAAGTGCTTGACTACAGCAGTCCGCTTTACGGCAGGCGTACGGGGCAAATTAAATTGAAGCAAATTCCGTTCAAGTATTATGGCGAATTCTTTCCAAACAAAACAACGGAAGAACTAATTCCGTTCTACGCTGTAACGGGTGGCGTGCCGAAATATATCCTTTCGTTCCAAAACGACGGCGACGTGTTCTCCGCAATCAGCAACCGCGTCTTGACTTCGCAAAGTTACCTTTACGACGAACCAACGTTCTTACTGCAAAAAGAAGTCAGCGAAGTCGGCAGTTATTTCACGCTAATAAAGGCAATCGCTATGGGTAATCACAAACTCGCTGACATCGCAAGTTGTGTCGGGGTTAAGCAAACCAGTCTCACGAAATATCTGCGCAACCTAATCGACCTCGACCTCGTCGAACGTGAGGTTCCCGTAACCGAGCCCGCGCCAGAAAAATCGAAAAGCGGACTCTACAAAATCGTCGACAACTACATCGCGTTTTGGTTCAAGTTTGTGTACCCATATAGAGCGTACCTTGAAAAAGGCGAAACAAATTACGTGCTAGAGAAAATCAAAAGCGGCTTCAAGCAAAACTACGTCTCATTTGTCTATGAGGACATCTGTCGCGAAAAGATTTGGGATATGGCAGTCGAAAACTGCTGGGATTTTGAAATCGCCAAAGTGGGTAGATACTGGGACAAAGAAATGGAACTCGACATTGTCGCGCTTGACCAATCGGGCAAGAACGCGATTATCGGCGAGTGCAAATATTCGCAAGCGGAAAAGGGCTTGAACGTTTTGCACGAACTGCAAGCGAAAGCGCAAAAGCTTGCAAAGAAATGTGGCATAACTCATACTCAACTAATAATCTTCAGCAACGGGGGCTTTTCGCAAGGCTTGCGCGACGAAGCCACCCGCAACCCCGACTTGCTTTTGGTCGAAAGGGTGTGAGAGTAGCATTGTGCAAAATTTAGTGCGTTATAAAACATTTTTAACTATTATAGTAGTTTGGGTTAAACAACAAAAAAGGCTGCATACGCCTTTTTTGTTTGTTTAAATTTTTTTATCAATTGATGTTCCCGTATTCTTATTTGGTGCACTTACTTGTGATTCTTCATCTTTATTGTCGGCTGTTACATTTTCTTTGTTGTTATTGGGATTTAAATCGTTCTTTTCATTGTTTGGGTTGATTTCGGCATCCATAGTTTGTTTTCCTTCGTAAAAATTAAAGTTGTACTGTTGATAAGGTATAAAAATAACTTGTATAGCGTCTGCCACACAAGTTATTTTTATTGCTGAATAATTGATTAGTTCAATGCAATTGTGATAGTAAATGTAAATGCGTTTGCTGTTACATTTGACACTTCAAGCTTTGAAATGTAATCCCCAAGAGTTAGGGTTGTAACGCTCGCACCAGCTGCAACTTCGGTTGTAGTAGGTGTTTTGGTAGTAACTTTAATAACATTTCCTTCTGTACCAGTAGTATCCGTAACCGCAATTTGTGCTTTAGTGCCTGTAGCGTTTGAAAAATTAATTTTTACTTGTGCAATCTTGTCAAGCGCGCTTTGTTTTGATTCTGCCTTTACAGTACCATCACTTTGTTGCGTAAGTGTGAAATCGCCTTGCACAAAAGTGATTGTAGCGTTTCCTTCTGAGCCAATTACTGCATCAGAACCCGTGCTAGTCAAAGAAACGTATTTATCACCACTAAAAGTGATTGTACCAGTTGCTGTCTTTTCATTATTCGCAAGAGCGAAAGTGAATGTCAAAGCGATTGAAATTGCGAGCAAGATTGATAGTGCAATCATTGCCAAACTTTGTTTTGAAACTTTTTGCATTTTTAATTTTCTCCTTCTTTTTCTTTTGTTTCAGTTTTTTACAAGGTAAAATGAAGGAATAAACGCAAATTCAAATACTATTTTTTAAGGTAAAATTAAAAATAAAATGCAATTCAAATGCTATTTTTACAAGGCAAAATGAAGAAAAGAAGACGAATTTTTAATGCCATTTTTATAAGGGTAAAATGGAGAAAAATGATACTTGCTTTTACAAGATAAAATGGAAAAATAAACACGTTTTAGAATACTATTATTGCAGGGTAAAATGAAAAAAGTTTGCCTTTTTTAGGTATGTAATTTATAAGGGAAAATACTTTTTTAGAGGGGGTGTGGCGGGGGTTTTGGTTTCGTTGGTGAGAGAGGGGGAAGGGGGGTGATTTGGAAAGTTTTGGCAAATTGTATTATAATTTCGGCGTTGAGCTTTGATGTTTACGGGTTTTGGGTGGACGGTTTTAGATATGTCATTGCTTTTAACAAAGGAGGAAATATGCCAAATTATGTACAGAGGGGGAAGAAGATTTGCGCGGTGTGCGGACGTGTGGCGGACGGGGCGTTTTGCGCGGTGTGCGGAGGTGCGGCGCTTGCTAGCGGCAAGTGGTCGGTTCGGTTTAGGACTTATGAGGACGGAGTTTGCGTCAATAAGCGGTTGTCGGGTTTTGCGACGCGCGCTGAGGCTGAGGCGGCGTACGATGTTTATATGGCGACGCACAGGGCGGGGGACACGAATTTTCGGCGGTTGTTTGAAAGATACTTGTCTGAGGTGCGGTATAGTCTCAAGGGCGCAACGATTTATAATAAATTCCGCGTTTTCCAAACACATATACTGCCGTACTTTGGCGCGCGCGATGCTTTTAGCATTAGCAAGCGCGACCTTATTGAGTGGCGGGCGAAACTTTTGGACACGCAGAGTTTGCGTTCGTCGCGCAAGTTGTCCACAAAGTATGTGAACAATATTCGTGCCGAATTGTGCGCGTTTTATAGTTATTTGAGCCAAACATTTGATGTGCCGAATGTTGTTTTGAATTTCAAACCGCTCAAGCGGAACTGGGAGCAGGTGCGCGAAATGCAGTTTTACGATTTCAAGCAGTTTCGGCGGTTTATCACGCGTATGCGCAGGGCGAAAAGCGCGCGAATCAAAAATTTGTGGGTTGCATTTTTTATGACGCTTTACTATAGCGGTGCGCGCGTGGGCGAGGTTTTGGCACTGAAAGAGGACGACATTGATTTCTCGGACGGCTCGCTCTACATTTGCAAGTCGTTGACGCGCAAAACTTTGGACGGGGCGCCGTACAAGATTACGACCCCTAAAAACAAAACAAGTATTCGCAACATCAGTTTGCCAAAGGTTTTGCTGAATCAATTAAAACAATATTTGTCGTGGAAGCGGGCGTGCGAAATTGGTGCGGAGTTTTTGTTCGGCGGAGATGCGCCGCTTGCGAGTTTTAGTTATGCGCGAATGTTGAAAAATTACGCGATTATAGCCGATTTGCCAAAGATTCGCATCCACGACTTTCGCCACTCGCACGCGAGTTTGCTAATAAATATGGGCGCGAACGTGGCACTTGTTTCGCGACGCTTAGGGCACGCTAACACGCAGCAAACTTTGAACACGTACAGCCATATGTTCCCGAACTCGGACAGAGAAATCATTCGCATTTTGGACAAGAACGCGATGCTTTGACGCGTGGGGAAATGGCTACCTTTTCAAAAAAACAGGATGTATTTTTAATTTCCTTATTTTTCGGTTTGCTTACTTTGATGCAAATATTTAAAAAAAAGCTATAAAAAACAATAAAAACAACTGAAAAACGGATGAAAAAGTATATCTTATTATATGCTGACGCCGTGCGAGCCTGAGGGCGCGATACCGCACGCGAAGCACGCGGTTCGCGAGATTCCTACGCTGCGTCAAACTCTACTACGCGGGTTTGACTTTCTCTCTGAATGACAAAGGGGTATGTGCGGGCACTTGCTTGTTTAAAAGGAATAATAAAATGCAAATTATTAAAATTGTGGCTTAATTGTAAAATAAAAAATCTTTGCAAAATTGAAGAAAATTTGTCAATATTCTTCAAAATGCAAAGGTATTTTTTAATCGCCGATTTCGACGGTCGGAGGGGTGATGTTTAGCGTTACTTCCACCTTTTTTAGGCGCGTATCAAAGTCCGCAATGCTCGCTTTGATTGAAGTAATATCCGTATTAATCGCAGTCAGTTGTGTGCTGCAATCGCACGCCGTAGCGGTGCCGCCGATTTGCGATTGTAGTTCCGCCTTAATGCGTGAAATACGCTTTTCAAGTTCGCCCACCGCGTCTTGCAATTTTGCTATTTCTAATTCTAACATATTCTTCCTTTAGCAAAATGTTCAAATATATTATACCACACAATTTGCAAAGTCTGTTCAAAAGTTTCGGACTAGTGCGCTTAAAGTGCCCAAAATCAATGCAAATACAATAAAAATATAGTATAATTAAAATTTTAAAAGAAGGAAGTCAGGTCGTATCAAATTGTTACGTACTGAAACTGGTTTCTGAAGATAAGAAAAAATACAAAACTGATGTAATTGAAGTGTTAACTGATAGTGTTCAACCACGAAAATATTGGAACGATTTAAAAAGAAAGTTAAAACAAGAGGGAAGTCAGTTGTCCGAAAAAAACGGACGACTGAAATTGTCACTTTGAAAAGTCAACAGGAACAAAAGTTGTCAGTTCTCAAAATGCTGACAATAAAGAATTGCTTGCAGTCAAAGATAAAAAATCTATAAAAATAAAAACAAACAAAGATGAATAAAGTTTTAATATCTAAATCCAAAAAAAATAGCAATAGGAGCAAAACCCAATGCTATTTTTTGTGATTAATGTATATTTGAACTTCTAACATTAAAACGACTATAACCAATGTTTCATTTCATAATACTATTTTGGTTAAACGCGAAAAATTATTGTCAAATTTCCTTATGCTCTTTGGCGAACTCGATTGAGCGGGCGGCGGAGGCGCGGATTGCGGCGTCGATGTCGTCGGGTAGGACGCCAAGTTTTTTGTAGGCAATTTTTGGGTCGATGTAGGCTTTGCGCTTTTTGAAACTGTAGATTTTTACGCCGTTGATGCCTGCTTCAAGTCCAGATTTTTTTAAGTAACGCATTTTTAGGCGCTCGTGAATTTTGTATTTCAGCCAGCATTTGTAGCGGACGTATGGTTTCATATTTAGCCCTTCCATAATGCGCTCGTTGATTTGCTTGTAGGTATAGTTGTCGCCCGCGATTGCGATTGTTTCGCCGCGCGTCAGTTTTTCAAACGCGCCACAAACTGCTTGCGCCACTTGCTTTACTGTTATGACGGGAATTGTCCCTTTAAAGGCGGAATAGTTTGACGTGCGGTACATTTCGAGAATTTCGTCGCAGTGCAGTGGACGTCTAACGGGCATTGTCCCCCAAATTTGCGGCGTTTGCAACACAATGACGGGGAACGCGGTCATATTGAACCTGCGCGCTGCGTTTTCTTGGTCGTACGTTGCGCGGATAAATGGATGCCACTTTTCAAGGCGCAAGTCCGCCATAATGCTGTTGAAGTACACATACGCGTTGCTGATGATTACAACTTTTTTGACGCCAGCGTCTTGCGCGAGGCGCAAAATGCGTTCGGTCGGGAACACGTTATGCACTTTGAAGTATTCAATAGCGGGCGCTTTGACGATGTCGAGCGCGTTGGATGAGCAGGCGTACAAGAGCCAGTCGCAGCCTTTGATTAGGTCGATGAGTTCGTGGTCGGACATTTGCTCAATGTTGCCTTGCGTGTAGTCGACTTGATTTGCGAAAATGTCGCCTTTTGGCGGTGGTGTTAGCCCGAGACTCTTTACTTCGTGTCCGCGTGCGAGAAGTTCTCGCGAGACATTGTAGCCAATGAGTCCTGTTCCGCCGACAATAAATGCTTTCATATTGTTTTCTCCTTTGGTGTGGTTTTTTTTGCGATATTTTATTATAGCACGTTATTTGCAAAATTTCAATGATATTTTACAGAATCGATTAAAGTTGTCAAAACAGTTGTTAAAATGGAAAAAAAAATATATAATATATAGAAACTTTGCAAAATTTCATTTTCAATTTGTTGTTTTTCAAAAATTAAAGTGTAGTGTTTTAGAATTAAGTTGATAGAAAACGACAAAGACAAGCATATAATATATGTGTAGAAATGCGATAGAGAAAATGGAATGCAAATCATAAACTTGGAGATTATATGAAAGGTAGATACATATTGTTTGCGGCGCTGATGTTTGTTGTGTGCATATTCGGCGGCTGTAGCAGCGCGGTTTCGGTCGGTATGAGCGTTTTGCCCGACGGAACAATTAGGCAGACGTTTTCCGTCGTTTTGGATGCAAAGGAGTTGTCTAAAAAATACGATGTGGACGATGTCGAAAAAATCTATAGCACCGTGTATGAGTATTTAGACAACTATAAGACGCGCGTCAACACGCTTGCAAGCGAGTATATGGCTGAAAAGGGAATGATAAATCGTTATCCGTGGAAATCGAGCATTTCGCCGAGCGAAAACGGTGGTATGACCCCGAGCGGGCAAATCACGTGCTACGTGCTGTTTTATAGTTCCTACTTTTATGATGAATACCTAAACTACATCGGCAGCGGTAGCGGTAGCGGCGAAGGTGATGACGATGCGGACGCTGAGCCGACGACAAAGAAAGGGTGGTTGTTTGATACGATTATTTATCAAGACACGACTTTGCCGATTGCAGACTTAGAGCAAATACAAAGCGTGTACGACCAAATCAAAACAAGTTTGAGCGCGCAAGGCGTCGAACTCAATGAGGACGTCAAACTCGCAAATCTTTCGTACGACTACGCCGTGCCATATAGTTATGCGCAGGTCAATCGAATAAAGTCAAATGCGGATAGAGAATATACGCAAAGCGAAAAGCAGTTGAACGCTGACGGAAGCGTTGCCAGTGAATATAGTATGAAGCACTTTGTTTGGAATTATGACGCCGACGGCGAAAACCGACTTGTTTTGTACCGCTACCGCATACACTCAGTTGCGTGGTACATCTTGGCGCTGGTGCTTGTTGTCGCGTTTGGCGCGATTATGATACTTTGCAATTTCATTAGCAAAAAGAAAAATGCGCGCAAGGCAAGCGCAAATATCGCGGGCGAAAGCAGCACGACAACGCAAAATAGTTTTTCACAAAACGAAAGCGAAAGTGTGGATAATCCACAACAAAAAATTACACATCAAGAAACAAAAATTGAAAAAATGAATAATTTTTTTGAAAATATTGATAAAAACAATAAAAACAATCCACAATAATTGCACACACTGTGGAAAAGGCAAATTTTAAGGAGAAAGCAAAATGACAAGAGAAGAAATTGTCGAAAAACTAACCACGATAGACGAGCGCATCGCGCAAATTAAATCGCGCTTTAAGGATGACGAGATAAAAGCCGAGATTGCCACGCTTGAAAAGGAAATGACGGAACCCGATTTTTATAGTGATATGCGCCGCAGCGGAACAGTCGGCAAGCGCCTTAGATACTTGCAAGAATTGCTTGCGGAGATAAAGGACTTGACCGACAAAGCGGACGCCGTTAAATTTATGGTCGACAACGCAACGGATGAAGAACTAGAGCAAATGTCAACCGAACTTGGCGCGGAAGAAAAACTAATCGACAGCGCGAGCCGCAAGTTGTGGATAAGCGCGCTACTTAGCGGCAAGTATGACGCGTGCAACGCGATTTTGACAGTTCATAGCGGCGCGGGCGGCACGGAAGCCACTGATTGGGCGGATATGCTCTTTAGAATGTACCAACGCTATTGCGTGCGCAATGGTTTTACCTTCAGTGTGATCGACATACAAGCGGGTGATACGACAGGCATCAAAAGCGCGACGATTGAGGTCGAGGGCGAGAACGCGTACGGCTACTTGCGTTGCGAAAAGGGCGTGCATAGACTTGTGCGCATTTCGCCGTTCGACTCAAATGCGCGCCGCCACACATCGTTTGCGAGTGTCGAGGTTACGCCCGTCATCGAGAGCGAGGAACTGCAAATCAAAGAGGACGATTTGAAAATCGACACCTACAGAGCGAGCGGTGCGGGCGGTCAGCACATCAATAAAACCGATTCAGCGGTGCGCATTAAGCACATTCCAACAGGAATTGTCGTGCAGTGTCAAAACGAGCGTTCGCAAATTCAAAACAAGGCAACCGCTATGAAAATGCTGGCGGCAAAACTTGCGGAACTAAAGGAGCAAGAGGAGCGTGAGAAAATGAGTAACATTCAAGGCGAACTCAAGAAAATTGAGTGGGGTAGCCAAATACGCTCATATGTTTTCCAGCCATATACTATGGTCAAGGACCACCGCACAGGGTTTGAAACGCCCGACATCACAAGTGTTATGGACGGCGACATCCAAGAATTTATCAATGACTATTTGATTAAAGAAAACAATTAATGAACAATACGAAAAACAAGGCAAGGGCAAAGATATGATTTATGACGAAAAAATGAATGAAAGAATCGAAGAATTAAAGAAAAAGGACAACCTTATAATTTTGGGCATAGAATCTTCGTGCGACGAAACAAGTGTTTCGGTCGTCATCAACGGGCGAAAGGTGCTATCAAATATTGTTTCGACTCAAATACCTATCCACGCACAGTACGGCGGAGTCGTGCCAGAAATTGCAAGCCGAAATCATATCAACAACATTAGTTTTGTCTACAAGCAAGCGCTTGCAGACGCGGGCATTTGCGAAAAAGATATCGACGCCGTTGCGGTTACGTATGGCCCGGGGCTTGTCGGCGCGCTGCTTGTTGGGCTCAATTACGCAAAAGGGCTTGCGTATGGCTTGGGCGTTCCGCTTGTGCCAGTC
>JBNMHN010000008.1:0-22794 GCA_050872805.1 Clostridia bacterium
ATAGCAAATTTCCTCCTAGCAATAAAAATTCATTATATTGATTGTAGCACATTTGAGAAGAAATATCAAATGTTTTTATATGCATTTGATATTTTTCGCCGTTTTTTTATAAAGAAGTACCTTTTTTTATAATGCTGACGCCATACAAACCTGAGGGCGCGATACCGCACGCGTAGCACGCGGTTCGCGAGATTCCTACGCTTCATCAAACCCTACTACGCGGGTTTGATTTTCGCTCTGAATGACAATAAAGTCAGTACTAACACCCACTTTGATAAAAATGTTCTACTTAAAGAAAAACCTTATAAAAAGTGGTAAGCCACCACCCCCGTTGTCATTTCGACCAGTGGCAAACGCCACAGGTGCGGGCGTGGGTTGGTGCTTATATGTTGTTGTGAGACGACAACCAAACCTGCGGTCAAGGTGAGCCTTGCCGGAAGGGCAACCCGCTATATTATGGGTTACTAAAATACCTTGACAGCGCTAGCAATATATAACTCATAAAAAAATTTACAAGCAATGCTTGTAATTTATGATTTAAGCATAAGTATTATGTTACAATTCGTCTTGAGGTGAAAAAATGTTTGAAAAAATAGATATAAATCAAATAATATATGAGTCATTTTTGAGTGTGCGCGCTACAGAAGAACAGTTGCGCAAAACCCGCGAATATGGTCGTACGCTAGATAAATTTTATGAAACATTAACAGCGGAACAGCAAAAATTGTTTGAAAAGTTTTTAGGTTTATCATATGAAGAAGAATACTTGATTGAACATAAGTTAATTCAGTATGTCCTTGCATTTGTTCGCACAATACTATAACAACTTTTATTTGCGCATTTATGTCATATTGACACACATTTTATTTGCACACACAAGTCACGTTTATCATTTGCACACGCAATTCATATGTACACGCAATTCATTTATTCAAACAGTTCATATGCACATACAATACATATGTACCAATTTGACATATGCATTGCTTTGCATATAACAAAAATACATCATATGCGACACGTGTGCAAATATCAATATGTAATTAAAAAGTTTACATTGTTTTCTTCAATCAGTTTATCAATTTATTTAATAAGTTTATTACCTTTTTAGCAAAATTGATTGCATCAATTTATATAATAATCAATCATTCCCCCACATATCAAAGAATTAATTGCATCTACATATTTCAAAAAATATTTCAAAAAAAACACATTATTTATATATAAAGAAAACAAAAACAAATTAATTTTGTAATTCGCGCATAATACACAATATATGTAAAATGCGCATAATACACAAAAAAGCCAGATAGTCACAAATTGACTATCGAGCTTTTTCCCCCGTTCACAATGAATAAAAATATATTCATTTTAATATTTTGTTTCGATTTTTAGGTTGTTATTCATAATTTCACTTTTCAATTTTTATAATAATAGTTTTCAAGGACAATTAATTTTGTTTTCACACAAAATCATGATTTCATATTCGCGCATTTGCAAGTTTCAATCAAAAGGTCGTCAATAATCAAAGTGCTGTGGCACGCGCGCTCAAGCATTTCGGTCAGGCGCGTTAGGCGCGCAAGCAAAATCAAAATTGCGTCCGTCGACAACTCATTTTTTAGCGAATCAAAATCGAGTTTCGCAAAAGAGTTTTTCTCATTCAATATTTGCAAACGCAGCATTTCCCCCAAAATATCGCTATAAATTTGCAAAAAAAGTGCCAAATTATCCTTATATTTCAACAATTTAACCGCATATTCGAGCAAATTCGACGAAGATTTGCACTTTTTTAGGATGTCGAACCCCAAATCGACGAGTTCGCCGACGACTTTATTTGTCAGCGCAAAATCGGTGCGCCCCATTTCGCCGCGTCCGAAAAAGTTCGCGACTTCAATTGTTTTTTCGTCCGTATTATAGTCCGCCATAAAGATGTTGAGCGCGCTTTCGCTCAGTGGTTCGAGTTCCAAACGGCGGCAGCGCGACTTGATTGTTGGCAAAATGCCGTCGTCTTTTTCGCTGCAGAGCAAAAAATACACGTTGGGCGGCGTTTCTTCAAGCGTTTTTAGCAATTTTTTTTGCGCTTGCGTGGTTGCGGACGAAAAATTTGCAAGCACAAACACTTTGACGTCCGCTTCCATAGGAAAGTAGTTGATTCTATCAAGCACGACCTCGACATCCTCAACCTTGAGGCCGCCCGATTTAGGCAAAAAATACACGTCGGGGTGTATTTTTTTTGCGATATTTTGCATAGCAACGTTATTTTTGTCGTCGCAAACGACCAAACTTGCAAACGCAGTCGCAAACAATTCGCGCGACATCAAATCGGGCGAAACAAGCAAGTTGCAGTGCGGCAACTTTTGCTTGTGGTAGTCGTCCGCAACGCTTTGGTACACGTTTGTCGTCTTTATCAAATCTAATCTATCCATATTTTTCTTTCCTTGTCGACACTATTATACCAAATTTTGCGCCGCATTGTCTAATATTTTTTACCTATTATTTGATTGAAAAAAAACATAAAATATATTAGTATCAATAATTTAGAAGATTATCAATCACTTGTAGAAGATTGGATAGAATTTTACAACACAAAGGGTTAGGCGCGCTTTGAAAAGCTGGTGGCGTCGATGTCGACGTTGCCGCATAGTATGTCGATGTAACTGTAAGTTTGCAAGTCCACCGATTTATTGCGGTTTTTTACGCAATCGTTTTGCAGGCGCACTACAAATATTGACTTGTAGGTGTTTTCAATTATTGCTTCAAAATTACTATACTTTTTTCGCCCTTGATTGACGAGCAGGTTGACTTTTTGCCCTTTCAGTTTTTCAATTTCTCGTTTTATTTCCTCAATTTTTAGGTTGTTGCTTCGAGTAATCATAATTATACCTCAAGGCTATTATTGACAAGTTTTTAACTCTTATACAAAAAATGTAGGTTGTATGTTGAACTGCCCCCCACACACACAATGTTGAGAAATACTTTATTTGTTGTAGAAAGCGCTACTAACTTCAAATAAATATAATAAGAACATAAAGTCACAAAAAATGATAAAAAATAGGAAGAAACGTTAATTTCTTCCTAAAGGGTCTTTTTAATTCGTGTCCTCATTTTGGGGTTCAATTCACTAATGCAGACTTTTCTCCATATCTAATTATTGAACAAATCGCGAAGCCAACGTATCAAAAGATGAAGTTGCCGAAATTTTATCATCTGGTATTAAAACATATTTCCAAGGTTTTCTTTTTGATAGCGAATTAAAATCTGTCGCCGCCTTACAATATGTTTTTGCAGTGGTTGCTTTCATAACAACATCATTGTCATCAAGTTTTGTATGATCTTTTGTTTCCACAAGATAAATACAGTCTTTTGTTTCCACAACAAAGTCAGGTTCATAATTATGCTCTCTACCTTGTCCCCAATATAATGAAAACTGCCTTGAAGCAGGTTTCATCCATTTTTCAACAATAGGGCTAGACTCACAAACAATCGCAAAATCTCTTTCTGTTCCACTATCAAATTTATAATACTTATGCGTGGCCTTTTTAAAGCCTTCATAAATAGTGCATCGTATTTGTGACAAACTATCACTGTATGAATTGTTAATCTTTTTTATGACCTCATTTGAATATTTTTGATAACTAGGTTCAACGATTTTGCTTCTATAACTTGTTACTTTTACTTCCATATCTGGATTAACTACATAAAAATGTTTCTTTATTTGAATGTATATCAAATCTGCTATATTCTTCTTTTGATTGAGAATTATATTTTTCACTTCTTGTTCGTTATATTTTTTATGAAAATGAGCCAATACTTGACTAACTAATTTAAACAATAAATCAGAACATTCATCGTAGTCAATTTCAGGTTTATCACACAAAAGACTAACCAAAATATTTTCTTCCGTGTCTACAAGGCTGTCTTTTGCCTTTAATCCACTTTCCTCAATCTCGTTAGTATGGAGATTTTGTGTAATAATCACATTACTTTGTGGAACAAAGTTAAATCCAGTTAAATCTAAATCAAAATCTTTATATTCTTTATTAGTACGTAAACTTGGCTGAACAACAATTTGCGGAATATCGATAACATTTTTATTGATGAGTGAGGCCTGCAAATCTATCATTTGAATAGTCCAACTATCTATAACTTCAGAAAAATTATTCACAATCGGCTTCAATTCTTCTTTTTGAGCAATTTGTTCCGTAACTTTTTGAGCAATCACTTTTTTGACATCTTCTTTCTTTAATTCTTCCGTAGAGGAAAGGGTAGAAGCAATATTATTTATTTCATCGTTTATTATTCTATTAACTTGATTCAACGCTTGTTTTTCTTCTTCTGTTATAATTCTACTGTCACCGACATAATTTTGAGCCAAAGCCCAAGATAACTGACTTCCTTTATCTTCTGCTTCGGTTGTAGATTTTATGACAACCGATGACCTTCTTTCAATATCTTCTGCCATTATA
Source organism: Clostridia bacterium (assembly GCA_050872805.1). Taxonomy (GTDB): domain Bacteria; phylum Bacillota; class Clostridia; order Christensenellales; family UBA1242; genus CAKVOD01. Next base: position 4,467 of record JBNMHN010000008.1, read on the forward strand.
ACATTTTCTTGTCTAAGCAAACTATCTGGTCTATTTGCTTCATCTACAATAGCCTTAAACTTTTCGTGAGCAACAATAGTAAGTCTATCAACATCTTTATCTCCAGTTCTTTCCCCATAAGGCAATCTTAAGCCACGTCCAATTGTTTGCTCTCTTAAAGTTTTACTTGTTGCAGTCCTTAGTGGAATTATTGTATAAAGATTTGTTACATCCCAACCTTCTTTTAACATATTTACATGAACGACAATCTCGACTGGGTTAGTAATCTTTTCAACATCCATCAACTTTTCAATATTTTCATCTTTTTCAAGCCCTTTTTGATTGCTGTGTACTATTATTACTTTATCCCTATAATTACCGTTATAACATTCAGGAGACTTTATAAAATCTACAATTTGAGAAGCGTGTTCAGTATCTTTACAAACTACTAACACAAAAGGTTTTATAAGTTTTTTATCATTATTTTCAGAATATATAACTAGTTTAGCCTTTACATCTTCGTGATTAGCAATTCCATCCAATATTTTCATTTTATCCAATTCTTCATCAGAATAATTTTTTGTTTCAATATCACGTCTTGTCATTGCATAAGGAACTTTCACAAATCCATCTCTCAAAGCTTTTGCTAAACTATATTCATATACAACATTTTTAAACTTTTGTGGCGTCGTTTTACCAGTTTCTACCTGTGGAGTAGCGGTAAGTTCAAGTCCTAAAATTGGCTTTAAATCATTGAGCGCTTTTGCACTTTTATCAGCACGATAATGATGCGACTCGTCCATAATAAGCGCCAAATCATCAAGGTTTGAAAGGTAATCAAAATAACTTTCTCCAATGAATTCAGAAAGTTTTTTCATTTGTGGTGTGCCTTGTTTATTGTCGGTTGCTTCTTTATTAAACTTTGAAATGTTAAAAATGTTTATAGTTATTTCACTCATACCAACTTGACGATTTGCTCTTTGTTTGTAGTCGTCACCTGAAATAATATTTGGCGGATTACTAAAACACCCCAACCCCTTAAAAACATACTTAGGACTACTAGTATCCGACAAATCTGATTTCAATTTTTTATAAATTGTAAGGTTAGGAGCAACTACAAAAAAGTTCTTTATCCCTTGCACAGTGTAAAGATAAGTAATAAATGCTCCCATCAATCTTGTTTTGCCAACGCCAGTTGCCAAAGCAAAAGTTAGGGATACAAAATCTCTTTCAAAACTTGAACACGTAGGAAACATATCGTGTATTGTAACTAATGCATCATCAATTGAGGTCTTCCCAAGTTCTATCTCATCACAAATGTCACTAAGTATCTTCAAACTTCTTTCTTGTGGTTTTCTTAAACTCATACAACCACTTATATAGTTTACATTATACTCTGAATAATTTCTTTTATTCTTCTGCATTATCATCCTCCACAGGCAAATTAATTATATTAAGGTTGTAATTATCTTTATTGAATACACACTTGCCTAAAATGCTTTGTGGAATTTTCTTAATAGTAATGTTTTTATAATAAGTTGCTATATTCCCGTCAAAAGACTTGCAGTTAATTATTAAATATTCATCATCAGCAAAATTTGAAGCAATTTCATCCAAATATTCAGCAGTAATATGATTTGTAGTTGTGAAGATAAATGATTTTTCACTAGCAAAACCTTGCTTATAAGCATTGTTTCTATCTGGATTATATTTGAAACCTTCATGTTTTGCCATTGCCGCAGCAAGCATATTTGCATTATACTCAGGGTTTATTATTTCTCTACCGTGTGAATCTTTAATTACGAGCGAAGGCGCAAGTTCATAAAATTTATAACTTCCGCCACCTTGCCAATTTGTGCGTTCGGTTACTCCAGTCAAATCAGTTCCTTCAATAACAGAATTTATTCTCGGAATACAATGAGTATAAGCATGATTACCCATTTCAACCCCAATCCACTTTCTTTTCATTTTATGTGCTACTGCACAAGTTGTTCCAGACCCAAGAAAACTGTCTAAGACTAAGTCTCCTTCATTAGTTAATGAGTAAAGTATATCTCGAATCAATCGTTCAGATTTTTTGCTACTTTTGAATTTTACATTGCCTTCATCGTCAATATTTCTCATATCGGTGTGATAATTTTTCCATAAATCACCTCTTGCTGTTGACCTACAATATTCTGGGATGTAATCGTCAGTAAGATGAAGTGAATCTGAAAATGGTTTATAATATCTTATCGTGCCACCACTTGTTTTGAACAATAATCTACCATTTTTTTTATATATCTTTCCTACCTGCATTGATTGTGCGAAATCCCCTAAATCCACAGTGTATGGTTGATCTTGAAATATTTTGGTAGACAATTCGTTCAATATATAATTGCAAAATTGTTTATTCAAATCCATAAGTTTTGATATGTTTTCTAAACTAATTTTTAATTGGTATTGTTCAAAAAGTTTACAAGCATCGTTATTTGATTTTATAATACTTAGCAATGGAATTTTTTCTAGTGTATCTTCATTTATAAAATTTGAATAATGACTATCAAATGGCTCAGCTATTTTAGTCCACAAAGGCTTCACTTGCAATTCAACATCACTATTTTTCTTATAAAGAAGTATATAATCTTTTACTTTAACAAATGTTTTATTAATATGTGCAGCCTTAGCCCCAAAAACTTCTCCAGATTCAATGGTTATCATTGTAACAAAACTATTCCTACCAAATACTTCATCACAAAGGACTTTCAAATATGCTTGTTCATTATCATCTATTTCTATAGCTATAATGCCATCATCACGTAAAAGATTTCTTAATATTTCCAATCTACTTCTCATCAAATTAAGCCAGATTGAATGTTCCAAGTTATCATCATAATGCTCAAATGCTGAACCAGTATTGTAAGGTGGATCTATATAAATACACTTAACTTTACCCGCAAAATCTTGTTCAAGCGCTTTTAATGCCAAAAGATTATCTCCGTGTATAAGCATATTATCAAAATCACCATCTTTAGTTATTAAAGATAGTTGTCCTTTTTTATCTCTATTGTAAACATGGCTTAACTCTGGATTTTCCACCAATATTCTTGGTTCTATTTCTTCTTTTTCATCCTTTCCAACCCAAGTCAATTCCAACTTTTGTATTTTACTCATTTTTTCCTCCATTATCGTTTGTTTTACTATTATTTGGTTCAGGTCTTTTATAAAGTTTCGTCATTTTTGATGCTTCAACATTAAACATTCCCATTTTTGTCATAAAAAGGTTCATTTCTTCAACGCAAATTTTTAAATTCGCCAAAAAAGGATTGTAAAACATAATGTCTAAGCGACTTTCGTGCATGCTAGCACGATGATTATGTAAGGCTGCTCTAAATGCTCCCATGTAACGCTCATATTCACTAATTAATGTTATTATTCGAAAGAATTCTCTATTTCTTTTTAAACATGGCATTAAGAATGAAATTTTGTTTTTTAGTTCATTCATATCTTCGCAATCTTCTAATGTAATTTTACATAAAAACTTGTAAATTTCAAATACATCATTCTTATTGAAAGCTGGTAAATTATCCGTTAATGTCAAATTATATTCTAAAGTACCATAATGACTATAGATTGAAAGCAAATGAGCGTGAAATTTTCTAAGCAATCTTTCTTTTTCTATTTTATAACCTATAATACTATTTACAAATAGAAGCAAAGAACTAGAAAATATTCCGATAAAAATATTGCTTAGTGTCGCACAAGTCTCTTGACACACAATATTTTTTTGTATTCCACAAATTATTATAAATATTACACTAAATACCGACATAAAGAGTGATATCCAAAATAATTTTTTATAAATTTTCATTTAAACAATTCCCCATTTTATAGTAAATATTTTATCATATTTTTGATTGCTTTTCAACTTGCTTGCAATGTTGTCGATTAAAGCATCTTTTTCATTATCAATTTTATCTTGTTCTTCATAAAGATTAAGTCTTAATTTGTTCCTTTTTACTTCAAGATTTTTAATGCGTTTTTGAATATTTAGTTTTTCATCAAGTCGAATAATTTTTTTACTTTCGGTTTTTAATGTTTTGATATCAATATCCATTTGCCTTAGTTTTAGTTCCAAACTATCTTTCAAGTCTTTTGACCATTTTTCGAGTTTTTCCATTTCTTCATCAAAGAATTTACTATTTCTAAGTTCTATTTGAGTTAAAAGATTTTGTCTTTCATCGGCAAGTAAGGCTTCTAGTTCTTTTGGAATATCAAAAGAATTTTCACTGATTTTTGAATTTAATCTAAACATTCTTTCAATTTGTTCTTCCGATAAAGCTTTACCATTATTATCTATACCGACCATCACAATATGATTTTCTTTTTCAATACCGTCTATTTCTAAATTGTAAATTGAAATGTAACCAGATTTATTTTTTAGCTCATTCAATATCGCAATATGTGAAGTATGATTAGACAAATCAAATATCAATTCAGCATTTGGAGTAGTGGCGACTTTTGCTTTTTCAATAACGCTTTTAGATAAATCTGATTCTATTCTATAAAAAATTTTTGTATCACTGTTTTTATCTTTTAATGTGTATTCAATTCTTTGATTCTTCTTATTTCTAAATGTGTAATCGTAATCATTAAATACATATTCATCAGCCAATTCATATTCTGTCAAATCCCATAATGCTTGTTCTAGAATATTTACATATTCCTTGCTCTTTTTGAGATTCATTCTAAGTTTCTCGTGAACTTGCTCATCAAAATTTTCTAACAATTTCTTTCTTGTGCTTTCCATTTTTGATGAAATTTGTTCATCTAATTCGGCTTTTAATTTATCAAAAGCACTGTCAATTTCTTCTTTGGTCCTACACAAGCCATAGATGTCGTTTATTCGTTTTTCAAAGTCAACACCACTTTCCAATGAACCAAGCACTGTATCACTACTACCAAACACCCCTTCAAACAAATGAAATTTTTCAGTCAACAACTCGTGCACTCTTAAATCAGCTTGATTTTTTGTGTTTAAGAAGTTTACAACGACTACGTCATATTTTTGTCCGTATCTATGACAACGTCCTATTCTTTGTTCTATTCTTTGTGGATTCCAAGGTAAATCATAGTTTACGACTAATGAACAAAATTGCAAGTTTATGCCTTCGGCAGCCGCTTCAGTTGCAATCATTATTTCCGCTTCGTCTCTAAAATAGTCTACCAATGCTTGCCTTTTATCTGCTGTTTTACTACCAGTTATTTTATTAGTGTATTTGTTTTTTGCCAGCCAATTATTATAAATTTCTTTACTTTTATCATCATTGTTACTTCCGTTGAATAAAACTATTTTATAACCCTTTTCGGTCAATAAATCTTTCACATAATTTTGAGTTCTAGTACTTTCGGTAAATATTACTGCTTTTTGATTTGCACCAAGTTTTTTTAGCTTTTCAAACCCTTTAGTTAAGGCGAGTTCCAAACTTTCCCCTTTCGCATTATATTTTATAGATTGAGCAAGTTTTAAGTATTTCTTTAACTCTGCTATTTCTTCCTTTAACTCTTCTGGACTTGCACTTTCTAATTCTTCTTCAATTTCATCTTTTTCGTCATCTTCTTCATCAGATAAATAAATGTCATCATAATCTTCATTTTCATCGCTAATCAAATTAGCAACAGTGTTAAATTTGACTGATGTTATTTTATTTAATTTCTTTTCAAGCCGTGCAATCAATGTTTCAAGAGTCCCTGCAATAGCAAAAGAAGATGATGCCAGCAATTTCCTCATAATTAAAGTAATCAATTGTCTTTGACTATTGGACAATGCTAAAAGTTTATCTCTTGACAAATAATTATTTATTTTATTATAAAGTTCTTGCTCATCAGGGTTCGGAGCAAATTCTTGAGTGATAGGAATACGATTAGTGTATTTGACATATTCTAAGACTTGACGTCTTAATGTTCTTTGAATAACAGGCGAAATTCTTTCTTTTAAATCTTTAAAATCTTTTTGTTGCATTTCACCATGGACAAAGTTTTGCTTATAAGAAGTCAAATCTCCAAATATATTTTCATCGATAAATCCAACTAATGAATATAATTCCAATAATGAATTTTGTAATGGAGTGGCAGTTAAAAGCACTTTTTTATAGTCACTTAAATTTTCTTTTAATGTGCGCGCTATTCTATTGTTCGCTTTATATGCGTTCCTAAGCCTGTGTGCTTCATCAATTATTATCAAATCCCAAGATATTGATTTTATGTACGGTATTTTATTCACTGCAAAATTATACGAAGTAATAATAATTTCATTTTGAATAAATGGATTAAGATTCCCTTGTTTTATAAAATTATTAAAAGATTTACTTTCTAAAATCGTAGATGGCAAATAAAATTTTTCATAAAGTTCCGTGCTCCATTGTTTTCTCAAACTTGAAGGAACAATAATTAAAATCTTCTTTTTATTTTCAGCCCAATTTTGACTAATAACCAAACCAGCTTCAATCGTTTTCCCCAAACCAACTTCATCCGCTAAAATGGCCCCCTTGCTAAAAGGGCTCTTAAATGCAAACAAAGCCGCATCTACTTGGTGTGGGTTTAAATCAACTTTCGCATCTTGTAAAATCTTTACAACTTTTTTAAAATCATCCGAAAAATAATTTCTACTCAACTGATAGGCAAGTAATTTTGCCTGATAATCATTCGTAATCATTTTAGCTCCAATAAATTTACTTGCATTGATTATATCATATTATTTTTGTAAATTGTTAAATTTTTTTTGTTTTTCTCAAATAAATGTTATCATTAAAAATAAAAACACTCTTTAGAAGAAATTGATGGCTGCATAATAAATGTTTAAGTAGGCAAGATAAATGTTTTTTAATTGTTAGACACAAGCATTTGTCGTAAAGCAAATATGTACAAAAGGTGCATAAAAAAGGAGTAAACACATAAGGTTTTACTCCTTTATCTTTTCGCTTCTTTTTTCAAAGCGTTCATCAACTTTGATTAGGTTCGATTTTTCAATCGGCACAAATTCGGAAAGCACTGCGTCCGCGTGTTTGGGCGCTAGTTGCTTGAGCGCAGCGCGATAGTTTACGCTGATGCCGAAATCTTCGTTGTTTTTCGCGCATCCTTTGCAAACATTCGCAATCGTAACATACTCATCGCCGACTTTTGCTACGATGTCAAACTGCTCTCCAAACTGCATGTTTTGCTCTTTCAAAATAGACTTTATGTTTTCTTTGGTTATTTTGTTAATTTTTGTGGACACAGTCGCCTCGTCGTGCTTTCCATAGAATGGTGTTACAACAACCGCACCGTCATCTTTGCCGCCTACCGTATGCAAACTTTGCTTGCAGGCATAAACTGGAGCGCCGAGCGCAGTCGTTAATCGCGTCAAATCGCGCATTTTTGTATCAAACTCTCTGCCCCCACTTGACGCAGTTGCGCGTTCGTGTTCAGCTTTTGCGACAAATTTTTGCTTGTCCTCTTTATAAATTGCTGAGTTAAATACATCGGCGAGTTTTTGAATATTGTCTTGCATACTTCCACTAATCGTTTCAAGTGTATCCAATGTTCCTTTTTCGCACTTGAATATTTTTTGTTTTTCGTCCAACACAAACTTTTGTTCATTGATTTCAATAATCGTTTTCCCGTCACGCGATAAATTATTGCAAAGACTGAAACAATTTTTTTCTTCATATATTTGCGTAAAATGTCCTTTATCAATGCGCACTCTATGAGAACTTGGATAATTCGCCCAAATGATGGCGCTGTCCTCACCAATTCCCAATATGAATGGTATCCCATCAATTTGAACAGTTTGAATGCCCTCAACTTTTCCATTAAATTCTTTCTCTAATTTATCAATTATACTTATTTTTTCTACATAAGAACGCACTTGCATAAAGTCTGCGCCCGAGTATCGCGCTTTATTCACATACTCCATAGCACTATAAGTTAGCCTGTCTATATATAATTTCCCCTCAAAATTAAACCCTTGCAAATCGGTTTCTATCATTTTTGTTATAAAATCTTTGAAAGTTAAATCTTGTTTCAGTAGGTTTGAACAACGCCCCAAAACAATCGTCGTCATAATGTCGTTGTAATCTTCTTTTGTTGTCTTGCCGAGCAAACCTAACAACTGCGAATTTATATCATCAAGTTTGTTTTGTTTGATATACGCGTCAAATTCGCCGTTCAAAAATTGCTCAAAATCAATTTTCTCTAGGTTTTTATCTAGCGCTTTATGTAAATTAATTAGTTTGACATATGAACCAACACTGGTATTATATCTATCAATCGTAAACGCTTCCGTCAGCATTTCATCTGCCCAAACTGGCAAACTTTTATATGTATTATGATAGACAAAATGCGTAAATTCGTGCATTAAAATATGTGAAATCATATCCGGTAATCTTGAAACTTGTATTTCGTTTTTACCTCCATAATACATACCTGCCACTTCGCTTCCGTCAATAAAAACTTTGTCCTCCAACTTTATTGTGAGGTTGTTATAAAGTCCATTTTTAAACAATTTGTCAAAATCAATTTTAACATTTGGATGTTCATCTATATACGTTGCCCACTTTTCAAAAACTTCAACGAGCGGCTCACGCAAAGCGTCATCCACCTTTATTTCATCAATTCGCTCTATCGCTTCATAAAACGCATTCATTTGTTACCACCTCTATCCCATGTTTCAAGTATACCGCTCAAAATATCCGCATCGTCTAGTTCGCGGACTTCAAGCACAATATGCCCGAGAATATTCTTAACAATTTCAAAAAAACAATAAATACTATATATGCCGTTGCTTTCGTCATACGCCTTTACAACTGCAATATTCTTTTTAATGTTGCAATTTTCTTCAAAAATTTTGCACTTTTTGCTGATATCGTCACGAATTTGCTCATAAATCATTTGAAAAGCGTCCAAATTATCTAGGCTATCAAGATATATTGCCATATGCGCTTGATTGACAACATTTTTGAACATATCCAAGCATCGGTTATCCACATTTGATTTCGTAACGGCTTCTTTTGCCCAATCATCACTCAAATCAAATGAATATCCTAATTTTCCACAAAAATTCATTTTTCATTCTCCTAAGATTAGTATACCACAATTCCATTTTTTAGTCAATGTTTGTGCAGATTTTTCCATACAAAAAAAAACACATTTTACTCATTATTAAGCAACACTAAAATCAGTACTAAAATTTTTTTGTTTAGAAAAACAATGCCAAAGTCAATGCTAAATATTGATTACTTGAAAACAATATTAAAAAAGTGGCATACACCACTTTTTTGCACTTACGCGATAATTTGTTTGATTGCATCAAATATAGTTGTCTTTTTGACATCTTGGTCGATTGTAATTTTGATTTCCTTTATTACAACGCCGTCTTTCATAACATACGCGATACCGATTTCATCCCCCGCTTTGAGTGGCGCGCTGATGTTTTGATTGATTTCAACTTTTGTTGTAATCTCGCTTTGTTCGCCTCTTTTTGTCACGCAACTATAACCTTCACTGACGACTGGCGTAATTTCTTTAATTTTGGCTTTAGAAACCTTTACTGGGTCAAGTTTTTGTCCCTTTTCAAATATTGTTTTGTTTTCATAATTTGCAAAAGCCCAGTCGAGCAAACTAGCGCTTTCGCTAAAGCGCTTAGCGCCACTTTCAGCGCCGATAACTACTGAAATAACACGCAAATCATTTTTCTTAGCGCTTGACGCGATACAGTAGCCCGCTTCTTTTGTCGAACCTGTTTTGCCCGCGTCGCAACCCGCATAGTAGCGAATGAGCTTGTTTGTGTTGGTAAGTCCCGTTATCCTGCCTGACGGGTGAACTAAATCTTCCATCCAAATAGTGCTGTACTTGAAATACAAGTCGTGGCAAAGCACTTGCCTTAGCAAAATTGCGACATCTTTTGCGCAGGAATATCCGTCGACTGCTGGTAGACCCGTCGCGTTCGCGTAGTGCGTCATTGTCATTGACAATTCATTTGCGCGCGCATTCATTTTTTCGACAAAACTTTGCTCGCTTCCCGCGATTGTCTCAGCAAGCGCAACGCTTGCGTCATTTGCGGACGCAATGATTGTACTTTTCAAAAGTTGGTCGACAGTATATTCACTGCCCGCATCCAAAAACACTTGGCTGCCGCCCATTCCCGCAGCGTTTTTGGACACGCAAATTTTTTGGTCAAGTGACAGCGCGCCGCTATCTATGCTTTCCATTGTGAGCAAAACGGTCATAAGTTTTACCATACTTGCGATAGGACGTTTTTGCGTTTCGTCTTTCGATAGCAAAATTTCGCCACTGCCCGCGTCGGCAACAACAACCGATTTCGCGGTCAGCGAATCGACAAGGCTTTCGGCAGTAACCGCACTAAACACGGGTATGTTTGATATGAGCATATGCACGCCCAAAATTGCCGTCGCGATTGCTGTGATTATTTTTTTCATAGTTTTTCCCTCCTATTTCCTAAAACTTGTTGATAATGTCTTTGATTTTATCAATTATTGCATCCGATTCGACGTTTTCCATTGTGAGAATGTCCGTTTCAAACATAAGTTTTTCGCCAAAATAAACGCGCGCAGTGCCGACCTTTGTTTCGGCTTTGATAGGCGCTTTCAAGATGTTTGGCAAGTCGTAATCGACGCTAACTTTTGCTTGTTCTTCTTTTGTGAGCGGATACTTGTAGCCTTGCGGATTGTAAACGCGGACTTTATTTTTTTCGCCGTTTTCCACATTTATGCTGCAAATATAATTGTATGGTGGTAGCACATCGACATTTTCATAGCGGTCGAACGCTGCATTTAGTAAGTCGGCGCTTTCTTCAAACATCGGGCCGCAATTAAGCACAACGCACACTGCGGTCATATTTCCGCGCTTTACTGCTGAAACAAGGCATCTTCCCGCGCCCTTTGTAAAGCCCGTTTTGACGCCAACGCATCCGTCGAGCGAATTGAGTAAACGATTTTTGTTGACAAGATACCTTGTGCCCGTTTCGCCGCCGCTAATTTTTATGTTTTTAGTTGAAACAATTTCCGCAAAGGTTTTGTTTTGCAGCGCCTTGCTTGTTATTAGCGCTAGGTCATATGCGGTCGTATAATGTCCGTCCGCATCGAGCCCGTGAGGGTTGACAAAGTGGCTGTTCTTTGCGCCGCACTCAAGCGCCGTTTGGTTCATCATTTCGGCAAACGCCTCAATCGAATCGGCACAATGGAGCGCCAGCGCAACGCTTGCGTCGTTCCCGCTGCGAAGCATTAGCCCGTACAAAAGTTCGCGCGCGGTCAAAACTTCGCCGCTTTTTAGGTAAATTGAAGTGCCCTCAATGCCGATTGCTTTGTCACTGATTTTAAACGGCTCGTCAAGGTTTTGACAGTGTTTTATCACAGTATAGGCGGTGACAATTTTTGTCGTGCTTGCCATTTTTAGTTTTTCATCCATATTTTTACAGTATAAAACTCTGCCGCTTTCCATTTCCAGAACCGCCATACCACGCGCGCTGCAGTTTTGCGCCGAAACCGTCGGCAAATTTACCGAAAATGAATTGATAATCAACATAAAACTCATAATCGCAAAAACCGCAAGCGCAAATTTTGAATATATTTTTGTCATTTACTTTCCTCGTTTTCTTTTTCGTTATTCTTGTTTTTTGCCTCGCTCGCCACTTTGCTTGCCTGAGTCTTTAGGTATGTTTTTGCGATGTCCGTAACAAGGTCGGCAAGTTTTTTATAAGCGGGTTCTTCCTGAATGCTAATGAGTTCAAAGTTTCCTTCGCGCCCGACTAAAAAGCCGATAGGCTTGACTGAAAACCCTGCGCCCGAGCCGCCCGAAAATGGGTAAGCCGAACGCTTTTTTTGCGTGCAAGGCGCGGTGTACTCTCCGCCACCCGCGACAAACCCAACCGAAACTTTTGTAATGGGAATGATGACACTCCCGTCGTCTAGCCCCACGGGGTCACCCATTACGGTGTCAACGTCAATTATGTTTTTCAAATTCCCCATTGATTGCTCCAGAATTCTTGAAACTGGGTCGTCCTTTATTCCTTCTTCTTTCATCACTCTCTCCTTTTTGTTTTCATTATTTTGCCTAAAATTTGAAAATTATTGCATATTTTTTTGATTTTTCTATGTTTTTTGCGTTTATTTAACTCACAACATTGACTTTTGTTTCGTTTTTTAGTTTTTCAAGATTCAATTCTTTTATGCGTTTGTGCGCTTTTAGCAAAGACTTTGCAAAACTAAAGAGCGCGTCAAAAAGCGTTATTGAAAAAACAATTTCCACACAAAGTGACAACTTGTTTTGGCAAAACAACGCTTCGTTATCGACTGCGTGGTACGAGCCAGCCTTGCGCGAAAAGACCTGCGCAAAGATAAGGTCAATCATAAATAGCACCGCACCCGAAATAACAGCCGTCGCCATCGCGTTATCTTTTTTGCCGACTTCGGCACAAATATACGTGTCACTTAATACGATTTTGCGAATGATAGAGTTGATAAACAAATTGAGAAAAATCAATTTTTTGTCCTCTTTAGTCAGTTCAATTTTTGTTTCCCTGTTTCTTTTGTTGCGCGCAGTGATTTCGCCGTCCGAAATCAAAAACTTTTCCGCAAGCAAATGTATGCCCCACATATTGAGGACAATCGCGCCTTTGTTGTGCAACAAATTGATGTAAAACATAAATGTAAATTTGAGCGGAACAAAAAACAAAAACAACACCGCTGCCACAATAATTTCTATTACCATATTTTAGTATTTTTGAAAACGGCAAAAAATATACTCCACGCAAACAAATTCGTTGCGAAAAATGCAATTTTGTGTTATAATTTTGAAAAGGTTATAAAATGAATAAAATCAATATTACTGTTTTGGGCAGCGGCAGCAAAGGCAACTGCACTTTAGTCGAAACTAAGAATACCAAACTTCTCATCGACTGCGGCTTTTCCGCGCGCGAAACCGTCAAGCGCTTGGAAAGCGTGGGCGTCAACCCCACCGAAATCAACGCTATATTACTGACTCACGAACATAAAGACCACACGGCTGGCGTTGCAACTTTCGCCAAAAAGTTTGAAGTGCCCGTGTTTGGCAACGAAATTTCGCTTACCGAATACACGCGCTCGACCGACGCGCCAAACATTGAATTTAACGATTTCAAAACGGACGACTTTTATTTTCGCGAATTGACGATTGCCCCGTTTGAAGTTTCGCACGACTCGCGCCACTGCAACGGCTACGCCATTTACTGTGAGGGCGAAAAATTTAGTTTGGCAACCGACCTAGGGTACGTCGACGAAAGAATCCTTGAAAGTATGGCAGGTAGCCAAACAATCGTGCTTGAATCTAATCACGAACCCGACTACCTAATGGCAAACCCGCGCTACCCCGCAATGCTTAAAGAGCGCATCGCTGGGCGTCACGGTCACCTCTCAAACCAAGACTGCGCAAACGCGATTTTGCAACTTGCAAAAAACGGCACGCAAAATTTTGTGCTTGCGCACCTGAGCCACGAAAACAACACTCCGCAAAAAGCAAAACAAATTACATCCACACTACTAAGTTCGCACGGCGCGGACGTAAATAATGGAATTAAAATTGATGTCGCTAGTCAAGAACTTGTAACAAAACCAACGCTATAATTGCATTTTTTCACGCTATACTGTATTTTTGTACACTATGCCACACTTTTTGTGCACTATACTGCGCTTTTTACACATTGTATTACACATTTTTCACACCGTATTACATTTTAAAAATTATTAAACCAATAAAATTACACACTATACTGCACTTTTCCCATAGCATAGCCAACAAAAATTGCAGTTATCCTGCACAAAATAAGAAAAAGAGGACGTCTTGCGTCCTCTTTTCTTAGTTATCGTTATTTCCTTTACTTATCATTATTTTCTTTTTTTTTGTTTATATTCCTCAATAATTTGTTTATATGCATCCATTAATTTATCAGTGCATTGCGCCCAATTTATGTACAAAGTTTGCCCCGCATTTTTGCCGATTTGTTCTAGTTTATCTCTATCTGCAACGGCGCGCATAATTGTTTCAGCATAACTTTCGACATTGTCGTCGCACAAAAAACCGTTTTCGCCGTCGACGATTTCGCAACCCGCGCAAGAGTCTTTGACAAAGACGCCCGCAGTGTCATAGGCTGCCGCCTCGACTTTGACAAGCCCAAAGTTATCATATAGTGACGGGAACAAAAGCAAATTTGCACGCGAGTTGATGAGTGGCAATTTTTCACGCTCCAAAAATCCTGTAAAAATAACTTCGTCATCGGTAAAGCCAAGTTTCTTTGCGTATTTTTGCGTGCTTTCAAGGTCAACGCCCTTGCCGACGACATAGAACTTAAATTTGACTCCCTTTTCTTTGACGACTTTCAAGGCGTCGAGCGTGAAATTGATGCGCTTCAGTTTCATCACACGCCCGACATAGAGAAATACTAATTCATCCTCTTTCAAATTAAACACTTCGTTTGCTTTAGCAATGTTTGCCGCAATTTCCTCACTTGACGCTTTGTTAAGTTCAGTTCCGTACGGCAAATAGACAATATCTCCCTTGTATCCAAACGAACGGGCTTGCTCGGCTACTTTATCACTGCAAACAAATATTTTGTCAAATTTGTTGTAGCGCCTACCAAGGTGTTTGACAACCAGTTCAGCAATCCATTTGAATTTCAATACCTTTTGAAAAATGGGGCGAAAGTTTGAGTGGAAAGTTGCCACGCAAGGTATTCCCTTTTTCTTTGCCGTCTTTAGCGCAAACTTTGCCATATTAAACGGCGAATGAACGTGCACTATATCGAACTCAGTTTCTTTGACAAACTTTTTGAATTTTCTATCAGAATTTGGCAAGCAATAATAATCACGCAAAATGGGAATATATAAACTCTTGCATCGCACAACCCTGTACGGCAATTTTGAGTCATCCGCTTTTTTGTGGCGCGGAACGGTTGCGACCAGCGAGCATTTGTCATACAGGTTCATACAATAGTTGTGCATACAATGTATGACGCCGTCCACATCGGGCAAATAAACATCCATTGCCATCATCACGCGAATATTTTTGTTGTTTTCTTCCATAAATTTAATTCCCTACAATTAAAAAATCACCGCAAAACAAGTTTTCTAAACCCTTCAACACTTGATTTTCTTGATTATACCAAAAAAGCGCCAAAAAGTAAACTTTTTGCGCTCATTTTGTTTGATTAATTGTCACATTGTTTGCAAAATCTTAGAATTTCAACAAGTTTAGATATGAATCTTTGTTTGCTGCTGCCATAAATAGGTAAAGGCGCGGGCCGTCGTTTCTGCCAAACAACAGGTTGTAGATATTCTTGAAGTGCAATTTTTGTCTTTCAATGTTTTCTTTTTTAGAAAGCGCTGCATCATTTATGATTGTATACAAATATGTTTGAATTTCACTTTCGGTGAAATCATTGTTTGCGACATAGTCGTACAATTTTGCAATGACATCCTTTTCTTCATCCGTCAAGTTTGCATAGTATTCGGCGTTTGCGCTTTGGAGCAAATCATATTTCTTTTCAGGGTTATATGTTTCAATCCAGTTCTTCACCTTTTCGACTCTATCAAAACTTTCGCTGTCAAATTTGACACCCGCTTTTGCAAGCGCTTTTTGCAACGCTTCAATATTAAAGTCGACAATCGGCGCGACGCTTGAGATGATTCCAAAGCCAGTTTTTTCAACCAGTTTTGTATCTCCGAACAACAATGAAATCAAATCTTTCTCAAAATCGTTGATTTCGCCTTTGTTTGCTCTTGCAATCAATTTGTCAAACTCGGAGTAGTGACGAATCATAGTGTCGTTGAAAGCAAATTCAAATGCTTCTTCAGGTCTATATTTTGCAAACAACCATTCAATGATAATCGGCTCGTAGATTTCGAGCAATTTTGCAGGCGTGATGTTATTCCCCGAAGAACTGTGCATACTGCCGAGCCCTTGGATGCCGAGCCAGCCATATCCTTGGAACAATGGCGCTTGTCCGCCAAAAATCTCCTTGACTATGACTTTTGCAACGTCGTAACTACCGTTTGGCGTCGCGTGGTCGATGCCACCGGGTTCAAAGTCGACGCCTTCATACACCCAACGCATAGGCCAGTCAACTTTCCACGAAAGTTTAATCAAATGATAGTCGCGAACATTGACGCGGTGTTCACAACCACAGTTGTTGCAGTAATAGACAAGTTCGTTTGTCTTTTCATCGAAACTAACAACTTTTGTCAAATCTTTTTTGCATTCGTCGCAGTAAACGGAAATAGGATAATAGTTTTCTCTGTCCTCGTCACTTGCGTCTTGAGTCTTGAACGACATCAAAATGTCGTAAATTTGCTTGCGTTTTTCAAGCGCCAAAATGATTTGGTCGGTATATTTGCCCGAAGTGTAGTACTCAGTTTGACGTCTAATGTCAAGTTTGATTCCAAACTCCTCAATCGACTTTTCAAACTCGTGCTCAAAGTGCATTCCGTACGAAACATCGGTTTTGAAAGGATCGTCGATGAATGTATAAGGAATACCGATATTTTTCTCAAAGCCGTCGACAACGCTTGCGATGTTTGACGGAACTTTTCTCAATCTGTCAAAATCATCCCAACTGAGCATTAGCCTTGCCTTTTTACCTCTCAGCGCGAGCGCCCTTGCCACAAACATACTGGTCGCAACGTCGCGAAAATTCCCGATGTGCACCGAGCCCGACGGACTAATTCCGCACGCGCAAACATATTCTTCCTTGTCAGGCTTCTCAGCAATAAGCCTGTCCGCAATTTCAAAAGCCCAATGAGCCATAACATCCTCCTAAAAAAAATGGTGACCCATCCGAGGCTCGAACTCGGGACAACTTGATTAAAAGTCAAGTGCTCTACCTACTGAGCTAATGAGTCATCCATATTAACAGCACAAATTATAACAAAAAAAAACAAAAAATGCAACCCCTTTGAACTAAAAAATTTCAAATACTTGCATTTTCTTCAACTTTGTTAGGTTTATAGCAAATTACAGCTAAGTGCTCTTTAGAATTTGATGCTCTAAAATTTATGAATTTTCCTATATTTTTTTTCGTTTTGCTATTGTGTTTTTGATAAAAATGTGATAACATATTGCCAAGATGTTTGACGCGCCTCCGCGCGTCGAAAAAAAGGATTAAATTATGGATAAACTTGAAGAATATTTGAACAATCTAAATGCTATTGACGGCGAACTTGCAGAACTCAATGGTAGCCGTTATATGCTACCGATGTATGCTTTTGTCGAACTCAGACGTAGACAACTTTTGAAGCGCCGCACTGCTACTGCTAAAGATTATTATTTTGCTTTTGCAAAACAAAGTCCACGTAGTTTGTGGGTTATTGACTCTTTTGAAAAAACAGCCCCATTTTTCTTTGTTAGCGATACACTAAACTCCACCGACGCAGTTAAAAAGTTATGCAAATTGCACGGACTTGAGTGCAACGAACACGGCATTCACAAAATGGAAAAATACGGCTATTGCAATGCGTACACACATGTCGACCAACTCGGCAATAAGAAAATAATTGAAATGGCTACTCCACTCGGGCAAATCAGGCTGCTAACAAACGAAAAGACCGCTTTGCAAATTGCAAAAAGCGCACAACTTAATTACAATCAACGCGACGACTCCTGCGAGCGCTAATACCGCGCGACACCGCACGCAAGACGCGCTGTCCACGAGATTCCTACGCCAGTAAATTGCTGGCGTTTTTTTTATTGAGTCCACACAAGACGCGCGTTTCGCGAGAACACTACACGGACAACAAAACACTATGCGCTAATCAACCCCACACGCAAGACGCGCGGCGCGCAAACAACTGACTTGTAGGGACAGTACTTGCAGCAGTGGGCTATCCCACCGAGAACAAACGTATATAGAAAGCAATCAACTTCACCGTCCTAAAAAGTTTGTGACGCGCAGGAAAAGCATCTGCAGCCGCGGGGCTTTCCCCGCCAGTTATAGAAAGTCGTCAAGATTGTTGAAAGTGACGTCAGCAGGGTCATAGTTGCGGTGGCGAATCGCAACAGGATTGACTTTTTTGTATGCCGAAAAATCCTTGTACCTACCTGCAACTACGTCGTCATAATGCGCGACTAGCCAATCTATGTCAAGGTTCATACTGTTTTGCAAAAACACGCTTTCCCGCACCGCTTTATACAGCGAATCGAGGTTTATGCGGTTGCTATCAATCATTAAGTTAGGATTTCTCAGTGGTTTATTTAGTTTTTGAGAGAGAAACTGAGCGAGCGACACGCGCGCTGTTTCGTTAGGCGGCGGGCTCGCCGCCGTTTGCGAAACATTTTCCTCTTTCTCTCC
>JBNMHN010000009.1:0-21523 GCA_050872805.1 Clostridia bacterium
GAACTCGCGACGTTCACCTTGGCAAGGTGACGCTCTACCACTGAGCCACTCCCGCGTTCCACAATAATAATATTGTGATTGGTGGGAACTATAGGACTCGAACCTATGACCATCTGCTTGTAAGGCAGGTGCTCTACCAACTGAGCTAAGCTCCCAATCAATGCTCCATTAGTATACTATAATATTTTGATAATGTCAACTGATTTTTCATATATTTTTCAACTTTTTTTAATTTTCTTTAATAAATTATTCAAAAAAAGTATTTTTGACACAAATATTCAAGTAAATAATTCAAATTATAGTAAAATTTGGCAAAAAAGTCAAGTAAATTTAGTGGAATTAGACAAAATAAATGAATATTTACTGATAAAAATTTATAATATCGTACCTTATTATAAATTTTAGTGATGATTATACAAATTAATTCTTTAATATTTGGTATCATTTCTCCTGTCCTCATTTCCCTACCACAAAAAATAGCACAAAGGCCGATGCTTTGTGCTATTAAACTGCAACTAATAGATGTTATTTGCTACAGTCTTTCGTGCAAGATGACTTTGAAGCACTGCGTCCTGCGCACGCTTTACTTGAACATGCTTTTGATGTGCAAGCTTTGTTTTTTGCGCATTTTTCAGTTTTACTTGTTCTAGCCATTTCGACCTCCTGTGTGCAATGGGTAATTGCAATGTTGGCTGATGCCAACGTTTGAGAAAGTAGTTACAAACAAACAGTTAAGTTTATTTAGTTGTCAACTTCCTCAACATTAGTATGCCCCCTTACCCTAATTTAATACGAAAGTCGATATGGTAATTTTAGCCAATTTTATATGAAAAATCTTCTTGTTGTAAATTCTTAAATATGTTTAATTAAATTAATTTGCGAATAACACTCTTTGTCAGTGGCTCTTTTGCGCACTATCAATCATTTTTTTCACAACTTGGTAATCACAACGCTAAAAAGCAACGCATCGACAAAAAACACCAACAAAAGACCAAATGTGTGTTTGGCCTCTTATTAGTGTGCTTTACTTTATTTGTGAATTTTATTCAACTGAAACAATATAATAATATACAGGTTGCCCACCATAGATTGCAGTTACTTCACAATTTTCGTACTTTTCAGCAATCTTTTGTTGAATGTCGTTTGCCTTATCTTCGTCGATACCTGCGCCATAGAATAGCGTGATATTGACAGATTCGTCATTGACAAGGTTTTCAACCAAGTTTAGTAATGCTTCGTCCAAATCTTCGCTCTTGGCGCGAATGTGAGACTCGTCTAAGCCGATTATGTCGCCTTCTTTGATTTCAAAGCCGTCAACGTTAGTAGTTCTAACAGCGTTTGTAATAGAGCCACTTCTCACCATTTTTGAGCTCTCGTTCATAGCGCTGATATTTTCTTCTTTATTTGAATCGGCGTTGAATGCCAAGATTGCGGAAATACCTTGCGGTACAGTTGTTGTTGGAATGACAACAACTTGTTTTTGCGTGAGTGCTTTTGCTTGCTCAGCCGCAAGAATGATATTTTTATTATTTGGGAATACATAAACCAAGTTGGATGGAACAGCTTCAACTGCCTTTGCAATGTCGTCTGCTGACGGATTCATTGTTTGTCCGCCTTCAATAACATAATCTACGCCCAAATCTTTGAATACGGCACTAATTCCATCCCCTGCACAAACGGAAACCATACCATATGGCTTTTGATTTTTAATAGTTGCGTTTTTGCGCAATTCGCGATTTTGCTCACGCATATTTTCAATTTTCAAGTTAAAAAGTTCACCCAATTCAAGCGCGTACCCTAGCGCTTTGTTTGGTTCGTTAGTGTGGACGTGAACTTTTACAAGTGATAAGTCACCTGTGCAAATCAAAGAATCGCCAATCGCAAGCAATTTTTCTCTCAATTTGTCAATATCTGATTCGGTTGTCTTCTTGAACATATGGATAATCATAAATTCCGTGCAATAACCAAACTCAATATCGGCGAGTGCTTCAAGATTTACGTGAAATTCCTTGATATTATCAAGCGTTTTTGCTGTATCAACCATTTCAAATTCAAATGATTCATCATTTATGATAATCCTATAGAAGCCTTGGAATACGACCATCAAGCCGCGCCCCCCAGCATCAATGACCCCTGCTTTTGCTAGTACTGGCAACAACTCAGGCGTTTTTTGCAAAATTTCTTCGCCCTTGTCGATGACGTATTTCATAAAGTCTTCAAATTCCGGCATTTTCTTTGCTGCAGCCGTTGCTTCCTCAGCCATAACCCTGATAACGGTGAGGATTGTACCTTCCTTAGGTTTAGCAACTGCTTGATATGCGATAGCCGCACCTTCTTTCAATGCTTTAGCAAATTGCTTTGTCGTGATTTCAGAACACGTCTTAGTAACCCTTGCAATCCCTTTCAAAATTTGAGAGAGGATAACCCCGCTGTTTCCCCTTGCACCACGCAAAGCGCCCTTTTCAAGGGCATCGCTCAAATCTTCCAAGTTATTTGACGTGCAGTTATTCAATTCGTTTGTTGCTGATTTTAGTGTGAGGAACATATTAGTTCCTGTGTCTCCATCTGGGACTGGAAACACGTTAAGTGAGTCCACGTACTTTTTATTTTGTTCCAAATTGCTACAACCTGCGAAAATCATTTTTCTAAAGGTTGCGCCATTTATTGTTTTTGTCATTATATCCTCCGAGCGCTTGCAAAACGCAAGCAAAAGAAGGCATACAAAGTCATACTTTGACGCCCATTATATTTACGTTGATAGATTCCACAATCATCCCCGTGAAATCCTCAACATTATATTTTACTGATTTTTTCAAACTGTCGGCAACAGCACTAATTGTGACACCATACTTTAAGATGACGCACAAATCAAGTGATATTTTATTATCGTGTGTACTTACTTTTACGCCACGCCTATAGTGTCCCTTTTTAAAAAGTTCTGCAATGTTATCGGAAAAACGTTTTGGAACTAAATCCACAACACCATAACATTCAAGAGCAAAATAACCTGCGACATTCGCTATCGCTTCATCAGAGATAGTAATTTTGCCGTAATTATTTAATGTATGTACTGCCATTTCGCAATCTCCATTTTATTCGCTGTAACTCGACTATGCATATTTTACTACATTTTATGTAAAAAATCAACTATATTCACGAAAAAATATAAATTGTTTTATAAAAATACTTGATTTTTTTTAATTTTTAGTGTATTATATACAAGTATTTAAAACACTTTGTTTTTCTCTATGTGCTTTTGCACTTATGAAATATAGAACAAATGGTTTTGTAAATGAATTATCAATTCAAAAAATGAATCGGAGGTTGAAATTATGCCAAAAGTATGTAGTATTTGTGGAAAAGGCAAATTGAGTGGTAAGGCAATCGCACACTCTCACTCGCACGTTAGTAAAAGAACTAACCGCCAATTCAAGCCAAATTTGCAAAAGGTTAAGCTTGAGGATGAAAACGGAACCGTTAGAACTGAGTGCGTTTGCACAAAATGCCTTAAAAAAGTTAACTAATTTACAGCAAAAAGCTATAGGGTTTGCCTATAGCTTTTTTGTTATTATTTTTCTATTATCTAATCTTATGTGCCGCACTTTTATAGATATGTGCTAATTTTTCCTTCATTCCCTTCACTTTACAGCAGAACGCAAGACAATGTTTTTGATTGAACTATTTGCAGAGGATATTGCATATAATAAAATAAATGAGGAACAATTATGAAGATAATTTGCTTTAAAGCGCCAAAATTTTTGCGCGGACTATTGCGCGCTATATTTAAATGTAAGGAGGAATAATATACATATAAAGTAAAGGCGAAAAGCGTCAACCATCTGTTTTATATTTCAGTGAGTTAATAGAAACGGCAAAATTCACAGAATTTGCAACATAACTACCGCTCACGAGTATGTTTGCGCCCGCTTGAACACATTTTTGTGCGTTGTCGCCATTAACTCCGCCATCAACCTCAATTTCAAAATTGAGGCTTTTTTCTTTTCTTATGCTGTCGTATAGTTTGATTTTTTCTAGTGCTGAAGCATTGAATTTTTGCCCGCCTGCACCTGCCTTTACGCTCATTACAAGCACCAAATCAACAAATGACAGCAATGGTATGATTGTTTCTGCTGGAGTGTATAAGTCTATGGCAATGCCCGCTTTTACGCCCATATTTTTTATTAGTTCAATAGCAGTGCGACATTCTATTAAATCATCAAAAACTTCGCAATGTATTGAAACAGAGTGTGCCATTTTGCAAAAATGTAAATATTTAGTTGGTTCAACAACCATTAAATGAACATCTAATGGCAGTTCACTTATCTTGGAAAGATGTTCTAATTCATTGGGCATAAATGTTGTGTTTTCTACAAATTTGCCGTCCATTATGTCGCAATGTAAAAATTGGTGCCCGCTTCTTTTAATAATTTTGACTTTGCTTGAAGTTCCTCAAATTTGAATGGCAACGTTGAAATAGAAACCTTATTTTCCATATTTTTTGCTCCTACTCTTGTTTAGTGCACTTTTGACCTTAATATAGCGGCTGTACCTTTCTTTATCAATTTGTCCGTTGTTTAATGCCGCAACTACCGCACAACCATCATTGTTTGGCAAGTGTGTGCAATTTTTGTATTTGCACTCTACGGCAAATCTTCTAATATCAGGATAGTAGTGCGTGAGTTCTGAGTCTTCCATATCCTCGATTGCAAGCATTTTGAACCCCGGCGTGTCGGCAATCATAGCGCCATAACTTGTGACGTAAAGTTCGCTGTTTTTGGTCGTATTTTTGCCGCGCGACTTCTTCTTCCCAACCTTTAAAGCGATTGTATCGGTTTTTATCTTTTTTATGCCCAACGCATTGAGAAGTGAGGACTTTCCTACTGCGGACTGCCCTACTAAGACCGAAATACGCCCTGTCGTTTCGGCAATAAACTCGTCTAATCCTGCGCCTGTTTTTGAACTCAGTACGATAACTTTTTCAACACAATCACTGAATTGCCGCTTGATATTATCAATGAATTCGTCGTCTACAATATCGCATTTGCTAACTATAATGTAAGGTAGAATACCCTCAATACCAAGGTAAACCAACATTTTATCTACCAAGAATAAATCGGCTTGCGGTTCTTTTGAAATAACTATAAAAGCATTATCGACATTAGAAATGTTGGGTCTATCAATATGATTTCGACGCTCACATATCTTTTGTACTACAAAAGCGTTGTTGGTGTCATCCAACGAATACTCTACAACATCTCCCGCGCAAAGCCCTTGTAGCTTCAGTTTTTTCAAAACTAGCGCACTAAACTTCTTGTCGCCGTCCAGAAGGTATGCGTCCGCACCAACAACTCTCAAAACTGTTGCTTTATTCATTTTTGTTCTCTCCCAAAACCTTTCTACGCAACTGCCCACAAGCGCCGTCAATATCACTACCAAGCGAGTTTCTAACAGTTACACTCATTCCCATACTTTCTAGTTGTTGTCTAAAATTTTCAATATTGTTTGAAGTCTTTAAGTCGCGTTCTTTGACATAATTTAGCGGAATCAAGTTTATGTGGCAAATAAGCCCCTTTGTGAGCATTCTCAGTTGCTGTGCGTCTTTTTGTGTATCATTTACGCCGTCTATTAACGTATATTCAAATACCGCCCTACGACCCGTCTTTTCGACATAATTTCGCACGCTTAACATAAGCTCGTCAAGATTGTATGCCTTTGCAATCGGCATAATTTCTTGACGTTTTTCTTGGAAAGGCGTGTGTAATGAGATAGTCAAAACCACTCCGGGAAAATCGTCCGCGAGACGATTTATTTTGTCGACAACACCGCACGTTGAAAGCGAAATGTTGCGCTTTGAAACATTAAAGCCGTTTTCATCGGTCACCAGTTTCAAAAATTTTATAACATTGTCGTAATTGTCAAGTGGTTCGCCACTACCCATAAGGACAATATTAGTGATTTTCCTATCTTTCAAAGTGCCACCTAAATATTTGTTTACGGCGACAAATTGACCTAGAATCTCGCCTGCAGACAAATTGCGAACCAGCCCGTCAAGAGTTGAAGCGCAAAACTTGCACCCCATTCGGCAGCCGACTTGCGTCGAAACGCACAGCGTATTTCCATAATTGTGGTACATCAAAATACCCTCAATTATGTTTCCGTCATACAGTTCATAGAGAAATTTAACCGCATTTTTGCCTTTGATGTCGCGATAAATCTTTATTGGTTGGCAAACGTAATCAGCAAGTTTTGCTTTTAAGCTTGCTGGCAAAGTCGTACTTTCTTCAGGCTGATTGCCCAAAAGTAGGCAATTCAAAACTTGTTTTGCCCTAAACTTAGGTTCGCCCAAACCAACTACAAATTGTTCCATTTCAGGTAAGTTTTTGTCTAATAAAATTTCCACAATATCTCCTCAACTCAAGTTTTGTTGATTTATTTCAACAAACAACGACACGCGCAAATCTTTGTTTTCATCTACAAGACGATAAATTTTTTGTATTAATTGCTCGTGCAACTCATCCTTATAACGCATCAAAATTTGGTATCTAAACTTACTTTGAATGCGTTTTACAGGCGAATTCATTGCTTCGACAAAGTATATATCACTGCCGTATGGTTTCAAAATCTCTTTCAATTTAAAATAGATTTTAGCAAGATATTCTTTGACGCGAAGTTCGTCTCCACCAACAAACAAAAGACGCACAATTTTTGAAAATGGTGGGAAATTTGTTGTTTGGCGTAAATTGATTTCATTGTTATAAAACGCGTCATAATTATTCTCAATTGCTTTTTTATAAACAAAGTGTTTCGGCGAAAATGTTTGCAAAACGACAGTTCCTTCTTTTTTCGCCCTGCCACAACGCCCTGCTACTTGCGTAATCAGCTGGAAAGTGCGTTCATTGCTCCTAAAATCGGAAAAATGCAAACTCAAATCAGCGTCTATTATTCCAACAAAGGATACATCGCCAAAATCGTGCCCTTTTGCGACCATTTGCGTTCCAACCAATATCGCAGGTTTGCACTCACCAAACTTTTTTAGTATCTGCATATGTGCATTTTTTGTTTTTGTGGTGTCATTATCCATTCTAAAAATTGGAACACTAGGAAAAGCCTTGTGAAGCTCCTCAACAACCCTTTGCGTGCCGATAGCACCTTGCTTTATCTTTTCACTACCACACGCAGGGCATCGTGTCAAAACCCTGAAACGTTTGCCGCAAAAGTGACACTTTAATTGGTTATCTTCTTTATGTAAAACAAGCGAAACATCGCAATCTGTACATTTTGCAACATAGCCACAATCGACACATCTCATAAATGACGAGTAACCACGACGATTGATAAAGACGATTGCTTGATTGCCGTCATTAATGCACTTTCGTAATTCTTCTTGGAACTTGTACGAAAAAAACGAAGAATTGCCACGAGACAACTCGGCGCACATATCGACGACGTGAATTCTCGGCAACGCCTTATGGTTTGCCCTATTTTTCATTGTCAAAAGCGTCAACTCGCCTTTCTCGGCTCTATAGAAAGTATCTATGCTTGGCGTCGCACTACCCAAAACAAAGTTGCAGTTATTATAATTTGCGCGAAACTCAGCCACTTCGTGCGTATTGTATCGTGGATTACTCTCACTCACATAACTGTTGTCGTGCTCCTCGTCAATGATAATAGCACCGATGTTTTCAACTGGCGCAAAAATTGCCGAACGCACACCCACTACAATGTTTGCTTTTTTTGAAAATATTCTTTGCCATTCATCGTATCTTTCGCCGCTTGATAAGCCGCTATGCAAAATAGCAACATTGTCACCAAATCTATTGGTAAAATTCGACAAAACTTGACCTGTTAGTGAAATTTCAGGGACAAGCATAATTGCCGTTTTACCCCTTGCAACGCAATCTTCAATTATGCGCATATAAATTTCCGTTTTGCCACTGCCTGTGACGCCGTGAATAAGGAACTTTCCATTTTTATTGCTCAAGATAGCATCCAAAGTTTGCTGCTGCTCAGCCGTCAAAGTCACATTTTTCTTTTCTACTTCATAAATCTTTGGGCGTCTATCTACAACTTGCTCGCATACTTTTAGGACGCCCTTTACTTCTAGCGCAATAACCGCACCACGCGAAAAAGTATCGCAAACTTTTGTATAGTCCGCAACTGGATTAGCACGCATATAACAAAGCAGGTTGTGTTGTTGGTGAGCATTTTTGCGAATATCAACAACCTTTTCAACATCTTTATATTCGTCATTTAAAATTACAAAATTTTTAATTTTTTCGCGAACTCTACCGCCGCGCATTTCGGACGGTAAGAAAAGACGCAAAATGTCGACCATTCGCAAATGGTATGCCTTTTTCATAAAATCCGCAAGAGCAAACATTTCTTCTTTGATGACAGGTTCATTCCTCAAAATGCTAACTACCGCTTTCAATTTCCCTTGAGGCACATCCGTATGCTCTTTTAAATTAACAACAAAACCCTCAATTTGTTTATTGCCAAAAGGGACTAACACCAATTGCCCCCGTTGCAGTCCCTCTATGCTTTCATAATCAAAGATTTTATCAATAGATTCCGATGATAAATCTACAATGACTTCGGCAATCATTTCTAATCCTCATTCATTGTTATTTTCTTTTCAACTATTTCTTCAAGTGCTTGAGAAATTTCTTTCTTTTCAACAGGTTTTGCTGAAGCACCTTCATAATAGTTTTTGTTAGCAATTTCTTTTGCTCTCTTTTCAGCCAAAATGCAAAGTTTGTATTTGTTGTTGTCTGTGCATTTTAGCAATGCCTCGATTGATGGTTCAATCATTTTAATTTCTCCTATTTATCTAAAATTTCTTTAATTATTTTGCTAGCGATTTGTGCATTTGCCTTACCGCCAGTGCGTTTCATAAGCTGCCCGATAAAGAACGACAGAGCTTTGGTGTTTCCACCCTTATAATCAGTAACAGATTGAGGAAATTCAGCAATTATCGTTTCAACAAGCGCTTTCAATTCTCCCTCATCGTTGTTTTGCTTCAAACCGCGTTCTTCAACAAGTTTTACGCAATCAGCATTTGTAGTCCAAATTTCATCAAACAATTCCCTGCAAGTTGCTTGGCTAATTTCGTTTGTTTCATACATTTTCATAAGGTTTGCAAAGTTCGTTGCATCGACAGGTATGCACAAATCTTCTTCATCACTTTCTTTGACTTTTTTCAATAATGTTGTCAAAATAAAGTTGCACACAAATTTTGGTGAGTTGTAAAAACTAATTACACTTTCAAAATACTTGACTAAATTCAAATCAGTAGTCAAAACCTTTGCGTCGTATTCGCTAAGTCCAAGTTCATTGACATAATCAACGATCTTTTCTTCTCTCAGTTCTGGCATTGATTTGTGGACTTCTTCAACCAAACTTCTTTCGATTTTGAAAGGTAGCAAGTCTGGGTCTGGGAAGTATCTATAATCTTGAGCATCCTCTTTTCTACGCATTGAGAAACTGCGGTTGCGCGCATCATCCCAACGGCGTGTTTCTTGAACAACTTGTTCGCCCTCATCAAGCAACCTTGATTGACGCTTATATTCATACTCGATTGCTCTTGCGACTGAACGGAATGAGTTAAGGTTCTTCATTTCCGCTCTAACACCCAATTTCTTAGCACCCTTTGGTTTTAAGGACACGTTTACATCGCAACGCAATGAACCCTGCTCCATTTTACAATCGGAAACTTCAATGTACTGCAAAATGCTTTTTAGTTTTGCTAAGTATGCAACCGCTTCTTCAGCGCTGCTCATATCGGCTTCACTGACTATTTCAATCAACGGCACTCCGCCACGATTGTAGTCAATTTGCGTACCGCCAAGTTTTGAATTGTGAATCAATTTCCCTGCATCTTCTTCAAGGTGAATGCGGTTCAATCTAATAAATTTCTTTTCGCCGTTTTCTTTCTCAATTTCAACGCCACCACCTATACAAATCGGGCGCACTGCTTGTGAAATTTGATATGCTTTAGCAAGGTCAGGATAGAAATAGTTTTTTCTCTCAAAGATTGCAATATCGTTGATTTCGCAGCCAACTGCAAGCCCTGCTTTGATGCACATCTTGACCGCTTCTTTGTTTGGAATTGGCAATGCCCCCGGCAAGCCTATACAAACTGGACAACAATTTGTGTTAGGTTCGCCACCAAATTCATTTTTGCAACTGCAAAAAACTTTTGATTTGGTCTTAAGTTCCGAGTGAACTTCAAGCCCAATGACAATATCATAATCCATTATTTGACCTCTCTAATTGAAAAGTAATTTTTTTCAAAGCAATCCCCTGCATTGAACAATGTTTTTTCATTAAATCTATTGCTGATTAGTTGCATACCAAGCGGTAAACCTGATTTACTAATTCCGCAAGGAATAGATATTGCAGGCAATGTTGCAATGTTCACAGGAACAGTATAAATATCATTCAAGTACATTTCCAAAGGATTGTCGACTTTTTCCCCGATTTTGAACGCTGGGCTAGGCGTTGTTGGCGAAATTATAATGTCACAAGCGCTAAAGGCCTTTTCAAACTCATTAATAATGAGATTTTGCACCGCCTTCGCCTTATTGTAATATGCATCAAAATATCCGCTTGAAAGCACAAAGTTACCGAGCATAATTCTACGTTTTACTTCCTTGCCAAATCCCTTTGTACGTGATTGGACATAGAAATCAACCAAATCTTTATATTCATCAGTTGGAACACCATATTTTATGCCGTCAAAGCGCGCAAGGTTTGACGCTGCTTCAGCGCTTGACAAAACATAGTATACCGCCAAAGCATCCTTGATGTGTGGCAAATTGATTTCAACTTTTTCAGCGCCCTGCGCGACAAAAAAGTCAATAGCCTTTTCAATTGATTCTTTTACTTCTGTGTTAGTTAGAGACTCAAAAAACTCTTTCGCGATACCGATTTTCAAGCCTTTTACTGAACCAGTGAATGAATCAGCATAATAATTTTCTTTTGCGTGTTTTGCGCTTGTGAACTCATTGTCATCGTGTCCAGCAATTGCGTCAAGCATAATGCTGCTGTCGCGAACACTCTTAGTTATTGGCCCGACTTGGTCAAGTGAGGATGCAAACGCTACGACACCAAAGCGTGAAACAAGCCCGTATGTAGGTTTTAGCCCAACAACACCACAAAATGACGACGGCTGTCTAATTGACCCACCTGTATCAGTTCCAAGAGACGCAAAGCATTGGTCACTTGCAACGGATGCTGCTGAGCCGCCTGACGAACCACCTGGCACATAATCTTTGTTCCACGGGTTGTGAACCGCACCAAATGCGCAATTTTCCGAACTGCTACCCATTGCAAATTCGTCCATATTTGCTTTGCCGACAATTATTGCGCCATTTTCAATAAGTTTGTCAACAACAGTAGCGTTGTATGGTGACTTGTAGTCTGCCAAAAATTGAGAAGAACAGGTTGTAAATGTGCCAATCTTTGAAATATTGTCTTTTATGACAACTGGAATCCCTGCAAGCTTAGGTAAAGCATCGCCATTTGCCCTTTTCTCGTCAATTTCTTTAGCGCTCTCAAGTGCCTTTTCTTCACAAATTTCGTGCAAAATGTTCAAGTCTTTAGTTCTGTCAATCTTTGCCAAACTAAGTTTAGTGAGTTCGACAGCACTAATTTCTTTCGCCTCAAGTTTTGCGCTAATTTCTTCAATCGTTTCGTTCATAATTTCCATTATTCCACCACCGTTGGCGCTACAAAGTAGCCGTTATATTTTTTAGGCGCATTTTCGATGATTTTTTCATTTGGAAGTGAAGGTTTTACGATGTCGTCTCTCAATTCCTCAAATTCACGAACAGGCGTCTTATCAACAACGTTTGTTGTGTCGACTTTTTGTAGTTGGTTTACGTAATCAATTATTGAAGCGAATTCACTAGAAAATTTTTCTATTTCGTCATCGCTAAACTCAAGCCTTGACAATGAAGCCAAGTGCTTTATATCTTTTTCGGTTATTTCCATACTTAATCTCCAATTTTGAATTATAACACATATTTCCTAATTTTTCAAGCGAAAACGGCAAATTGTGGCATTTTACTCTATAACTTAGCAAACATTTAATAGATTTTTGCGCTAACAAGGTCAATAAAGTCTTGCTCGCTCAAAATCTTTACTCCTAGCGCCTGTGCTTTTTGAAGCTTAGAACCCGGTTCACTGCCCAGCAAAACATATGTTGTGTTTCTTGAAACTGACGACGAAACGTTGCCGCCAAGGCTTTCAATCAAATGCGTTGCTTCGTCGCGCGTATATTTTTCAAGAGTGCCCGTCAGGACAAACGTGCAATTTGAAAAAATTCCCTCTTTTTTAGATTCAGTATCTTTAGGCTTAACACCGCGCACAAACAATTCGTTTACAATCTTTAGATTGTTTTCATTCGCAAAATAGTCTACAATGCCCTGCGCCGTGATTTCGGCAATGTCGGGTATTGAATCAAGCTCTTCAAGTGATGCGGACAAAAATCTTTCAAACGTGTTAAAATATTTCGCTAAGTCGCGCGCAGTCTTTTTACCGATATTTTTGATGCCTAGCGCGTAGATGAACCTATCCAGTGTTGGCGACTTTGAACTTTGTATGTTTTCATACACGTTAGTAGATTTTTTGTCTTTAAATTTTTGCAATGATTTCAAACTATCCTTACTCAAATCATACAATTCAAAAGGATAGCGGACATTAAATTCGTCATAAAAAGCGCCTATAGTTTTGTCGGATATTCCCTCAATGTTCATTGCATCCTTACTACAAAAGTGGACTATTCTTTTCTTTATTTGGTCGGGGCATCCCCACGTATTCGGGCAAAAGGTCTCAATGTCGCCCTGTTCAAGTGACGCCCCACAACAAGGGCATGTGGTCGGCAAATCGACATCGCGGCTTTCGTCTGTATCGTGCGCAAGCCCCATAATTTCGGGTATGACCTCATTACTGCGACGGACATAGACGTATGAGCCGATTTTTATGCGCTTTCTTTTTATGTCGCTATAGTTATTCAATGTAGCGCGCTGAATTGTCGCGCCAGCCAAAAATATTGGTTCTATTACCGCAAGCGGCGTGATTTTGCCCGTTCTACCGACTTGAAATTTGACATCAAGAACTTTACTTGTCAACTCTTGCGGAGCAAATTTATACGCCATAGCAAATTTTGGAAAACGCATTGTGTATCCAAGTTCCTGACTTGTTTTGAAGTCATTTATCTTCAAAACAACCCCATCAATCAAGAAATCAAGGTTTTCCTTTTCTTTGTCAACTTTATCAATCAACTCAGTAATCTCGTTAAAAGTTTTAACTTCAGTATTAAAACTGCTAACTTTAAAGCGGTTTTCTTTCAAAAACGCAAAGGTTTCCATTTGTGAGCGGATTTCGCGCCCCTCTATATACGGAACAGCGTAAAAGTACATATCAAGATTGCGTTCCTTAGTGACTTGTGGGTTCAGGTTGCGAATTGCGCCCGCAGCGGCATTGCGCTCGTTTTTTAGTGGTTCATCAGCGCGCTCATTGTATTTTTTTAGTTCCGATTTCGGCATAATCGCTTCGCCTTGAACAATCACAGTTCCCTTGTACGGAATGGATAGCGGAATACTGCTAATTGTTTTTACTTGATTTGTTACTATTTCACCAAGAACGCCGCTTCCACGTGTCATTGCTTTACTAAATAACCCGTTTTCGTATGTTATTGCAATAGTGAGCCCGTCAAACTTGTATTCAAAAGAAAATGTTGTGTTAGGGTATTTTTGCATTACATCGTCATACCACGTTTTGAGTTCATCTTTCGACTGACACTTATTTAAACTATAAAGCGGAACTTTGTGTTTTTCTTTTTCAAAACTTGAAGTGACTTCAGCCCCGACGCGTTGGCTTGGAGAGTCTGGGAAAATAAAATTGTGCTCTTTTTCAAGTGTCATAAGTTCGTCAAGTAACTTATCATACTCAGCGTCGCTGACTGTTGGTTCGTCAAGAATATAGTAGTTGTAGTTGTGGACATTGATTTCATCAATCAGCTGTCTCATTTTTTGTTTATAATCCATAAAAATCCTGCCCGTTAAAACTTGTATTACTAAGGTATTATTGCCCAAATTGACAAATTAAAGCAATGTAAGTGGCGAAACATCAAACGTCAAATTTTTTATTCCCACATCTTCAAAATTAATGGTTATAACATTTTCAGCCGCAAGGCGCGATGTATCCATAATTTCGCCTACACCAAAACGTGGGTGCTCAACCTTTGCCCCAACGACAAAGCCGTCCGTCTGTTTTTCTTGCGCGTTATCAAACAAGTATGAATTGTTTGATGCGGTTTGCGATTTGATGTTCAAGCTGTCTTGAGTTGCGTAAATTGTCTCAATCTTTCTATAACCGCCGTCGTTTTGCTTGTATGAATTATTGCGTGCATAGCCGCCGCCATAACCACTACCATTATATCTACTTTGACCGCCGTCGAGTACGCTTTTATTAAAACTGGAAATCTTTATATTAGTCATCCCGTTAAGTTCATCCAAAAAGCGTGATTGAGCAAAGTACTTTTGTTCTCCGTACTTATATCTATTTTGGCAACGCGAAAGGAATAGTCTTTCTTTAGCACGTGTAACTGCAACATAGAATAGTCGTCTTTCTTCTTCTATATCGTCCTCATTACCGTCTCTAATGATTGGGAAGTTCTCATCCTCAAGCCCGACAACAAATACTGCCCTATACTCAAGTCCTTTGACGGCGTGAATTGTAGCAAGCGTAACAGCATTAGTTGAGTCGTCCTGCTCATCCGCGTCACTTAGCAAAGTTACTGATTGTAGATATTCAGACAAAGAGTCATCAGGATAAGTTTTTGAGTATGAGTCAACGGAAGATAGCAAGTCGTCTATGTTTTTAATTCGGTTCTCATTCTCAGTATCTTTCTTTTCGCTGTATGCCTCTATTATCTTTGTTTGCTCTATAACCTTTTTAACTACCTCTAGTAGTGTGCCTTGTCCCTGCATTTCGGTTAGTGATATTAGTAGTTCTCTAAAGCCCTGCAGTTTCTTTTGTAGTTGTGTCGGCGATTCGGTAAAATAGTTTCTCAAGTATTCCGCTATTGGAACATCCTTTGCTGCCGCAAACTCAATGAGTTGTTTTTCACTTGTCGAGCCTATACCGCGCCTTGGGAAGTTTAGTACTCTCAATAGGCTAGCATTATCACTATTGTTGACCATTAGTCTTAAATACGCAAGAACATTCTTTATCTCGACGCGATCATAGAATTTCATACCGCCTATCATCTTATATGGAATATTACTACTCAACAGTCCTTCCTCTATAGAACGACTCAGCGCATTGTATCTCATTAGTACTGCTATCTCACTATACTTGTATCCCGCATTAACGAGTTCTTTTATTCTTCTAGCAACAAAGTTAGATTCTTCTACATCGCGATACCCGATAAATAGTTCTATCGGTTCGCCCACATTGTTTTCGGTATACAAAACTTTGTCAAGACGTTGTGTATTGTTTTTTATTACGCGGTTTGCAAGTTCTATGATGTTTTTAGTACATCTATAGTTTTGTTCTAGTTTATAAATATGGACATTGGGAAAATCGTTTTTAAATTCCAAAATATTCTCAATATTTGCGCCGCGCCAGCCGTATATACACTGGTCCTCATCACCGACAACCATTATGTTGTCGTGTTTGCCCGCAAGAATTTTTGCTATGTCGTATTGCACAGTGTTGGTGTCCTGAAACTCGTCTATGTGTATGTATTTGAATCTCTCTTGATACTTGTTTCGCGCTTCTTCATTTGTTTTCAGCAACTCATATGTTTTTATCAATAGGTCATCAAAATCAAAAGCGTTGTTCTTTAGTAGTTGAACTTGATATTCTTTGTACACTTTCACAATGTTTTCAATCTCTTTAATATATCCAAATTCCTTTAGATACTCATCGCAAGAAAGATCGAGGTTTTTTGCATTGCTGATATGGTATATGCAAGTCTTTTTCAATTCATCATCAAGTTGCATTTCAGCAAGGATTTGCTTTATCAAAGTTTCCTTTTCTTGTTCGCCATAGATTGAGAAGTTTTTAGTGTAGCCCAAGACATCGGCATAGGAACGCAGGATTCGCACGCACATTGAGTGGAATGTGCTTACCCACATTTGACTGCAATCAAATGTTATGCGCTCAACTCTCTCACGCATTTCCGCAGCCGCTTTGTTTGTGAAAGTAATTGCGAGTATGTTATACGGGTCAACTCCTCTTTCAATCAAATATGCGATTCGGTGGGTCAAAACACGCGTTTTCCCACTACCTGCGCCCGCCGTAACAAGAACAGCACCCTCGGTTTGCAAAACGGGTGCTTTTTGTTCATCATTCAATGAATTAATTAAGTCAATATTTTCCATAGCGACATTATAACACAATTTTCTTTCAAGGCAAAATGATTTTAACAACTAATGAAAAATAGCGGCATTTTTTGCCACTATTTGAGTGCTATACGCACTTAGTACGCAAGAATGAAGCCACGTTTGCAAAGTAACTTTTGCTAAAACGCAAGTTCAATAGAGCGTGGGTGTTCTTCATTGTAGCGCTGTTTCATTTTTACAAATCGGTCTGAGAGTTTTAATATGTAGTTCTGTTTGTCGCGCTCGCTCAAGTTGTCATAGACGTCGTGGTCTATGAGCTTTGCAAGTGGACTCATTAGCAAATCGGATGATTCAAGCACTTTGCAAACCTTTTCATAAAATGCTTCGTCGTCCAGAACTTGTTGCTCGTCCTCTTTTGCGCAAATTGCGCGCTGAATTTTCCGCTTAAACTGCGCCTCAACCACGGCAATGCTTTCCCCATTTCTCAAAGCCTCTAAGATTGCTTGTTCTTTCTCCGCACGCATTTTTTGCCAAAAGCCGCTTTTCATTCGCTTGCGCGCTTCACGCGCATACTCCTTGAATGTTTTACCTTCCATTTCTAGCACCTCCATTTCAGGCAATGTTAGTCTATCATAATATTGTACAATATTCAAAGCGTTTTAGATAAAGAAATAGAGAAAAATCAAAAATAAGTGAAAAATCGTCATTTTTTCTTCAATTTTTCGCGCACAACCTCCAATTTTTCGCGCACATTTTGATTTTTGTGACATAAACACAAAAAAATCTATAAATACATCAATTTTTTCAAATTGCATAGAAAAAGGCAGCATAACTTGCTGCCTTGTCTCATAAAGATTACGACTTTCTAATTCTTTTTCTAGCCGCTTCTTCTTTCTTTTTGCGTTGTACGCTTGGTTTTTCATACGCTTCCTTTCTGCGGATGTCGCCAATGATACCATCTTTTTGGCATTTACGTTTAAAACGTTTCAATGCGCTATCCAAAGACTCATTAGCACCAACTTTAACGGATGTCATCTATTTCTCACCACCTATTTTTTAAAGATAACGGAGTATATCATAAATACTATGCTTTGTCAAGCGAATATGTGCATTTTTTGAGGTATCTTCTTTTTTGTTAATTCTCAAAGTAAATTCTATAGTGGAATTTGATGTGAAATTTACTTATTATTATTTGTTAGTTAAATTTTCTATTTTGGGATTAAACTACACGACAATGCAATTTTTCCACGACATATCGCCAGATAGCGCAAGTGAAAGAAACATTGAATCGTTTTCATTGGTCATAATTTCATAACAAGCACTACTGATAGGCGAAAGTTCACGCCCGTTGCAAAGCACTTCAAGACGGCTACCGATTGGACGAGTTACTAATATTGTATATGTTTTACCTTGCTGTAGTGTTTTTGTTGTTGTTATACTACCGCTTGAGAGTGAGTACTCCGCAATTTGTATGTTTTCATCCATTATTTTGAAAATAAAAAGGCTTTTTGTTGCGGTATTATTTGCATTAATACTTAATAATGTAGAGGGAATTAAAGTCTTTAGTTCACCTAAATTTAGATGTAGCGCTACACGCACGCCGCCAATGTTACTGTCAACATTAAAGTTATCACTATTACCATTTAAGTTGATCCCGCGCGCGCGTGTGCCATCTTCTAAACGACTAGAACGCAGCCACATCCAAGAACCTGTTGTAGCACGATCATAGCCGTTAAGCTCCCACAAACCTGTTCTGTTCGTCGTATGCTGTGTAGAGGTCGAACTTACTATAGCTTTTGCACTTGAGTATGTTTCTCCTTTAGAGGAATTATCATTTAAGTATACTACATCATTTTTTTCATCATACAATCTACCTGTATCCTGCATTGTGCTAGTAGCTGTTTGCCCATAGCCTGTATGAAGTGTCTCAAAGCCACTTGGTACCCACAACTTGTCGTCATATACTGACTCCACTGTTCCACTCCAACTACTGTCCTTTTCACTAAGCCCGTCCATTCCATTTGACAGCATAAAACGTGTAGTTCCATCCTCATAACCGCTTGAACCAATACCGTTATTAGTGCCATATATTACCCTATTCACGTTATACGATGTTTGGTAAGCACTGCTTTGCCAGCCACCGAGATTAAGCGCACCTGATGCTAGTTGACTTGGTGCTACTACATATTGGTCGAGGGCGCTGTATGTGCTTTTCAACGTTTCATATAGTGGCAAAACAGTTTTATCTCTCAAATAACTTTGTGAGTAGTTGCTCTCATATCTATATGTTTTGTTATTATATGTAGTGTCACTACTTGGGTTAAATTGTGCGTCTATGTATGGCCTGCACATATAAAGTGTGAGGACGTCATTTTCACCGTTGATTGAGCGGTATACTGCTTGCCAGTATTGTGCTGATGCGGCATCTACGCTGTTTGCTGTGGTCGTTGTGTCCTCAAACAACTTGACAAGTATTTGTGCGTTGCCTTTTTGGGCGGCTGACCAATTGTTTTGGGTACCGTACTGTCCAAAATTTTTTGCTGAAAGGTATGTTGGGGCGTTGGAGTTTTCTGTTGTGCCTTTACATACGCTTTCACTGTTTACCATATTTAGCAAATCGACTAAGACTTCCGCATTCACTGTTCCGTCCGTTTTAAACAAAGGCTTGATGTTAGTATTGACAACGCCTGTGCTTGTATCTGCAGAACCCGTTGTTTTACTGCGGGCGCTATCGCCTGCTATGAACACGGGCGCGTTGATGTAGAATGTGCTATCACTTGGCCCACCTGCCGTTAGATTATAGTGTGCGGCTAGCCCAGCAAGTGGACATAATGAAAATGCTGCAAATATGCAAATCGTCAAAAGCCACAACAGTATTTGTGTGGTTCGCGATATTTTATATTCAGTTTTTATACCTTTCGACGCAAAAATTTGTAAATTTCGACTCTTATTTTTTGCTCGTTTTGAAATTGAGGTTTGTCCTAATTGTGGATAACTATTGTACGCCCCCCCCCCCCATTTAGTTAAGTACTTCATTATTTCTTTCTCCTTTGCTAAATCATTTGTAATTTTATGGCATCACATATACGCTAAAATCACATCTATAGTTTTAGTTTACCACATTAGAAAAAAAATATCAAATGATTTTATTGCTTTTTTGATATCAAGCAATATTTCTGCAAGTTTTTGGTCTACCCATATGTTTTGTTTAGTATTCTTATCAATTTAGAGTGATTTTTATAACTTATAGAAAAAACGAAAAGAAATCATACGACTTCTTTTTTAAATCTGACGCCGCTGCGAAAGACGGGCGCGCGGCGGGCGTTGTATTTGTCAAAATTGCCTGTCATAGGGTTGTATATTAGGCGTCCTTTGCGCTCTACCATTTTGAAGCAACCAAAATTTGTGATGTTGACATTGTCGCCACGCTTAAGTGCTTCAATCACGATGTTTTGAAACTCCTCTATTGCTGACCTGCTTTCGCTTAGTGTTAGGTTCGTTTTGCGCGATAGTTCTTCAATTAGTCCTTTTTTGTTCATAGTTGTTCCTCCGCCTAAATTTTTGCCATTTACAAACCTTTTATACAAAACTATGGTACTATGTTGATTGAATGTTGTGAAAGTATTTTGCTATGGTTTGTTTGTTATAGGCGCGTCCGTAATTTAGCAACAAAACTGTTAGCGGGTACATTGCCCCACCAACTAGGAACATTGTAATTGTTTGGATAAAGCCAACGCCTATAATTTGCTTGATTGCGTACATTGACGTTGCCATCATCACACACGCGAGCGCAGGTAAAATTATATCGTATTGCAGTGATAATCTTATTTTGATGTACTTTGTGAGATTATGAAGATTGAGAATTGCGCAAACGATGTAGCAAGCAAGCGTTGACCACATTGCGCCATATATATTGATGCTTGGAGTTAAAACCAAAACAAGCGTTAGCATAACTTTCAAAAAACAAGCGCCAACCATATTGTATACAGGAACTTTTGTTTTATCAATTGATTGTAGTATTGTCGTTGCAACTTGCACAAGTGCGATGAACAAAATGGCGAATGCCCCTATTCTTAGCAAGTTGCTTGCGACTTGAAATTCGTCTATAGCACCGACTTTGAGTCCATTTTTGAAAAGAAAATATATTATATCTTTTGGAAAAACGAGAAATGCAACTGCGCACGGCAGCGCAATGAATAGCACAAGTCGCAGTGCCGAAGTTGATTTTTCCGCCACAAGGTTTGCTTGGTGATTTGAGTGCAGTTTTGATATTATTGGAATAACCATTGTTGCGACCGCCATTGATAAGACGACGGGCAAATTGATAAGTGAATTGACAACGCCTGTCAAGATTCCGTACATATTTGTAGCCGTAGATGTCGAATAGCCTATATGTTTTAGCAAATTGATTATCAAAAAACTGTCGATTAGTAGCGTCAGTGGCATAATCATACTGCTGAGC
Organism: Clostridia bacterium; assembly: GCA_050872805.1. Taxonomy (GTDB): domain Bacteria; phylum Bacillota; class Clostridia; order Christensenellales; family UBA1242; genus CAKVOD01. The sequence continues at coordinate 20,818 of JBNMHN010000009.1, forward strand.
GTCATTGGAATTGTTGTTTTGACAATTGATTTAATAGATATATTCTCATATGCGTTTTGTGTGTTCTTTCTTTGCGAAAACAAATACTGTATCACAATCATAAAAAGTGCAAATATTTCGCTGAGTGTAACGCCGAGCACGGCACCAAATGCGCCAAACATAAGCCCGCGCGAGATAAACAAACTTGCAAACAATAGCCCAAAAATCAATTTGAACAACTGCTCAATTATTAGCGAAATTGAAGTTGGCAAGATGTTTTGCTTACCTTGAAAATATCCGCGAAAAACCGAAAGTACACCAACAAAGAATATTGCTGGCGCAATGCCGACATAAACGAGCCACGCATCGCCGTTGCCTTGCAATGTGGCAATGGGCTTGGAAAGCAGCGCAAGCGCGAGGCTCATAAACAAAGAAATGCCAGCAAAGAAAAGTAGTGATTTACGAACAACTGCCCTATTTTTTGTGCCACTACCGCTTGCTACAATTTTCGCAATTGCGTTTGGCACTCCTGTGGAACACAAAACAAGCAACGTTGAGTAAAGCGGAAATATCATTTGATAAAGCCCCAGCCCCTCTGCACCAAGAACGTATGTTAGCGGTATGCGATAGACTGCACCAATCACTTTTGCAAAGAAACTAGCAAGCGCTAAGATGAGCGAACCAACTATAAAATTTTGTTTTTTCATACGAATAGTTTGTGCTTTGA
>JBNMHN010000010.1:0-21061 GCA_050872805.1 Clostridia bacterium
CCCCATAGCACTTTGTTCTATTTTTCATCGGTTGAGTTCTCCTTCATTGCAATATTTTTTACATTTTACATTTTGAGTATACATCATATTGCCACTTTTAGTCAAGCATTTTAAATGACAACAAAAAACAAACTCTTTTGACGTTACGGGCAACGAGGTTGTTTTTCTATTCCTTGCAGTCGTCGCAGTCGTCGAGGACTTCAAGGTCGTCGGGTATTAATAGATTTATATCACAATTTGAATGTCCCCAGCCGGTTGGCAACCAGTCTATTGTGCGGCATACCTCAACAAGTTCGGGCACATTGTAATCGTTCTTTTGCAAGTTTTTGTGAATGTAGGTATCTTTGAAAATCGCATAATTATGATTTAAATAAAACTTTTTCGCTAAAACTTCCCCATATTTGCCGTGCGGGCAATATATTCCGTCGATTCTTTCGACACCCTTTTGCATAAGAAATTTTTCAAATACCACGCTCATACAACTGCCAACACCAGTGTTGAGATATGCAGGCGAAACTTCAATCGCATCCAAAAAACACGTGCTTTGCTTTGGATATATGTCAAAATCAATATATCCAATGAATCCGCCATTTGCGTCCAGTGCGCAAATTTCGTAGCAGTCCGCTTCATTTATTAATTTTGTCAATTCGACGAAGATTTTCTCTCCACCTTTTATCTCAAATTTAAACTTTTTCATACTTCGATTATACCACACCTTGCAAAACTTGTCAAATCAGCACAAACTCAAAAAGAAGATGTTTTGAGCATCTTCTTTGCTATTTAAAATTAGTATACAATTACACATTTATTATGTTTACAACTTAGTTTGACAAGGCACACCGCCATAGCAGATTATATTGCACTAACACCATTCATAAAAAATTGACAGGCGTGTAATTTCGTTAAACAAGTACTTTTTTTTGCACAAGCATAACTTTGCGAGCGGGGCTTATGCAACCTTAGTTGACTGTAACTTCAAACTTGACAATGATCGTTTGATTTGCAGCAAGGTCGTCAAGCGCAAAGCCAACAGATGGGTCGTAATCTGGATACGATTGCTCGTTGATTTTTACGCTGCCCGTGACAAATGTTGTTTCAGCAGGAATTGTATCCTTGAAGAACAAGTCGGTATTGTCAATGTTGCCCTCGTTTTTGATTTCGTGTTGATACGTGATTTTGTCTCCAGTAATAACAGCGCTCTTATCAGAAGTTTTCTTGATTGTAATTTTTTCGTTTTCTACGCTGATAGTTGTTTTATTTGTTTGTTCCTTTAAGTCGACTGCCTCATTGACAGTGTACGTGATTTCCGAAATCGCCGTAACCTCATTTTGAGTAGGTTGATCAGAAAGTACAAGGTAGTATTGAATTTTACAAGTGCCGTTTGGTTGAATATCACTTTCAAGTTGAACACCTGTTGTGATATCCATATCGGGTTGCGCCACATCGTCGATTAGCACCGAGCCTGCTTTGAATGTCCCGCCCTCAGAAATTGTGTCCACAACCGTGATGTCTGAAATTGGATATTCACTATTGTTTGTCAACGTGATTGTTTGCATAATCTCCGCTTCAGGTGTGCCAAAGTCTTTTGCCGATGTCCTTTGTTTTAAAAAGGAAGTCGTCATATTCTCGGCAGTCGAAATATTACTCTGTGTCTCGTTTTGTTGTTCGCTCTGGTCAGGAAGCGTGTATTTTGATGTCAATGTTGACTGGTTTGTAATTTTTGCCATTTGTTCTCCTTTGTTTGTCCGCTAATTGAATATTACCTTACTAGCAATATATGTTTTGCGCGCGAAAATGTTGTTTCCTTAACGCTCCTGCGCCACAAACCGCCCATTCTACCACTTTCCTTTCCCACAAAAAAAACATCTTGTATGCCAAAAACATACAAGATAACATACAAGATAACATACAAGATGTTGTATTTCAATCCTAATTGTGTTATAATAATGATAACAACAAACCTCTCTACTAAAGACATCCGCCGTACACTATCTTATAATGTAAACTAGCAAATGCAAAAAACACTACAGCACAAAAAAAGTACATAGTAAATTAACTATGTACCTAGAATTATAAACTTACCCAGCTAAACCTGCAGCCGCGGGGTTATCCCCGCCGAGCGACAAAGAACATAGAAAGCACCGAAATGCGCCGTCCATTAATGTCTCATAGCCGGAGGGACAGTACCTGCAGCGGTGACCTACGCCACCACGAGAACAAAGGTAAATAAAATGCACGATTGTACGCCGCCCGCGAAAGCAACTTAGCCGTAGGGACAGTATCCACAGCAACGGGGCTTTCCCCGCCTAGCGGCAGATTACAGTGACGGTGTCGGAAAGTTTTGAGCCGTCCGTGGTGGTCAAAGTGACTTTGACCGCCTTTTTCTTAAAAAACGTCAATTCCCCCATTTGTGAAATCGTCGCATAGTACTGCGTGTTCCCGTCGTCATCAACATAAGTGTTGTTTGAAAGCGTAAACTTTATTTTTTCAGGAAATGTCGCTTCCGTCGGTCCATATTCGTACTCAATAAACAGACTCGTGTACCCTTCCGTCTCGTTGTATTTGACAATCAAATACTTGTCATCGCCAACCTTTTGGTCAAAACTCGTGATTTCAATGCGATTCATATAGATTTGAAACTGGTCCATACGCGCTTTCATTCCAAAAAACGTGACAACCACAACAGATATAAGGTATATCACCAATATTAAAAACAAAACCGATTTTCTCATCCGTTATATCTCCTTGAAAAGCACTTTTGACTTGTAATAAAAACTATACACACGCCACGCCAAAAGTCCTAAACTTGCCACAAACAACTTGAGCCAAATATAGTTTGCCGCTAAATACTGAAATCCAAGCACAACGACAAAACATATTGCGCTCAAAGAAAATGCAAGTATTGTCGACTTTAATTCATTTGGATTGACTCCCGCCATTCCTTCCGTCTTGAATATGTTTTGCTTTGGATTCAAAAAGTCAATTTCCGCACTCCAAACTATGTGCGTCAGCGCCACAAACAAAAGCGTGAAAGAAAGGAAGATTCCGTCAAGCGCCCCAAGTGTAGATTTCGCCAAAAAGAACCCGCTTGCAACCGCAACAGCAATCGTTGTGACAACAACATTAAAGCATAGTCGCGGAAACAAAATTTTGTATGGCTTGTTTGGCTTTGTCTTATTTAAATACAACGCATCCCCGTCGCGACTATATATTGACGAAACATTGATATTGTTTGACAGCACAAATAACAAAATAATCAACACATTAAACGAAATTGTCAAATAATCGCCCAAAATACGCGTGTTTATCGCAGAATATATCGCATTTAATAGCAGTATCGCAATTGGCGTAACAATCAGCGTCGCAACCGCAGACGACAAAATCCCCGTATCGCGCACGCAGCGTTTGAACTCATATATTGATGCGGAAACAAACGTCTTGTGCGGAATATTTATGTTGCCAATCTTTTTTCGCCCTTGATTGAACTCAAATTGCCTTGAGGCTAGTCTCAAATACAAAAACTTTGACACAAGCAAATTTAGTCCTATCAACACCGCAATCACAGCAAGCATCACAAGCAAAACAATGTAGGAATACTCAGTGAAAAGAGTGGACGTGAGGTTTTGATATTTGCCACAAAGGAAAATCGTGAACGCATAGAATGGGTAGAATGCCGACGCAAACCACGCAAGGAATGCGCGAATTGATTTTGACACGCTCGTCCAACTTGAAATCAAGTTTATGTCCGTTGGAATGAGGCGTATCAAAAATATAACACCCGTGATTACTCCGCCAAGCAACAAACACAATAACAACACTTTGACAATAGGAAACTTTTTCAAAAATGCAATGATATAGTTTGTTGGCACTGCCAGTAGTCCGCCAATCAAAACAGGAATACTTGCAAAAATAACAAGCATTATCGGCATCCAAATGAAGTAAATAAAACTAAAGTTTGAAATTAATCCGTATGCAAAAAATACTGGTATCAAAAAGGTAAATGCTTTTTTAATTTCGTTGATATAAAATACCAACATTTTGCTCAAAAACAAAGTAAATGGCTTAACTGGATAGGTGATTAATACAAGGTTATCCTTTCCATAAAACAGCGTTTTGCTCAGCCCCACTGTGCAAGTGAACATATTGAGGAAAAACATCAGCGTCAAAACCACCGCCATTAGCGAAAGCGGGATGTGATTTAGCGCCGAAAACAAGTTTAGCATTTGACACAAAGAAAGCAAGAAGTATGCAACAGCAGTAATTGCGATAAAACCAAGAATTGAAAATACAACCTTGAACATCGTTTGTTTTTTGCTTTTCAAAAAGGATAAATCTATTTTCTCCTTCAACTGCATCATAAACAGCGTTTTAAATTTGTCCATAACTTCCTCTTTCGTTATTTTTTCTTGTTTTTTGCGTCTTTTTTGCTATTTTTTGTCGTTTTCTTGTCATTTTTAGCGGCTAAGTTGTCGTTTTTAGCAATTATAGTGTCTTTTTTTACACTTTCATCATTTACATTTTCTTTTTGTTTTTCTTCATCATTTTTATCATCTAGCAAATCATTTTTGTGCATTTGCTCAAAATCTTTTACCGAAACAATTTTATCATCTGTGTCGTTGATTATCTTCAAATAAAATTCTTCAAGCCCAATATTCTTTTCTTTTAATTCGTCAAGCGTGACGGATGTTCTAATTTGCCCGCGCTTGATAATCATAATGCGGTCACAAAGTTTTTCGACAATGTCGATAATGTGGCTTGAGAAGAACACTATGTTGCCGTTTCGGGCGTGCTCTTTCATACATTCTTTGACTTGAAAGATTGACGTCGGGTCAAGTCCTGTCAAAGGCTCGTCCAAAATCCACAATTTTGGATTGTGAATGAGCGCGGACATTATGGCAATTTTTTGTTTCATACCGTGACTGTATGTTCTAATTTGGTTGTCAATTGCCGTTTGCATATTGAGCATTGTGACGTATTTTTCCATACGCTCATCGCGCTCTTTCTTTCCGACTTCGTAAAGGTCGGCAACATAATTTATATACTCGCGCCCCGTCAATTTTTCGTAAAGCGCATAGTGGTCAGGCACAAACCCTAGTTGCATTTTCGCCATTTCAGGTTGCTTGTAGATGTCATAACCATTGATTTCAATCGAACCACTTGTTGCGGGTTGAATGCCGACGATGCATTTGATAATCGTGCTTTTACCCGCGCCATTTGGTCCCAAGAACCCAAATATTTCGCCTGCATTAACTTCCAAACTTGCGTCCGCAACCGAAAAGTATTCGTTGTTCCCATATTTTTTGTAAACGTTTTTGACGACTAATTTGTTTTGACTTTCAGTGTTCATACACTCATCCACCTTGTTTTTGTTATATTTTGCGCAAAGCGCGTATTCTTCAACCCTAATTTTGCGGTTTTTCTCTTGCAACTTGATATGAAAATCTTGAATTTGGAATATCCACGCGTAGACAAACCACATTGCAAGCCCCAAAAGGACATACACGGCAAAGAATAGTAATTGATAAATCGGATAAAACACCATTTTGACGCCGCCAATCGTTATTGCTGCGGTTGTGTTGCGCAAATTCTCCGCCCACCTACCGAGTTTGTCCGCGATAAAGTCGGAATTTATGAAGAAAAAGTCGGTTGGCGTTCCAACGCCCGTGAAGTAGGCATTCAAAATTAGCACGAACACAAAGTATGCTAAGAACCAAAGCATTGAATAGATGAACTGCTTAAGTTTTGGTCTTTCGTATATGCCAAGCAAAATCACAAGCACTGGCAGCGCAAACGCAATTATGTGGTTTATCCAAAAGTGAACCGTTGCAGTCGACGTAAAGCCCCACATTTCGTTGTAGTTTGGTATGAGCATCGCAAGTCCCGCGCCCAAAACGTTTATGAAAAGCGTGAAATAAAACAACCTTTTCATTCTAAATGCTAAGCACAGCGGAACGATGAACATTGCGGTGTTGCAGAGGTGCAGCGGCCACGACGTTGGCGTGACAAAGCGCGAAAAATCATAGTTGTACATATACGAAATGAGCGTGACAAGCGAGATAAAGAGCAAGCACATTCGCGAATATTCGGGGTCTTTCTCTTTGAGCAGCGCATAAATTCCAAACAAAAATATGATACCAATATATAAATAAATTCTATGGTAAAGCAAAAGTCCTTTGGCAAGTCCGTTGCCGATGTTTCCAAAAAACAAACTAGGAATATATGGCGGCATTGACATTAATAAAACAATCGGCAGCGCGATAAAAAATTCCTTAACTTCCTTCTTTGTCATTTTGAAGAATTTATTTGTCACAAACAAATATGTACTATACATAAGTACGATTGCCGTTGTTATTTCAAAAAACGCACCGCAAAGCGACCAGCCATAAGTTCCCGCAAATGTGTAGGAGATTTGAGAGAGAAACGCGGTGCTTAGAATGCTAGAAATAAAGCAAAAAATCTTTGCATAATTTTTTATCAAGTTAAATTTGAAAAACGGATACATCATTAAAATGACAACACTTGCAAAATTAAGCCAAATTGCAACCCCCACAATAAAGCACAAAAACGGCGAAGAGAACGGCGCATTTGTTGTTAAATTATAAGCGCCATTTAATAAGTTGCCATCTTTCGCAAAGAAAAACACAAAAAATGTTGCCATTAATACAAACGACAAAACTTTTGCAAATTTTTGCTCGTTAAATTTCGACGTGCGTTTTAAAATCCAAAATAGCGCACCAAGCAGCACCAATGTACTTAAAAAGATTATGTAACTCACAATTTCTCCTTTGTGTCATTCCCTTTTTGCTATATTTTTTGCAAAAAATATATTTAGTATACAATTTGATGCGCCATTTTGTTGGGAAAATAAGAATATATTAAAAATTAGTTGCAGAAAATAAAAATAAATGCTATTATTAATTTAATAATTAAAAAGGAGAAAAATTATGGCAAAATCAAAAAGCGTTCCAGCGCTTGTCCTCGGCATTTTAGCAACTATCTTTAGTTTTGTTAGTATTGTTATTCTTTTCTATATGTACATCATTGGCACTGCATTTTCGGGCGGCGCAAAACATATGCAAATATTTTTGATTATGATGTTTATAATGGCTGCTGCCGCAATTATCGGCATTGTTGGCACAATATTTAGCCTCAACAAATCAAAAGTTGCGGGCATGCTAGATATTGTTTCCGCACTAATCACGGCGGCAATCACTATTTGGTTGATATGTGCCACCGAAAGTTTCGTTTTGGGCACCATGCTATTTATTACAATTTTCGTATTCTACACACTCGCGGGCATCTTCGGGCTTTGCGCAAAATCTAAAAAACCTGCACAAATGCCTCGCTTTGACACACTACCGCCAAATGACTTGTCCCAATCACATAACTGATTTTAGGAATTTAACAAATAATATGTTATGCTGTCATTGTGGATATATAAGTCTTTAAATCTTTTCTGTAACAACCTTAAAAAACATAGGCTGGAAATTCTTTTTCAGCCTATGTTTTTTTAATTGTATGCTTTATTCATCTTCTTTCATATATAATTCTTTATATTGTGGACATTCTAACATTAATTCTTCGTGTGTTCCGTGCGATACAATCTTGTGATTGTCAAGCACAATAATATCATCGCATTCTTTTATTGTCGTCAGCCTATGCGCAATGATAATAATTGTATGATCTTCTCTCAATTTTTGAATGCTCTCTAATATCACTTGTTGACCAATATTGTCAATCGCACTTGTTGCTTCATCAAAAAGTAAAATTTTACTTTTTTTGATTATTGCTCGTGCAATAGCCAATCTTTGTCTTTGACCACCGCTTAATATCAAGCCCCCTTCCCCCAAAATTGTATCATATCCTTCAGGCAATGAATTAATAAATTCAGCAATATTCGCTTTTTCGCATGCACTCACGATTTCATCCATACTTGCATCACTACAACCTATCAAAAGGTTTTCTTTTACTGTCGTATCAAATATATAAGGAGATTGTGGCACTACTGAAAATACTTGTCTTAAGCTTTCTTCCGTCAAATCGTTTACATTCACACCGTCAATAGTTATAGAACCCGCATTGACATCGTAGAATCTTGACAACAAGCTTAGGAGAGTACTTTTGCCTTCACCACTTTTGCCAACTATACCCACACAAGTTTTAGGGTTTATGTGCAGATTTAAATTTTCGAATAACAATTTATCATCATAACCAAAGGCTACATTATTAAAATCTATTTCACCTTTTACATTTGTTAATGTCTTATTTCCAAATACTTCTTTAGGGTACTCTTTGTCGCTAAGGATACTAGATATTCTTTCACTTTGCACTTCCATTTTGACTTTGCATTCATATAAATCTCCTAGTATAGTGAAAAATTCTTCATATTTGCTTTTATACAACATCATAACTACTGCAGAGCCAACTGTAAGTTGTCCATTTCCAATTAACAATACCGCAACTACAAAAAACACAAAAGTCATTATTGCATTACAAATAACATTGTATGTTTGAGGAACTTGCGCGGTTTTTACGTTTTTCGTTGAAACATTAAGGCCATATTGAGAACTCTTTTTAAGTTTGTTAAAAATGTAAGGCTTCCCATTTAGACTTTTTACATCTCTCATTCCTTTGATCAATTCAACACATTGCGAATACTGCTTATCATCTACCACTTCACTCGCTCTTCCAATCGGTTTCCTTATTCTTTCAGCATATAAAACGCGAATCATATATGACGCAAAACCAAAAACAAGCAAAATTAATCCCAACCATACGCTAACAACAAACCCATAGACAACAAATGCAATTGTACCGACAAGTTCGGTTATTTCCAATACAAAATTTACGAGCCCTGCTGAAAAGGTGTTTGCGCTACCATAAATCTTGTTTACAATCCCGCCCGTTTCCAGTTTATCAAATTTTGAAAATTTAGTTCTCGATACATCATAAAACATTTTAATTCTCAAATCGTGCCAAATTTTCTGATATGTTACATTTACTACATTACGTGCACAGTGATTAATTACTCTCACAAGAATCAACACCACCGCCAATAAGCCCGCATATTTGATTATTGCATTAATACTTCCAGAAGTTAAATTATCAATAATTTTTTCATTAAATATAGGTTGCAAAACGCCTATTAAAGCACTTAATAAACCTAGAATAAAAAACAAAGTTATTGACCATTTATAAGGTTTCCACGCAAAAGACAGTTTTTTTAGATAACTAACTTTTACTTTCTTTCCGTTTTTTCTTCTTTCTTATCTAAGCAATCTGTATATCTAACGCCATAATTTTTCAACCATTTTTCGTCTTTCGCCTTCATTCTTTTATTTAAATTGTCATCATCTTTTCTTTGGGACATTTTTTATTCTCCTCTTTTCACTCAACTATGTTGATAATTTCGTGGATCTAGTAATACTTTTTTCTTTTATTCATTTATAAACATATGAATCAATATGGCACAATTGCCTGCGCCATAGTAAATAATGTATAGACATATTATACATGAAAAACGCCAACAAAGCAAGTGTTTTTGTATTTTTCCCTCAACTGACAATAAATTAAAAACAAAATTTACATTAATTCTCAAAGTAAATTTCATCTCAAATTCCACTATAGAATTTACTTCAAGAAATCTTTGTGGTAGAATTTGCTTTGAGAAATCTTTTAAACTTTCCAAACTAAATTCCGCTTTTATCACTATGGAATTTACTTTGAGAATTAACAAAATAAACTTTTTATAAAAATAATGAAAAAACTTTATAAAAATTGTTGACATAGCAAACAAAATTTGTTATAATAACAAAGCAATGAGATATTCCTCGATAGCTCAGCGGTGGAGCACTCGGCTGTTAACCGATAGGTCGTAGGTTCAAATCCTACTCGAGGAGCCAAAACAACCCAGTACTTGTTTGAGTACTGGGATTTTTGCTTCTATTCGTTATTTCTACCCTACAATCACATTTGTGCGACTCGAGATAGGCACGCATTGCGTGAATAATCCTACTCGAGGAGCCAAAACAACCCGAAAGTTTAGTACTTTCGGGCTTTTTGCTTGTTTAGGAGCATCTTCCTGATGTCGGGGAAATGATACATTTTCGGGCACGCTCGAAACCCACTAATTACAAAGACACCCCGCAAAAGCCTAGTGTTTATGCGGGGTGTAGCGTTTTTGTAGATTCTATACGTGACCTATCGGCAACGGAAAACGCTAAAATTTCAATTTTTGGCACTCTTCGCGCTCAAATGAGGACAGCACGTGAGTGTATATTTTGGCGGTTGTGTCTATCTTTGAATGCCCCAGCCATTTTTGCACTACACGTATGGACACGCCTTGTTCGAGGCAACGAGTGGCAAAAGTGTGGCGCAATGTGTGGAGAGGATAATTCACGTTATGCGCTTTTTGCAAGCGCTGCCACGCCTTGTTTATTTGGTTTTGCGTGTACGCAAACAACCGCCCGTGCTTTACGTCTAGTGACGTTATAAGTTCGCGCAATGCTTTCGACATTGGTATGACTCTATCACTGCCAAGCGTTTTTGTTCCGCGAATGTGTAACGTATTATTTTTGTAGTCTATATCTTCAGCGGTTACGCTCAAGCCTTCGCTTTTTCGGGCTCCAGAGAGTAGCAAGAACTTGTAATAACTTTCAAACTTGTTGCCTTGTATGATTTTCATCAACTTGCCTTGTTCTTTGTTAGATAGCGCGCGTCCCTTTTTGCGGTTGTGGTGTACGCGTTTGACGTCGTCCATTATGTTTGTAATAACTAGCCTATTTTTGCGCGCTAGGCGGAATGACTCGTTATACACTTGGAATGTCGTTTCACGCGTCCTGCTATTACGCACACAGTTGAGCGCGTTTTCTATGTCACAAGGCAAGTATTCGCAAAGCAACTTGTTTGAGATGTGGGGCTTTATGTGCAGGCGGATGACGCTTTCGATTTCGTATGCTCGAGAGTCACACACGCGCCCTATCTTATATGTGCGCAAGTATTCGTCCAACCAGTCATACAACGTGACTTGCCGCACTGGCTCAAACTGTCGTTTTTGCATTGCAATAAGATAATCAATTTTTGCCTGCAGTTCTTCAATTTGCGTCATTGTCTTCATCTTCGTCAAAATCGAATACTTTGCGGGCGGTTACTAATTTGTCATACGTTGCGACGTCTAGGATGTCGTTTTCGGTTAGTCCTAGTTTCTCGAGTTCGTCGAAGCGTATTTCGTAATACTTGGCGTTGTCAGTGACTTTGACAAGGTCGCCAGCAATCATATCACAAAACTTTGCTAGTTGTTGTTGTTCACGGTCGTCAAAGTCATATAAGAGTTTAGTAGCACAAGCAAGATTGCGACTTGCAAAATAGCGTTTTTTGTTGTAGCCTAAGTTTGTACTTTCCTTTTTCATATACTTTGCTAGGTATCGTATTGTGCCTGCTTGGTCGTCGGGCGCTTGCGGGATGACGCAAAGCGTGGCAAAGCCAAACTGCCATAGCGGGAACTTGAACAACAGCGACCCACTTTTGCTGCGCACTTGCTTGCCGTTCTTAAAATACGGCTCAATGTAGTCGGAAAAGTCAACATCACCAAATAGCGCGTGAAAGTGCAAAGCGCCTTTCGGGTATTCGGGGTTAGGTTTGTGGCGTTCGGGAACACACAAGAACTTGAAGTTATCAAAATTGCAATTGTGTCGCAAGTAGTGCCCAAACTTGCTCCAAAGTTTTTTGACTGCTTCGTCATTGTTACGGTCTACTAATTCAGGGTTAGCCGTTAAAGTGACAAAGTATTTCCATTTGTTTGCATACGCATATCTATAAAACATTTCACAACTCCTCTTAACCGATTTGTCTACACTGTCTTGCAAGTTAGATATATCTATATCGTCGCGGGCGGGTATCAATACGCCGTCAGCGCCAACCGTGAAGAACCTTGAGCGTTCGACCTTGTTGTTGTCGTCGCGTTCTCCATAATACACGTCAAAGTTTTCATTGTATTGTACTATCTCTATTCTATCTATATATCTATTGATTTTGACGTTAGCGGAATACTCACGCAATGTCTTTGTGCAAAACATTTGACTAATAGTTTTTAAATCTTTTTTATTCATAACTAACTCCTTGTTAGAATGAATTTTTTATTAATTGTCCGTTAAGTGTTCCCTAAATCAAGTAAGGGAACACTTAGCACACGGGGGCGCGCTGGTAAACCAAAACGCGCGCCCCCGTGTTGCTATAGTTTTATTCTTGCATTCTTTTCTACTTTTGCCAATCGTTTATAATCGCGCAAATAGCGCTTATAGATTATTCGCTCTATCTTTTTGCGATATTTGTTGCGCATAGCAAATGCATTATCTGCCAAATCGTTAAAGTCGTCATAATACGCCATATTGAGTTTGGCAAATGCTTTTTTGTTGCAATCATAATACTTGCGCTGTCGATTGACAAATTTTAAAAATAATGCAAATAGTTTTAATTTCATAGTTAGTTACCTCTTTTTGTAGTAGGTTGACGGCACTGTCGTTGGGTTCTCAAGGTTAAACTGCTCTATAGCATCAACGCTATTATCTACTATGTGGCTTAACTGATATGTAAAGTCACGTTCTTTGGCGTCTTTCAAATAATTTGGGAAGCAATAAAACGAGTTATACATTTTGCGAATGTCGCCCTTGTACACATACTTGTTGGCTTTGCCGCCTTTGGTCTTGCCACTAGCAAGATAGTTATCATAGTCAAAGCAACTGTTAAACTCACGCGTGTGCCACGTCGTTTTGACGCACTCACCCGCGCGATTCTCTTTGTACTCAATGCCCTGCACCTCTATAACCAACTCCATTAGTTCGCGGACGTTGGCGTCTAGTAGGTTGAGGCGTTGACAGTCAATGGCAAAATTGCAGCCGTAATGCCCGCCGGTCTCGTAAAATTGACTCACAAAATCACTTAACACAAATGACATACGGCTATTGAGCGGGCGCTGTCCCTCAGTGATGAAAAACTGTGCGTGCGGAGGAAATAGCAACGTCTTATGTTGAGGGTTAGGCAACCCCATATAAAATGGGTTGAATTTGTACGTCGGGAGAGTTCCACGCTCATAACTGTGCAATATTATGTCATAATTGCTATACACTACGTGACGTTTGGGCGGATAACTAAAGTTATAGCCCCCGTCGTTTAGTTCTTTGATTTTGTGTATACTATCTATGTAATGGCTGTCGTCTAACATACTTTGTATGGCAAAGTATGTCAATAACGCCGTCTTGCCCTTGCGGGGCAACCCACATATTCCTACTATCATTAAGTTTTGTACTCCTATTTTAGTTTGTACCCCATTTGCTAGATAAGCGGGCGAAGCGTATGGCTTCGCCCGTTGTATCTATTATGGGGGAATTGTTGCGTATTGTCAAGGCGCGGGCATAAGCCGCTACCACTTTTATCCGCGCCAACGTTGTTGGCGCTCCCGCTTCTCCCTTGACAATCTTCACAATTCGTGCTCATTATGTACTGTGTACGTTAGTTAAGCAAATTATTGTCGACGCCTGATTGACAGATTGATATAATCTCGATTTTCTCAATGGTTACAGGTGTATATATATCACCGCCTGTCTCACTATCAGTCGTAATTCTATCTAGTCCACCAATCTCGAGTACAAATCCTTTACCAGCTAATACAAAGCCAACATCATTAAGTACAGCATTATCGTAAAGAACAAATTTTATACGATAGTTAATATAACTACCATCAGAGGAATAAACAGAGAACGAAGTGTAATCGCCATTACCATTAGCATACCATTTAGAAAAACCATCCCCACTCATAAATGAACCGCGACTAAGTGAAAATGAGATTTTATTTCGATAGTCATTGACATACATCGAAACAAACAAACTATCTTGACGATAGTCAATATTAAGATTATCGTCAAATGACGCACGTAAAGTTGTGTCATCTACTTGTACCCAATTAATGTTTTTGTCAGGGTATACGATTGGCAATTTCGTGCCAGTTGTTGTGTCTTTTTTAAAGACTCCACAGGCGAACAACGCGCCTACTACGATTGCGGCTACTACGATTGCACATAGTATGCCAGTAAATATATTTTTTGAACTGTTATACATTTTTTAATCTCCTTGTTTTTGTATTTATAGTGTTACGTTAATTTCACATTGAATAAAGTGAATAACATATTCATTTCTTTGAGTTGAAAAATATGAATATACTTCATTGTACAAATTGGACAAATAGACATCGCTACCACTAGTAATTTTAATCTGCAAACTATATTTATGTGGAAGTTCATCCGTTAGGCTTCCAGTTTTTATAAAATTACTAGGCAATACATATAATACGGACATGGTTACCCCCGAAGCGCTACCCATATGCCCAGCAATAGAATCAAGCATATATTGTGTATCACCATCATATAGATACACATCAATACTTGCAGTTTTATCTACAAATAATTTATTATAGTTATCTGTAGTAAAAGAAATAGATAAACAATCTTTATCGTCAAAGTTTAAAGATATGAGTGAATTGGAAGATAACTCGATATCAGGTTCAACATTCATACCACAGTTAAACAACTGTATGCGATTTTGTACATCTACTGTAAATTTGCCAGTAGTTGATGCAAATGTCAAGCCATCCGACAATATTGTATATTCGATTTCGCCAATAGGAAGCAATAGTGAGTACTTTTTGTCAAAATATTCGTTTTTATTCCAAGTAACTGATTGACCGCTTGAAAGCGTGATTGTTACAGGTGTATGCGCCAAATTGATTGTGTTAAAATCAATTGTACCAACGGCATTAAGCCCTAGGTATGCAACAACTGCTCCATTTTCGTATGTGTAGTCAAATGATAGCGTTTGTGCTTTATCACTTGTTGTAACTGTTCCAGCAAAAGAAGCAAAGCACAAATATGATGATGTTATGCTATATGTATACTTTGTATTGACGTTAAGCACAACGTTTTGACTCGTTATGACATCGTCCACACTATCGAATATAACTTGTGCAGTGCTTTTGTCTGCTTTGAAATTTATTGTTACAGGGTTAGTAGCAAAGTCTACACCAGTTAAAGAAGCGCCCGTTGAGTTAATAAGTTTTACGGTTGTTAACATCCTTATTACCTTTGGCGGGGTAACCTTTGGAAAGTTTGTTTCGCTTTCTACAGTTGACTTATCGGGCTTTGTCATAGGTTTATATGGAGTACCAACATAACTGTAGCGCACATCAACAAACTTGTTAACATTGTAAAACCTAAAGTAATCAATACCAAGTTCAGCTTTTTTAGAGTCAGACACAGGATAATTTTTTTGCAAGTCTGTTGGTATCATTTTCGCAAACAAATCGGTTACATCTGCTATTGCGCTTGTAGATGCGTGCTCACTCACTTTGCTTTCAGGCAAGCAGTCCCACAAATATGAGGTATAACGTTTAAAATTTTGCAATTGATTATCTTTAGTGTTTGACTGCAAAATCATTCCCCAACCAAATATGTTGGTAAAATACTTTTCAATAATTTCACCGACTGCAGTACCAACAATTTCGGCGCATTTCTTTTGCTCTTTTTTACTCGGTCCGGTAAAGTAACGGCTATTGTCGTAATTCTTCCAATAGTAGCAATGAGTATCAGTTATAGATGCAACATTTTGATATTCATAAAGTTTATAAATATATTTTGATTGCGATGTTGTCACAAGTTTTGGCATTGTAGTAAAATCTACATCCAAAGTAACGCCGTCAAAATTATAGCCTTTTTTAGTTTCGAGGGAAGCATTTGCGACGCCGTCTAGCATTAACCCATTATCCGTTTTGCGGAAAAACAAGTTTGGATATTCCGTTTTGACTTTACCATTTACTTCAGTTTTTAATACATAGTAAATAGTTACGCCGAGTGAATTTTCTTGATAATACATCGTATTAACTTCATCACTCAATTTAGGGGCAGTAGGTTCGGCGGTTTCTTTTTTAATTTGTGGGTCTAATACGCCGCCATTTGTTTTGCCAGATAGCCCGTCATTGATTGCGTCCATTCCGATTTCGGCGGATGATTTACCCGACTTGTCAATATAATCTTTTGCAGTTGTAAAGGTAAACGCAAATATTAAGCCAAGCAATGCTATCACTACTGCCCAAATTAGCACTTTTTTTATTTCCATTTTTACTCCTTTATAGATTTTGTGGGGCAATCATTTGTATGTTAGATAGTATCGGCGTTACCCCATACCAATCGACTATCTTGCCTAGCCATCGGGTTGCCGTGGCTAGAATGTCAAAAAAGGATGATAACAAGTTAAACACTATGCCACCAAATAATAGGTACAATGCAATTATTGCTACTATGGTCAATATTAGTTTTACCATTAATAACTCCCCTTGTCTATGTACTGTCCGTCCATTAGATAGCACTTGTTGCTTGACTTGTGCTTGTCATAGAACGCCATTACTCGATTTTTAGTGTTTGTTGGTATTGTGTTTAAGTCCTGCAGAAACGAACGTTTATTTGCGCCAATTTTGCGATCCTTTGTGTTTTTGAACACAAACGGCACGTCTTTTGAGACTACACCAAACACACCCTTTTTTAGTTTCTTTGTACGTTTGTCGTATGCAGCACTGCTACTAACGGCATACAAATTGTTTAGATTTTGTTTTTTCCTTTGATAATTTCGTTTTTTTTCTGTCATATCACTTTACACCTCCATATTTTTATGATATACTTACTTTGCATCCGTTGGGGTCACAAACGACCAAAGGAACAAGTACGTCTGTAGTTCCCGAGCGGAGTAAGTTAGGGTGCTGAAATATCGGCTGTGAGGCTCCGCAAGGTGTTGCATAATACAACACCTTTTTTTGTTGCCTCATAGAGGTTATTTGCTCAATGTTTTTGGCATTGGAAGTTGGCTATCAAACAACTTTTCGAAGGCAAGGCAACATTTTTGCGCCGTGCTGCTCAAGTCGTCCAGTGATACATAACATTTGACGACGTCACCTAG
Source organism: Clostridia bacterium (assembly GCA_050872805.1). Taxonomy (GTDB): domain Bacteria; phylum Bacillota; class Clostridia; order Christensenellales; family UBA1242; genus CAKVOD01. Next base: position 16,996 of record JBNMHN010000010.1, read on the forward strand.
TCGCAACGCGTCTAGCGCTGTATCTAGTTCTGCAGGTACTGAGAGGCGCACAACCTCACCAGAGCCATAGCGGTTAATTTCCGCTACTTCGATATAGTCGAATTCGCCGCCACTCTTCCAAGTGCCTTTGCGGTGACTGATAAATAATTTCGTGAACGGAAATGCGTTCTGCATTGCCATTTCTTCTGCTAGTGTTAGTCTTGTTTCTTTGTTAATCTCATTTGCCATAGTTCATTATCTCCTTATAATTGCTGTTTGTTATAATTTGTTTGTCGTTGTACTCTTTACTTGTGCAGAGTCCTAATTTTTTTAGTGCGTTAAGTTTTTGCATTTTCAGTTCCATTTTCTCAATCTCCTTTCTTTAGAACAATGATTTTTTCTTTCTCGTTAAACATTGATTACGATTGTTTTTCCGCTTGTCCCGCTTCTTTTGCGCGTTATTGCACTTTTTCTACGGGTTGTGCCACTTCTTGACCGTGTACGCGTTCTTGACCTACTGTATGCCACGTTTCACCTCCTTTGAAAAAAAGAGGAAATACCACGGGCTAAAAGTTAAAATGTGTTGAACCATGTATTCCTCCTTTTTAGTTATTAAGCGTAATTTATCCGCGGTGCGCTCAGCCCGCAAATATCATTTGACTACCTTGAGTCGTTTTTTTGTTGTGCTTATCTTGAGTCCAAACTCCTTGACAAGCAAGTTTTTGACACAGTGCAAGTTTGCAACTACAATGTCCTTGAGTTCGTCGGGCTTTGCTTCCGCAAAGTCCATACCGTTAAACAAGTTGATATACGCAACGATTGCGTCGTATGTTTCGTGACGTTCTGCAAAGTCAGGTGTTGGGGCTTGTTGTTCTTCGTCGTCCTTGTCGATTGCCTCTTCTAACTTGTTGCTGTTCTTTGTGCTTTTGAACGCTTTGACCCATTCCCGCAACTGCTTGACTGTCATATTTGGGTTAATGTCATTGCGGTCAAACGCATTCGACAAATCGTCTATTGATATTGACAGCAACTCAAATAATTTCGATAACGTCATATCTCGAAATTCGGGCAATATCCAAGAAAACGTTTTTTCAGTGCTCGCGCCGACGTCGGCGAAGGACTCTTCGATTATAAAACGTTCGTACGTTAGATATAGTTTTTGTATTGTTCGCTCACTAAGTCCTAAGTAGTTTGCGTAAAACTCAATCGCGCCAATACGCGTATCGTCTTTTGCATATACGCCAGAACTGCGCACGCAAACAAATTGAGTAGAACAAAAGGCATTTGACGAAAATTGTATAAACCTTTGTAGGAACTCCAAGTCAAGCCGACTGCGCTTGAGTATAGTTTGTTTGAGATTGTCATATGCTTTTTGTCCGCGTTCATCACGGAACTCAAAATCCTTGCAGTATAGGTCATTCATTGTCGACACCCCCAACGCTAAAACTGATACTACCAGTAAATTTTAATGACTCCAATATATACTTTTGTTGTTTACACTCACACTCGGGTCCATCCAACTCATCCCAGCCAAACGAAATAGTTATGCGGTCTAAAAGCGCATTCACTAAGCAAAATAATTCTTTTTGACTCAATTTGCTTAACTCATCCCAAAAATTACCACTGTCTAACTTTTGGTAGATTTTGCTTTGCTGCCGCTGCATACTTTCTATGCGCTCAAATACTGTCATTTCTTCATTGTCTTTTTGTGTCATTGTCGGTACCTCCTTGTTTTTGTGTTTCGAATTATTTTCGAATAATTGTATTATATTCGAAAGTTTTTCGAAAGTCAAGCATTTTTCGAAAGTTTTTCGAAAAAATACAAAAAAATTCAATTTTATGTTAAAATGTAAGCTATGAATATAAAAGAATTAATCAAATACTATCGAAAACAAATGAAACTGACACAAGCCGCATTGGCAGAAAAAGTTGGCACAACACACGATACAGTCTCATTGTGGGAATTAGGCAAATCAAAACCTGATTATGACACACTGCAAAAATTATGCATCATATTCAATATATCAGGAGATGAAGTTCTAGACATCGAGACTGAAAGCCAACGTAATCAAGTAAATGTCAATCGTTCTTTCAACTCCTACAATGTTAGCGGCAATAACAATAAAATTACTTTTTGAGGTGTACAAATGACTAAAAATGAAGTTTTGGTCAACGGGCTAAATATCACTTATAAGAAAATCAACAAAGAAGATTATATTTCTTTGACAGACATTGCGCGTTATGCAAATCCAACAGAGCCCAAAGTCCCAATTCAAACTTGGATGAGAAATAAAGATGTTATTTCTTATTTAGGATTGTGGGAAAATTTAAACAATTCAAATTTCAAAGGTCGCGAATTTACGACCTTTGAGAACAAAGCGGGTAAAAATAGTTTTTATTTATCTCCAGAAAAATGGATTAAAGAAACCAACGCGATAGGCATTATTGTGAAACGTGGCAATAATGGCGGTACTTTTGCTCATAGAGATATTGCTTTTGAATTTGCAAGTTGGTTAAGTCCTGAATTTAAATTATATTTAATAACTGAATTTCAGCGCCTAAAAGAAAAAGAGCAAGCACAGTTGCAATGGGATGCAAAGCGTGAACTTGCTAAACTTAACTACCACATACATACTGACGCGATACAACGCAACATTATACCGACGCTAAATGACAACCAAATAAAGTTTGCATATGCAAGTGAAGCCGACTTATTGAATATGGCGCTATTTGGCAAAACTGCAAGTGATTGGCGCAAAGAAAACCCACAAGCCAAAGGCAATATACGCGACTACGCCACAATAGAACAATTACTAATTCTTGCGAATATGGAAAGTTACAACGCTATATTGCTAGATAACAACGAAACGCAGAGCGAAAGGCTTGTAAAACTAAACCAAATGGCAAAGGTTCAAATGCAGTCTATTATCAATCTAAACAACCCACTTTTACTTGATAATAAATAAAAAAATTACTAATAACCTAGGTTATTAGTAAAGGAAATCAATTATTGGGGCGCCCCTGTTAACCGATAGGTCGTAGGTTCAAATCCTACTCGAGGAGCCAAAACAACCCAGTATCATTTTTGGTACTGGGATTTTTGCTTCTATTGCTTATTTCTACCTCACAATCACATTTGCGCGACTCGAGATAGGCACGCATTGCGTGAATAATCCTACTCGAGGAGCCAAAACAACCCGAAAGTCTAGTACTTTCGGGCTTTTTGCTTGTTTAGGGGCATTTTAGCCCATTTTAAATCAATATTACATAAGGGTCGAAGGGAAACACGATATCTAGTTCCAATTCAAATGCGGAATCGATATCCACGAAAACATATAAGCGAAGACCACTATCCAATAAAACGGGGTAGTGGTCTTTTTTTATTTGCACTGGCGAAGAACCATTGAAAGAAGTTGTGAAATATGCTATAATAATAAAAAAGAGTTGGTATTGCTTTAATTGTGCGCAGCTCTGCAAAGGCGAAAACAATTGAAGAAGCACAACAACGCGCAGCGTTTTTGATTCTTCCGATCCTCGCACTTGTCATAGGACAATTCACAGGTATTATTTTGATAAGTACGTGGCTGCCCCTTGGATTGGGTGTTGTTTTGGTAATACTTGACGTATTGCTTATGAATGGTGTCGCCAAAAACTTCACTTATGAAAAACTGTTGAGATATAATTGAACCATTGAGTTTTTGGACTGAGAAATTAAATAGGCAAGGAAAGTCGAGAAAAAAATTGTCGTCTGCGGTATAATTATTGTCTGTAAGGAGCTAAAGGAATATGAAAGAACAGATTTTGGCTGTCCAGCGGATGCAGGATTATATCGAAAAGAATAATGCAGAAGAAATCAATTTGTCTGACTTAGCGCGCGTATCGTTGTTTTCTCCGTGGTATTCTTATCGACTGTTCCGTGACTCTCTTGGGCTGACACCGACCGAGTATATTCGTAAATATCGGCTTACTCAGGCGGCTAAACAACTTAAAAGCGGTAACGTAAAGGTCACCCGCGCGGCGTTTGACGCAGGATTTTCCAATGTGGATACCTTTACACGGGCATTTTACAGAGAATTCGGGCTGAATC
>JBNMHN010000011.1:0-20762 GCA_050872805.1 Clostridia bacterium
ACTGGCACTAGCATTGCAAGCACTTTAAAGAATTTAGTTTTGCCGTCGCTATAAAAATACTTTTTGTCCTCAGCAAAACAATACAGTGTGCAAGCGCCCGAGATTGCTAGCAATTCGGCCACTGCAACAATCAGTCCCCAACTTTTGTCGGTTAGCATCCACAACATAAACGTTGCGATTGCAGGAATGAGCACTGCGAATGTGGTAAGTAGTTTTCTTGAATTTTTTGACTTGTTTTCAGAGTTTCTATGCTTCAAATCTACTTTTAATTGTGATTTTGCCCTTGACGCCACTTCTCCAAAGTTGGCAATATCTTTGACGTCCACAATAGTTTGCCCGCGGAAAATGCCGTTGAACACAGTTTTTTCAAAATGTTTTCCCTCGGTCAATTCCTTAAGTTTTTCAAGCGTAACCTTTTTGTCTTTTTCGACAATTTTGATATAACCTTTGTTTGCCCAGTAGACAATCATTGATGTGAGGTCACGATTATCGACTTTGCCGTCCAAAATCAAGCCGCACTCAGCGGGCGTCAGGCCGTCAGGGGCTTTAAACTCGACTGTTGGCACGAGATTTCTTTCGACCTTCGATTTTCTATAACTCCAAAAAGCCCACAAAATGATGAGTGCAAGCACGACAAGCGCGATGACGCCGCGCCACCAATAGGACGCTTGATTGTAGCCGAAATAGCCTTTCTCAAACTCAGTGTAGACTGTTACGCCCTCAAATGCGTTTAGACTGCTGATTGTTCCGCTGATTTGCGAATCGGCGAAATTATAGGTCAATCTTTCGTCCATTGATGTCGAGCCGACTTTGCCGATATAGAGGTGCGTTTTGTCAATTAGTTCTTCTTTTGAAACAGCCCTTTCAAAGTTTACAACAAAACTTGCGTTTGTAATTTTAACATCCCAGTCAAATGGCAAGATGTTGTAGTAAAAACTATCAAAATCGGTCAATCTATTGTCGGGAATGCTCAATGTGTACTCAATTTTGAAGTTAGTGCTAGAGCCTTTTGAAAATGTTTTGCTTGAACTACCCAACTGAAAATAGTAATAGTCGCCGTCATAACCTTGATTTGCACACGCGCCCGTCAAAACGCGACGGTTTGTGATTGTCAAATTATACGATTTTTTGACGGTTTTATTCCCTATTTTATAATATGAGGTTGAATGCACTGGCACATATCTTGTGACGCCGTGCATTGCTGTATTGAAATTAACCGTAAATTCTTCAGTAATTTTGACATCGTTGTCTTTTGTAACGTTTGCAACCACTGAATAGTTGGACAAACTATAGTCCTCACTCTCAATTTGTTCGGAGTCACAGCCGCTGAAAAGTAGCGGCAAGACAAGGCACATTGCAAGCATTAGAACAACGCATAAAATGCGCTTTGGTGACGATTTAATCTTTGTCATATTCTTTCTCCATACAAAAATTGCCCAATATAACAATGTTATACAGGCAATTCAAAATTAAAATTCAACTTTAACATTCTCTCTTTCTTCAGGAGCGCTAACTTCATACAAAGGACGTTTTTCAAACTTGAACCATTTTGCGATAATGTTTGATGGGAATACTTCGCGTTTTGTGTTGTAAATTTTGACAACGCCGTTGTAGTATTTTCTTGAACTTGCGATTTCGTCCTCAAGAACTTTAAGTTGATTCTGCAAGTCCATAAAGTTTTCGTTTGCCTTGAGTTCTGGATAGTTTTCCGTAACGGCAAACAAACTTTTCAATGCGCCACTGATTGCGCCTTCTGCTTGAAGTTGTTTTGTGATGTCGCCCGATGCGTGCGCCATATTGCGCGCTGCGATTGTTTTTTCAAGCGCTTCCGCCTCGTGCTTTGCATATCCCTTGACCGTTGCGACCAAGTTTGGAATGAGGTCGTATCTTTTCTTCAAATATACGTCCATTGTTGAGAAACCTTCATCAACGTTGTTTCTCATCTTGACAAATTTGTTATATGTTGCAATAATCCAGCAAATGATTGCTACAATCAAAATTGCGATTAGTGCGAGTACAACAATCAAAACTATGTTCATAATATTCTCCTCACAATTTATTTTGATGATAGTATTATACATTTTTTATGCTCAAATTGCAACTATTTTGAACAACTTTTTTTTGCGCTACTTGACAAATTTACTTAATTATAGTATACTACTCGCATTATTTAAATTGCGCGCATAGACATTGTACGCTCTATATATAATAAGGAATAACTATGGAAAACAAAATTAAAAACAACACCCCTAGCGAGGTTTACAAAAAGAAAGAAAACTTTTTCTCTTTTGACTTTATAAAAGATATGAAGTGGTATGAGTGGCTCATCATTTTTGCTATGACGATTGCAGAACTATTTGTAGCAATTTTCGACGAAACAAATGTCGGTTCGGCAATTTTCAGCTACAGCATCACGCTCGCGGGCTTTTTGTATCTCGTTTGCGCCGCACGTTGCAGTTTCTGGATATTCATACTCGGTTTTTATCAGCCGATTGCGTACGGCTTTGTTTGCTTGAACGCACAAGTTTATGGCGAAATGATAATCAATTTTGCATACTTTGCACCAATGCAAATTGTGGGGGCAATTTTGTGGTTCAAAAATGCAAAGAAAAACAAATTCACCAGTGACACGCCACGTGTTGAAAAAGTCGAAATTAAAACATTAAAACCAAAACAATATCTGTGGCTTGTGCCTGTCGTCATTGCAACCTACATCATTTTGTACTTTATTTTGACAAAACTCAACGGACAACGCTTGCCATACCTAGACGCGCTCATTTCGGTCGGCTACACACTCGGCACACTGCTTTTGACACTGCGATATGTTGAAAACTGGTACGTGTACCTCGTCGTCAATGCCCTTTCTTGCGTGCTGTGGGTCATACTTGCCGTGCAAGGAAACGGCGACGCGTGGTATATATTCATACTCGACATTGCATACTTGCTTTACACGATTATCGGGCTTGTTCAGTGGCGAAAATACGCCAAACTTGACAAGCAAACCGAAAGTGATAGCAATAATAATATAAAATAGGAATAATAAAACAAAAAGAACACATAGAAAAATTTTTATGCGTTCTTTTTGTATAATCTTACATCAACAAGTTGCCGTCATCGGTTTCGACGACACGCATAATGCGAATGAGTTCGCCAGTTTGGGCGTCGACATAGGCATAGAACTGCATACCATTTTTTGTCGCTTGCATTTCATAGGCGAGTGTTTCGCCAACATACTCGTTTGGTATAATGCAGAGCGTTGTTTTTTGGACGTCAAGTTCAGGTGTCACTTGCTTTTGTGCTTGCTCACTTGTGATTTTCGCTTTTTGCGTTGGTCGTTCGGTGTGGTTATATGCGTACGTCATTCCCTCTAATCCGACAACTAGTCCTTTGTCCATTGCGACTTTGATTTTAATCAAATCTGGGTAGACAACAATCTTGTCGTCGATTATATAGGCTAGATTAACATACATATAGCCTTCGGCGTCTGCATACCACACGCTTTTCATATTTGTCAACCCGAGGTCCGCAACAAACTTTTCGGCAATTTGCACACATTCTTCTTGCGATTTATGGAAATGCTCGATATTATGCGTGCGATTATAACTCAAGATGAATCCGCCATTTTTCGTCACTTGTACATATCCTGTTGAGTCGTCGGCAAATGTGAGAACAAAATTGTATGTCACAAATTTGCCGTCGGTCATCCCGTCGTATTTAATGGTTTTATAGTCAAAAACTTCCTTTTTGACAACTTCTTGTGCTTGCACTTTGGTTATTTCTTCGCTGCCAAGCCCTTTTATCTCTTTGTTTAGGACAGAATCAGAGAATGGTCCGTCATAAATCAACTGAGGGTACTCGACATTTGGTTCTTCTAGCGCGGAGAATTGTTTTGAAAAGCCCGATTGGTTCATTTGTGAATTGAATTTAACATTTTCCACAATATTATAATCGTTTGTAAGTAGCGTTGCAAAGCGGTTGACCTCTTGTTTGACATTTTGCGCCGATTCATAGAGTGCTTCAATGCTATACTTTTGGTCGTCCGTCAGCGCTTCCCCTTTCGCTAGTTGGACGGCGAGGCTGGTGCAGTAACCATTTGTCGAATTGATAAAACTGATTGTTTTGCTGATTGATTGTTCGTCAATCGGCAGACTTGCAAGATTGTCCTGCGCTTGGTTACTTTGCTGGACGAGTTTGTCGACCAAATCCGCTTGATAGGACTTTGAGTTCGCGGAATTTAGTTTTGAGAGGTTGACCTCTAGGTTGTTGACATTGTCGACAAGTTCGTAAAACGACTTTTCGTACACAAACTCAAGTTGATTCTTGTAGTTCTTTTCGTTGTTTGCGGTAACAAAGTACGCGATTGCAAACGCGACTGCCGTCAGCAGCAAGACGGCGCTGACTACCCACAACACTATGTTTATTTTGCTTTGTTTCATTATTTCCCTACCTTATAAACAGAATATATGCTTGCCGATTGTTGTCACTTGCTTGCGCGACCATATCCACGAACTTGTGGCGGTTGCGGGATTAAAATAGTATATGCAGCCATAGGTTGGGTCCCAACCATTGAGCGCGTCTTGTGCGGCACGAAGCGAAGTGTCGTTTGGCGCGAGGTTGATTTGCCCGTCGTCTACTGCTGTGAACGCTCCGCGCTGATAGATGACGCCCGCGATTGTGTTCGGGAAGTTGGCGTTCTTCACGCGGTTGAGGATGACGGCGCCAACTGCGACTTGCCCTGTGTAGGGCTCGCCGCGCGCTTCGGCGTGGATGGCTTTAGCGAGCAGGTACTTATCACTACTTGTTTGCGACGACGCGCTCGTGAGACTTATTCCCATCGCACTGGCAGTTTTTTTGCCCACTATGCCATCCGCGGTCAAACCGTTCTTCTTTTGGAATGACTTTACTGCGGCTTTTGTTTTTGATCCATAAATGCCGTCAACTGAACCAGTATAGTAGCCCCAGTTTTTTAATTTTTGTTGGACAGTTTTGATTTGTGTTTTTGTCAAGCACTCCACTAAGTGCATTTCGGCTGCAGGGGTTGTTTTGGGCGCAGCAAGCGTTATGTCCGAAAACGACGCCAGCGAAAACATACACATACAGCACATTATTGTTGTCAATAAAACTTTTAGACTCCTTCTCATCTTTCATTCTCCTATGTTTGAATTTTGTTTATTATGTGTCAATTTTCCCTTTTTATGCAACAATTTTGCACAATGTTTACTTACCGTGCCACAACTTTACAACTAAGGCTTTTTATAAAAAACTTGATTTTTAAAAACTAATATGCTATAATATATAAAGAATAGTCAACGCCGAACGAATATTCGGAAATCAGCGGTAACGCAACTCGGCCTATTCTTTTTTTATGGTAATTTATGCTGTAAATTTTTAATGAAAATTTTTTTTCGTATTTATGATTAAATTCGTCAAAATTTAAACATTAAAAAATAAAAAACTATTGAAAAAACAAAAATTATGTGATATAATAACATCAGTTAGGAGATTATTATGGAAGAAAATGTAAAATTAGAGTTGGCTTGTATGTTCGACCACAAAGACAAAGAAATTCAAAAAATCATTGAAGTCGAAGCAAATAAGGAATTAAAAAAAGCGTATGAAAAATTTCAAGCACAAGCTGAAGCACGCACAAAACAAGAACGTTTAAACACAATTCAAACATTGACAAACGAAGAAATTAGTCTTGTCGTAAAATTGCATATGGATAGGATACTTAAGGAATACGAAAAACAAAGCAAATCAGTTGTTGACATTATTGTTCGTTAAAAAAAAGTGGTTAACCCACTTTTTTTGTTAGGTAGCAACATTGTACATAGCTTATTTGTGTCATTTATGCAACAAGAAAAATTGTCGCACAAAAAGTCAAAAAAACATTAATCATATTTTCATACCAAACTGTTCCCCGCACTATGCATATCCTCAATAAAATGATAAAACAGTTGAATATAACAAGCCAACTTTAGCCTCAAACAATTGTAAGTATGCTAAAAAAATGGAAAAAATATCTCAATGAAAAACCACCCAAAAATTTCGCTATGGTATTTGGGGCGGAACTAAATTTACGACATTTTTGTGCAAGACTTTACTTTGAGAATTAACATTCTATAAACATTTTGAAAAAAGTATTAATAATCAATTGACAAAAATAAAAAAAAATGCTATCATAATGGAGCATAGTTGAGACATAAGTAATTTTCAAGCATTTACACATCCAACAATATGCAAAAATTAGATACATCAACAACAATTGAGCAAGAAAAATGGAGAGATACTCAAGAGGCTCAAGAGGACGCCCTGCTAAGGCGTTAGTACGGGAAACCGTAGCGAGGGTTCAAATCCCTCTCTCTCCGCCAAGAGGAACCGTATTCTAACATACGGTTCTTTTATTTTTGTTATAAAGGGGTTGCAGGGTTTGTTGTACCCACTCAAATTGTAAGACCAAAACAATCATTTCATTACTTAAATATAAAAAGAGATGAACACGGAAACTGGATTAAATCTGGTAAATAGTGTTTGAATAAATTTAATCAAGATTACAGCAACTCCTTATATATTTGCTTTTGTTGAGTTATCGTAGCATAGTTTTCGTATAAATCAACGGAATAAAATATTGCTTAAATATACAATTTATAATGAATGGTCAGGTAGAAATATCTGGCTATTTTTTTATGCCTCCAAAGACAATTTTTTATTCTCTTTCGTTGATTTATACAATTTAATTAAAAGCAAAATTATTCTTACCAAACCATACTCCGCTTGCCCTGCCAAAAGGCAAATTTATATAAGGAGGTTAATAAGATGGAAAAGAAAAAAGTAAAGTTCAGTTTAACTAGATACACTAAAAAAGGTTCATTTAGATTTTCTGGTTATGGTGAAATTGATAATGAAAATCTATATACAAAAAACAAAGTATATGAAGATTGCATTAGAAATTGCCATAAAATACCTAGCAAATCAAATGAATACAAAGGCAGTTTTTATCAGTTTGAAAACATTGAATTTGAAAATGATAAAGGTTATATTACTGAACTTGAAATTGAAGTCAATTATGACTTATGGTTTAGAATTTTAAATTAAAGGAGAATAAAATGGAAACTAAAAATTATTACTTAAAACAATTTACTCTATTTGATGGTGAATATGATGTTACATTTAACATTTTAGATGTGAACACTGACAAAATGACCATTACTGTTGCAGTTACAAAAGCTGGAAAGATATTTGTAACTGAATATGACTTGAAAAGAGACAGAGAACAAGATTTGTATTTTCAATATGGAATAGAAAATACAAAAGTTAATGTAAATGATTTTGAAACAATTGAAGATTAAAAGGAGATTAAAAATGAACGAATTTGAAGAAGAAATTGTATTTGAAACAATTAAAGCTGAATTAAAAAAGTTTAGAAATAGCAATTTGTATAAATGCCCTTACTGTGAAAAGATTATTGAATGGGATGATGCAAATTACAATCCAGAAGAAAGTATTTATTCTTGTCAAAAATGTAAACACTCATTTAATGAAAACGAATTAGAACCATTATCTATATTCGATATTATTGAGGAAATGTTTATAGCGTTTAAGGAGAAATATGATGAGTAATATTAGCATTGTAATTGGCTCTTGGGGTTCATATAACGAATGTAACGAAAGGTCTTTAGGAAGTAAATGGTTAGACTTAGGAGATTTTGACTCTTGGGAAGAAATTGAAGAAGAACTAATCAAACAAGGTTTTGAATTAAATGGGATTGATGAAGAACTTTTTATTCAAGATATTGATGGTATTTCTGCAAATGGACTTAATTGTGATTACACTCACCCAAAAGATTTATTTGAATTATTAAACGAAGCAGATGTTATTAGTAATGACTACAATTACGAAATAATGTCTGCTTTTTTAGAAGTTAGAACTTTTAATGACTTCAAAAACAGAGTTGAAAGTTGTGGTTCAAATTGGAATGATGATATCTATCTTTACAAAAATAAGGATTGGTATGATTTAGGTTATGACTTTTTGCACGATTGCTATCAAATACCAGATTATTTAGATAACTATATAGACTATGACAAATATGGTAGTGATTTAAAATATGATGGTTTTGAAGAATATAGCGAAGGAATTATTGAAATTAGATAAGGAGAAAAAATATGGGACAATATTATAATATTTTAACAAAGAAAAATGATAAATACACGTTATATAGCAGGTCATATAAATTAACAAATGGAAAAACTGAATATGTATTAGCAAAACTAACTGAACATAGTTGGATAAACAATACTTGTATGTGTTGTTTTTCAAATATTATTTTAAGAAAACCTACACAAGTTGCTTGGGTTGGAGATTATACAAATCAATATGAAAAAGATGAAACTATAAATGGATTAGATTACGAACAAATGGATAAGTTATATCATCTTGCTTGGGACGATAATGTTAAAGCAAAAATAATGGAATTTAGACCATTGTTAGTTAAGTATTTGACATTGGTTAATTGGGATAAAAAACAATATGTTGATATGTATGATTATATAGAAAAATCTACAACAGAAGATGGTTGGTGCTTACACCCTCTTTCACTACTAACAGTATTAGGAAATGGATTTGGTGGTGGCGATTATCACGGAATCAATGAAGAAATGATTGGAAGTTGGTGCTTCGACACTATTTCATTTGAAAGTTGTGATATTGAAGAACAATTACAAAGAGATGGTTTTGAAAAATTAGATATTGAATTTAAGGAGAAATATTAAAATGAATACAACAAAAGAACAAAGAAAAGTTAAAGCATTGGAAATATTGCAAAAATTAGATATTTACAAACCTTACATTAAAGGTTTTGAAACAGATAATGAAGTTTGTTATTTTGAAAGATTTGCAGGTTTTTGGGCTTGGCAAGATGAAGATTTAATAGCAAAATTAAAAGAAATTGAAGAAAAATATAATTGTACAGTTTATACAATAACTCACGAATTTACAGAGTTTGGCGAACTGTACGATTTTTTATTAGTAACCGATTATCCTGAAGAATGGGAAGATTTGGTATATAAAGGACAAACAAATAATCAACATTATGCTTTTGCATATTGTTGGAATAAAGATGATGGCTTTTGTAGCGAGTTAGGAACTATTGCTATTGAAAGTTTTGGTGGTGGAATTAGGAGGGTTGGATAATGGAAAAGAAAATAATTTACGAAATAATATTTGAATACTCTACTGAAGATTGTAATGGCATAGATACTTATCTTTACGACACCAAAGAAAAAGCAATAAGCAAATTACAAGAACTTATTAAAAATGAAAAAGATTTTTATAAAAATGAATATTCTCATCTTTACGAAAAAAGTTTTGAACCCGATACAAATATAGATGATGAAACTGCAAACGAATACTGGTGGAATATTCAATGTACAACAAATTGGTATATCCATACAAATATAGATTTAAGAATAAAGGAGATTGAATAATGAGAAATACAAAAGAAATAAAACCTATACTTACTGCTCTATACTGCATTAACTTTCTTGGAAATAAAGATGAAGATATAGATAAAATTATTAAATATGCTTTTAATAGTTTGTTTAATAGCAATACAAACTTACTAACTCTTGCTTGCATTGGAAAAACAAAAGAACAAGTAATGCCAGAAATTTTACAACTACTAAAAGAAGAAACATTATACAAAGGAGATAAAAACAATGATTAACCTAAATGACTTAAATGGATATATAAACTATACATTTTCATCTGGTTGTTATACAGGTGAAGATTACAAAATATTTGAACGAAAATACATTAGCTTTCTAAAAACAATTTGCAATAACAATAATTGGAAATTAGTAAAAGTAAATAAAAATCACTACTGCTTTTCTGCCTTTATTAAAGGTGGAACTGAAAATAATTATGTGTACATTTCAATAAGTGATGTTAGATATTTCAACAACGATTGGTATAATCACATACTCATAAGAACAGCAAAAAATGAAACTGATTATAGAGGTGGTTTTAATCACTATACAACATTAGAAAGATTAGAAGGAAAAGTATGTGAACTACTTAATGAATTACCATTTTAAAGGAGAAAAAATGATTAAATTAAATTTAGAAACAAACAATGAAGCTGAAAAACGAATTAAAGAATATTTAGAAAATAATTCTAGTGAAATTCTTGCTGAAAAAATCAATAATGGAGTGCATATAACCAAAGATGAAAAGATTTTAATCAATAAAAAAACATTATCTGGGTTTATGAAATATGCAAATAGCGAAGCAAGAAAACTAGCAGAAAAAGGAGCAAACTTTGCCTGTATAGAAGATATAACCGTTTATGGTTGGGCTATTCACTACTTTGAAGAAGAAAGTATTGAAGGAAATTTATACAACGAAGATGGTACTGAATATAAAGTTGAAATTAAAGCAACTCCTAAACCTACACCAAAAGTTGATAAACCAAAGAAACAAGAAAGCAATCAACAAACATTATTTGATTTAATGAATTTCTGTGATGATGAACCTACCAAAGAAGAACTGGAAGAACCACCTATTGAATATGACACTGTTGAAGATAATGATATAGACGATTTTACAGAAGAAGAAATTGACGAAGCATTAGATGAAGTCGCAAAAGATATGAACATAGATTTTGAAACCGGTGAAGTTATTGAAAAACAAGAAAATCAAACTAAAACATTTGATAAACATATATTAAAAGAAATTTCAGTTTTATTAGACGGAAAGGTGGTGATTAAATGATTACAGTAAATGATATAAAACCTATACCAAAGTATATGTTGCAACGAATAGAAAAAATAGACAAAATTCACAATCCAAAACCAAATGGAAATACAAGATTTTACAAGTATTATACCACTTTAAAAAAAGAACTTTGTGAAGTTACAGTTGCAGTTAGAAATTATTATAAAAGATGGCTTTGCAAACAAGTTGTTATTCACGGGATAAATTCAAGTGATGTATTACTTAGAGATATTGAACAAATTATGGGCTTTATTAAAGTTGGTTGGTATCGTGATGGAATTACTAGATTTAAAACTTGGCACGACTACGATTGGGGTTATAATGATGACAAATATTTTAAAATGCAAACTGCAATAGTCATAAATAAAGAGTATATTTCAAAAATAAAAGACTATAAATATTCAGCAATAAATAAATATGAATATACCGATATTTTAACCTATTTAAGATTTTATCAAAAATATCCACAATGCGAACTTTTAGTTAAAGCTGGACTATCTAATCTTGCAACAAGCAAACAAATATTAAGACTTTGCAACAAAGATAAAAACTTTTGCAAGTGGTTATATAAAAACAAAGAAGAAGTTAAAAATTCACATTATTACATTGATTCAATAATTCGAGCATACAAACAAAATAGACCAATTAAAGAAGTATATAACTTTGATAGATTTAAGAAATATTTTGTTAAAGAAAGCAATTTTAGAAACCTGAAAGAATTTCTAAAAGATGATGAACAAAATAAATTTATCAATTATTTAATCAAACAAAAAACTGATGGCTATTGCTACGAAGATTATAGAAATGCTTGTGAGTATTTGGGCTTAAATATGAATGAAGATAAAAATCGTTATCCACATAATTTCAAATATTGGCACGATATGAGAATAGACCAATATCACACTGCAAAAGCATTAAAAGATGAGCAAGAACGCAAGGAATTATACACAAAATTTGAACAAGTTGCTAACAAATATCTTGCTTTACAAAAAAATTTGAAAGATAACTATGTTGTAATAATAGCAAGAAGTCCACAAGATTTAATAAATGAAGGTGAAATTTTACACCACTGCGTTGGAAGAATGAACTACGACCAAAAGTTCGCAAGAGAAGAAAGTTTAATATTCTTTGTGAGAAACAAAACAAATCAACAAACACCTTTTGTTACGCTTGAATATTCACTTAAAAATCACAAAGTTTTGCAATGTTATGCCGACCACGACACAAAACCAAATGATGAAGTATTAAACTTTGTAAACAATAAATGGCTACCTTACGCCAATAGAAAGTTAAGGCAAATAGCAATATAAAGGAGAATAAAAATGAATAACAATTATTTTAGAATTACAGCATATTATCCAGAAGATAACTTTAGTTTTATAATAGACTCAAATGGAAAATTTGAAAAACTATGGCAATTTAGTGCTTACTTAGTTTCAAAAGGAATTAAGGTTATAGAAGCATCAAAACAAGAGCAAATGCTAGATATTAACATTGAACCAGCACCACAAGACAATAAACATATTATCTTGCGAGCAAACGCAGATGATAAACCAGAAGATATAACACAAACCATAAACGGCGTAACTTACAAAGCAATTAAGGTTTCAGACAAGATTTACATACCAAACAAGGAGGAAATAATACAATGAATATAATTGATGAAATATTTTATGGAAATATAAGTGGTGCAGATTGCAAAGCCACTAACGAATATAAAAAGAGTTGTGCAAAAGAATTAAAACTATATGATAAAATTAAAGAAAAACTTAACAAAGAAGATATGGAACTTGTTGAAGAATTATTAAAATTATATGGTGATAGTGCTTCGATAGCAGAAAAGAATTTCTATAAATATGGTTTTAAAGTAGGACTCTTAATTGGAATTGAGTGTTCGAAATTAGAAAACGAATAAGTAAAAAAATAGCCAGGAGTTTCAAAACTCTTGGCTATTTTTATGCTATATAACTATATAAAAAATAACTGGCTTTTCAAAGGTAGACTTTCACATTACTGTTACTACTGCTCTCAATATCGCAATGAACGGAGCTCGCTACACCAGTTATTCTGTACTAATTATATTAAAATTTAATCACAAAGTCAATACTAGTAGAATTTTTTAGTTGTCCACTTTCAATATCTTTTTAATGTTATTTAAAGGAAATGGTACTTCTGATACTTTATATATTGTCAAATTTTCAATATAGCCTTCTTTTTCTACATTTTTTGAGCCAACAGGAACAATAACTGTATCACCAATAGACACTTCTAAATTTTCAACAAGATAATAATATGTTCCACCTGTTCCACTTAAGCGTACTTCTGCATAAAGAACTTCATCTTTTGCTAATTTGACAGGAATATTGTGTTTATTTAATAATTCACCCATAGAATAAAATGAAACAAACTCATTGATTGAATCAACTATACAATCCCAATTAGCTGGTAACTCTAATCTATTAAAATTACCTTTCATTTCTTTTACCGTTTCATCACTATATGTTGCCACCAAAGTATATTGCACTTCTTCTTTTTTCTTTGAGGTTTCTTGCTTATCTTCTATACAGCCAATACTATTTAATATTTCTTCAATACCTTCTGGATTATAATATTCTCTCTTATTATAGCAATCATCACTCATTTTTTGAGATATAATCATTTTCCCAGAATTTCTATCTATTTCAATGCTTTCTTTGTTATGGAAAACAGCAAATTTAATACCTAAATTTTGTTGTATAGTTCTATGAATTTTTAACTTTGAATTTCTTTCAAGAGTTATTATTAGTTTATTCAGTTTAGTATCTTCAACTAAAAGATTAGAAACCCCATTTATTAAATCAAAAAACTTTTCCCATTCATCTGGATAAGCATTGTTTCCATAACTTTCAATTTTAGTATCGTCAGTAAATATAACTTCTAATTCCCATTGTTCTCCATCACAAATTTCGAAATCTTTTGGTTTATATTCTTTTTGCCATTTAGAAAAATTTATTTTATTTATTTCGCTAATAAATTTCTTTTGGGCTTTATCACTTGCAAAAAACTCACAAGCTGTTGCATTGCTATAATTATTTATAATACGAACTTTGTTTTTGTTAATGTCAATCCAAGTTTCATTCCAACCAGAATAACCACCAATTTTAAAGTTAATGTTTTTAATTATTTTTTTAACTTTTGTCATATACATTCCCTTAATTTTCTATTTGTTTAAAATAAGCATAAAAAGTTAATGTTGCACCATTTTCACCTAAATCTGGGACTGTATAAGTATCATATCCTAAATATGTGCCATTCCCATTTTTTTCACTAAAATATCCTACAAATTCATATCCTTCTTCAGCAGTCGGTATATTTAAAGGTATTACTGAACCTTTGGAGCATCTAACAAATCCACCATTAACAGTTAAAGTATATCTCTCTACTTCACCTGTAATATATACTTTAATTACAGTTCCATCATCACCATAATCAGATATTGTCAGTTGTTCGCTAGGGTTACCAAGTTTTTTAGGGTCATATTGATAATCATATCCACCAATTCTTCCTATAACCCAATAACAATTGTATTGCCCTCTATCTGTTTCATCAATAATTGGTAAATTAACTATACTTCCAATTTTTACTGTTTCGGTAATTAATTCTTCATCATTAATAGAAGAGTATGAAGTATAAAATTTAAATACATACTGTTTTTTTCTCCAATGAGCATATAGATTTACTTGTTCTCCATTTTCAAAATCTACACTAACAATAAAAGAACTTGTCTTGGAAATTAAATTACCCCCGACAGGTTGGTCGAACCAGCCATCAAAAACAAGCGTTTCGTCAATATGTGTGGGGTGAGAAATGATAACATTCTGACCATACCTAACTTCTTTTGTAATTGGATTTGAAGATGTTGAATTGTTTAAATTAAATTTAAATATATACCAATCTAAAGAATAAGTTGTTCTAAGCCCTATGTTTGCTTCGTTTGAACCCAAATCTGGAATAATATAACTTTCTGCATTTTTTGCAATAGTGTAGGGAAGATTTACAAAGTACCAATCCCCCTTAGTGTAGCCAACTTTATCAGCATAACTTAAACTAATTGTATCACCAAAATAATACCAATTTTCACTAATTATGCTTGAATCTATATTATCTATTTGCTTAATATAATATCTTTCTTTTTGCATTTTTGCATAAAAATTATCATTTGCTGTAACTGTATATGGGAAAATTACACGCGTACTTAGCTGACTATCTTGATACCAGCCAAGAAATTCATAACCTTCGATTTCTGGTGTTGGTTCATTGTTTATTACATCACCATATTTATAAACTAAAATATTAGAATTATCTATTTCTTTATCTAATGTTATAGTATGAGAAACTAATTCCCACTTTGCATAAACTGTTATTCTTTTTTCTGGAGTGTTTTCTTGTAGTGGATAACTTTGTAGAACATTTACACTAAACGGAATCAAAAATGTGTCATCATCTGTAAACCAACCTTTAAAAATACAGTGTTCTTTTGTAGGGTTTTTAGGCATTTTTGAGACCTTATAATCTTCTGTTTTTATAGATTCAACTTCAGTACCACCATTGCTATCAAAATCAACATAAATAACAACAGCATTATTGGGTTTATTATCACAAGCAGTTAACACTAAGCAAGGTATAAAAAGTAACATAATAATTAAACAAATATTTAAAATTTTTTTATTCATATATTCTCCTTACTAAATTAACCATAAATTAAAATAAGTTATGTTTCATTAAAATTTTTTCGTATTTTCTTTTATTTGTTTGATAATCTTTTATTGTCACATTTATTTTGACACCATTTGAAGTATGTTCAATAATCTTCATTTCTTCACAAGCTGTTAAAAACCTACCTGCTAAAGCATATGGAAGCTCAAACTCTTTTTCTAACCAAGCGTGAGAAAAATTTTGTTCATTTATGCAGCGTTCTAATATGTCAGTAAAAAGAATTTCTTCATCATCAAAATTATAATCAGTTCTTTTTACAATGTGTTTATATGGGTAAAAATTAGGCTGATTATATTGTTCACACATTCCCGTAATTTCCAAATATCCACAATCAACTAAATGATAAATTCTATCAAAAATATATGTGTCAGAAATTTTGTGTTTACTTAAAACTTCGCCAACAATTTTAGGTGCTGGTATTTCTTTTTTACCCACAATATCTAAAATCAAGTCATCATAATAGGTTTCAGGAACACTTATTAAAACACGGTTTTCAAATACTCTTAATGGAGCATTTTCTTTAATAAATAATTCCCACATAAAAGAATGTGTATCTTTTTGTTCTTTTGTAATTTCTTTTGCATAAGCCAAATCAGGTTTGCAATCATATATAAAAGGTACTTCATACATTTTGCAATCAATTTCATTTAATAAATTCATTAAATAATAATATCCGCAATGAGATGTAGGAGTATTATCAAGCCAAATTCTTAAAGTTGCACCTTTTTTAGCATAAGCAACAACATTTTTTATAGATTGTTTTATTTTATCAAATATCTCATCGCACTCTTTTTGAGAAACACCAAAAGGCAAGTACATATTGTTAATATTTTCTTTTTGATTTTCAAGAGCGTCATCTTTTAAATAACCAATATCAAAGAATAGAGGTATTGAAATAATTTCTTGATATTGTTTATGTAAGTGTAATTTTAATTCTCCACAAATAGAATCGCTAAAACAAATATCAACAATCATTTTGCCATTATGATATTTAATTTTACTATCAATAAAACCTTCCATCATTTTATCTTGAAATTCAGCTAGTTGTTTTTTCTGCTCCGGCGTTTTTTCTTTATCCATATTATCTAGTGACTTTTTAAATTCTCCAAGTTTATCACCAGAAATACCCCAAGCACGACCATTTTTATCTCTTACAATAAAATGTAAATCAGACATATCATTATTTTCCATACATGCTCCTTATATTTTTCATTATAACATAGTTTTTTATTTTCTGTATTGATTTACAAACATTAAATATAAATTATTGGTTTATTTGTTTTTTGAGCATATTTTACTGTGTTATAAGCACCACTTTTATATGTCTCTTTAATATGACAAACTAACAGATCACTATTATCAACAATCCATTCATTTCTTTTAGTGATTTTTTGTTTATAGTGTAATTCTTCTATTTCGGGGAATATAGAACCATCATAACAAGAAGATAATTCCCATTTTTCTTTTTCGTGATGATAATAAGTTAATATTCTATATATCTTTATATGTGGATATTTTTCTTTTAACTTAATAACAATGTGTGCGCTAATTTTATCAAAATGCCCCTTACCACCATCGTAAAAAACTGTATAACCTTTTTCAATCAAGCTTATAATAGTTTCTTCTAATCTACCTTCAATTCCAATGTTTCTAAAGTCGTGTCTATGTCCTGCAAAACATACTATTTTATTATTCATAATAGCTCCCAAATTATAGGTTACCAAATTACAATTTTTATATCTTATTTGTAATTAGCATATATTTTCAGAACTATTATAGCATATTTTTAATTTTTTACCACTCTATAATTGAGTATTTTTCCAAAAAGTTAGAGATAAACTAATAAAAAGGAGAAATACTTATGAAACTACAAAGAGCAGTGGCCTTAAGAATTAGTGATTTATTAATAAAGAATAATTTGACTAGATATAAACTCTGTCAAAAAATAGTAATGCCAGAACAAACACTCAAAAATATTATTGATGAGAGAAATAAAGATATTCAATTATCAACAGTTGCCAAAATTGCTGATGGATTCGGATTATCAATAGAAGAATTTTTTGCAGATTCATTATTTAATAAAGAATCATTAGAGATATACTAAAACAGCCGAGAGTTTAAATAACTCACGGCTATTTTTTATAAAGCATTAATCATATTAAAAATTACTTTTACTTTTTCCTCTGTGCTTTCCATATATTCATTCATATATTGCCAGTCTGGTTCACCATTAATGTCTACTGGTAATTTAATCGTTTCAGCTATTATTGAAGAAGAAGTTAATTGATTATTATATGAATATTTAGTGAACTTGTTTCTTATAATTGAAGAAATAAACAGTCCCACTCTAGAATTCAAGTTCTTGTTATACAAAAGAATTATCGCAGAACCTGCGCC
This sequence comes from Clostridia bacterium, assembly GCA_050872805.1. Lineage (GTDB taxonomy): Bacteria > Bacillota > Clostridia > Christensenellales > UBA1242 > CAKVOD01. The sequence goes on from JBNMHN010000011.1 coordinate 17,927, forward strand.
GCCTCTTCCTAAAAAATTATTTTCTTGATAAAAAGAAGATGCATCAAGAGGACTGACAGTGATACAATTTCCTTTATCTAAAACTTCACCTTTTTTGGGAGTGCAATATTTAACGATTCCATTATTAAAATTTCCTGATGCAATAAATGGTATATTTCCATCTTCGTAATTTGATAAACTTCTTGCAACAGGTCGTTTAACCTCAAATAAATCGTTGATTTTAAATTCTTTCCATTGTTTTATTTCAACTTTGAGTTTTACCCCCCCCCGCAGATTTGTAACAAGGTAAATAACTTATCTTGAGATAATTTTTCTATATATTTCATATAAGATTGCATATAATTCCAATCTGGTTCATCATTTTTATCAATAGGAAGTTTGATCGTTAAATTAGGTAATAGAGTGCTTGAAATTTGGTCGGAATATGAACTGTTTTTTAAACTAGCCAAAATAGCAGTAACTAAAAATTCTCCAGTGTATTTATTTAATGTGACATTTTGAGGTTTTAAGCAATGAACCTTCATATCAAGACTAGCTTTACCGCTTTGATAAAATACAGTTCCTAAAAAAGATACACTAATGAAATTTTCATATACCCTATAATTTACATCTTCTTTATTCTCTTGATAATATCCAAAAACGCCATTGTTTATACTTGTAACTGTAATTCTAGGAATATCTCCCTCAATTAGATTCTTTTTCTTAACATTTGCACCGGTTGGAACCTGTAACTTGTTACCAATATAATTTGTTATAAATATATCAGATACTTTAAACTCTTTCCAACTGTTAAAATCAAGCTTATTCATTTGTATCTTTCTCCTTTATTTTTATAGAGTTACTATACAATATTTTTTTTAGAAGTTGATTACCAAACTCTTTAACATCAATTCCTTTTTTAAACATTTCATAGTCCATCATTGTTTTTATAAAATCCTCTTCATATATTTCAAAAGATTTTTCAGGCATTTGATATGATAGATGTTGTTTTGAATCTACAATTTGAATAAAATTCTGAACATCTTTTGCTTCATCACATATAGGATTTTCTATAATTTTAATCCATTTATCTTCTATTGCTTGCCATTTACCTTTAATGTCTTGTCTGCCTTGATTTTTTACTGTTTCAAGACCGTCATCTTCAATATAACAAGCAAATATTTCTTTATCATTATGTGGAACACCAGCTTCAAAAACAAAGATACTTGTCGTTACTCCAACTCCAAAGAAAAGATTTTCTGGTAGTTTTATTATCTTTTTTAGTGTATGTTTTTTCAACAGCTTGTTTCCATATTTCTTATCGGTAAAATCTTTTTCTAATTTTTTATCAGGCAAAATGAATGCACAAGCAGTATGTTCTGGAACGTTATCTAAAACATTTTGTACAATAGTCATACAACCATATTTTCTTTCATAAGGGGGGTTCATTAAAACTTTTGTTATGTTTTTACTCTTAATCCAATTACAAGCTTCAGAGCTTCTTGCATCTAATTGCTCTAAATTGGTTTTACCATCTTTATGAATAAGCATATTTGCACAAGCTAATGCAAAAATTTCTCTATCAAATTCTATACCAAACAATTGAGAATCACGAATTTGTTGGGACTTTTTTGTTTTTAATCCACCGGCTTCTTTCATCATATTACACATTGCTTTTACTAAAAATGCTCCAGAGCCACAAGTCGCGTCCAATATTTTATCATTTTGGTTAATGTTAATCAATCTGTACATAAATGAAGTAATATGGTCAGGGGTAAAAATTTGTCCAGCTTCAGATTTTCCTTTATAACGATTAAATTCATTAAAGAAAATACCCATAACATCTTCGCCGTTCCAATAATCAGAATTTGCACATTCAGATATTTCTGATACCCATTCTATAAAATTATTTATAGCATCTTGATTTGCACTATTATTCATCTTAATTTCAGCATATACATCAACTAACAAATCAAGCTTAAGATTTTGTTTTTTACTTTCTTCTAAAGATTTATTCAATGTACTTAAAATAGAATTTTTCATTGTTACAAAATTCATATTTTTAATTAGTAAAGCATCATATCTTTTTGCAACTAATGCACAAGCAGTAAATATCATTCTGTGATACAAATTCTTAATACCAAAATCTATATGTAAGCAATCATTTATTTTCTTTGTTAAAGCATATATTCGTTGTTTATCAATTGTGTTATGAGAAAATAAATCTAAATAATAATGCTTATCTTGTAACTCATCAGAAAGACCAGACACCTCTATATTATCTTTGAAAACTCTAATATCAATACCATTATATAAAATACCAACAACATGTGAATATTTTGTTAAAACTATATTACAATTTCTGAAAAGTTCATCAACCCATTTTTGTAGATAAATATCTTCATATTCTGATTTTGTTTCTAAAATAATGGCAGGTAATGTTTTATTGTCGGGCAAATACCAACCATCAGGTTTATTATTATTTCCTTTAAATCCTAACTGATTAAAGGTGGTAATTTGTCCTGTTCCTTGTTTTATACCATTTTCTTTTTTATCAAAATTCAAAATAAATTTTGCACTGTCACGAACTTCATCTTCAGTTCTTTTCATTTTTGATTTCCTCCGTTTCCTCGTATTCCATAATGTCGCCTGGTTGGCACTTTAAATAACAACATAATTTGTTAATCGTTTCAGTTCCAATGCCTTTATTATTGCTTAAATTTGCCATTGTAGCACTTGATATCCCAGTATTAGCGATTATATCTTTGACTTTTATTTTTCGTCTTTTGATATAATTATGAAATTTATAAAAAACTATCAAGATACAACCCTCCCATCTAAGATAAAAATATTATAT